>NZ_CP096247.1:2711778-3023556 GCF_023204875.1 Prevotella sp. E15-22
GCGCCTCCTCAATGGTACTCACCTGGGTGAAGATAGGAGGAAAGCGCATGCCCAGTTCGGTATACTCATCAAAGATTTTCTCGTCCACGCGACCGTCGTCCTCGAGCATAAACGCATCATAGGGGTTGGCCACTATAAGAACGTTGAAGATGCGTCGCGTCATCAGGTTGACGAACGACACATCTTTCAAGTAGAGGGAGTTAAACTCCTGTGGAACATTTGCCATATCTTGGGGTTTACTTCTTTTGCTTTACGGGTTGAAGAATGCGCTGGTATTCAGCAGGGTCGTTGAGTATGCGCTCGGCCTCTCTGAGCTGACCGTCGTAGTTCAGTCCAGCCTCCAGCGAACCCTTCTGATAGTAGTAGGCAGCGATGATGTCCAACTCCAGCACCTGCTGAATGGTCTTGCGATGCTTGTCCAGGTCGCTGGCCACATTATGTTTCAGTTTCTTCTCCAGTGCGTCGAAAGCCTCCTTGGCGTCGTCATAGTAGCCCTCAAACTTCGCTGTCTTCACCAGCTCGTCAAACTGCTTCTGCGACACGGGGTCGTAAGTAAACCCACTGTCGATGACACGCTGACGGAACGCCTGCCAGTCGGCCTCAGTCAGGTGGAAGTCCTTGGCTGGCGCAATCGTGGGATGATGGTCCAGATAGTCCACCACATAGTCGAACATCACCTCAGTCGAGTCGACGCCACTGGCCGACAGATAGTAGGCGATATTAGGCATCGTATCACTCTTCACCTCCACATCGGGCATGATGCCGCCGCCGTCGCGCACCTCACGTCCGCCACGGGTGTGAAACACCGTGGTCAGCGAGTCGGCAATGCGTTCTTTGCCATTGCGCTTATAGTTGATAGCCTGGATGCAGCGCCCACTGGGAATATAATAGTGGGCCGTAGTGATCTTCACGTTCGTGTTATAGGGCAGGTCCATAGGCACCTGCACCAAGCCCTTGCCATACGTGCGCGTACCTAAGATAACTGCACGATCCAGGTCCTGCAGGGCGCCACTGGTAATCTCCGAGGCCGAGGCGGTCTCGCCGTTCACCAGCACCACCATGGGCATCACGGTGTCCACAGGCTCCAGTCGGGTCTTATACACACGGTTGGCCTGACGCACCTTACCCTTGTTCTCTACCACCGTCTGCTCCTGCGGCACCCACAGGTTCACAATATCCACGGCCTCCATCTCGCTGCCGCCGCCATTGCTGCGCAGGTCGAAGATCAGGGCCTTGGCACCTTGGTTCTTCAGGTCGATAAAGGCGCGGCGCACCTCTTTGGCGCATCCCTCAGTAAACTGATTCAGGTTGATATAGCCAATGTTGCCTGGGCGCATACCGTAGTAGGGCAGCACGGGCAACTGGATATTGCGGCGCGTAATCTTGAACTTCATTTCCTTGCCTGTCGAGGGGCGTTTCACCTTCAGCACAAAACTGGTGCCGGCATCGCCACGCAGGTGCGAGCTCACATAGCTCACGTTCTTGTCGGTCATCGTCGTATCGTCGATGCTCAGGATGATGTCGCCCTTGTGCAGTCCCACCTCGGCAGCAGGCATGCCCTCATAGGGCTCGTCGATCACGGCATGCTTCAGGCGTGTGTGATACTTTATTAATGCGCCTATGCCTGCATACTTACCCGTGAGCATCATCTGCAGGTTCTTCGTCTCCTCCTCAGGGAAATACTCGGTATAGGGGTCCAGCGAGCGCAGCATGCCGTTGATGGCTGCCGTCATCGTCTGCTTGGGGTTCAGCGTATCCACATAAAAGAGGTCGAGATTACTGTATAGCGAGTTGAAGATATCCAGGTTCTTGCCTACCTCCAACTGGTGGTTCTCTTGGGCCGAAAGGGTCATGGGTAGCATGGCCACCATCATCAATATTGTTTTTATACGTCTGTTCATATACGTCTTTGTTAGTAAACACCGCAAATTGGCGGCCATTCGTTATTTTGACTGCAAATTTAGCGTATTCTCCCCAAAAACACATCCTTTTTCCCTACTTTTTATAAAAAAATCACTTTTTTCTAAAATTTTTCTCGAAAAAGTTTGCGTAATTCAATTTTTCGCCGTACCTTTGCACCCGCAAATCAGAAATGACACGCACACTGCTTCAGTAGCTCAGTTGGTTAGAGCACCTGACTGTTAATCAGGGGGTCGTTGGTTCAAGCCCATCCTGAAGCGCCTAAAGGGAGTTAGAGAAATCTAACTCCTTTTTCTTTTCCATCTGAACAAATTTTGGTTATCTATTTACGTTTTTTTAAGTATTACATTTGTGTTACATTTTACAAAAACCAGCAAAGTGGGGTCGCTGAAGCGATAGCCCCCACTTGCTGAATCCTGTGTGTATGTCACAAACTAAATCAGTTGTGCAATGATTTGCACATGCTTGCCTTCATAGAAACGAGGTTCAAAGACGGGATTGTATTTGAAATCGCCAAAGCGGAACAACTGAAGGCCACAGAACTGATGATCGTCGCTCAGACAGAGTTCCAGGCGGAAGTTGCCGTTAACTCCAACCACGGGTTTGCCCTTCTGCACGATGTCAACAGCCATCTTGTCAAAGGGCATCTCCAGCAGGCGCTCCAAACGCTCTCCCTCAGAGGGGCTATATTCCAGTATGTAGGCCTTAACCTGGCTCTGAGTAGGCGTATAGATGGCCTTGGTTGAAAACAATGATTTCTTAATCTCGATATGCGTATATGCGGAAAGGGCAGCAGCCATCTCCAAGTGTTTGATACTTGACATAGTTGTTACAAATTATAAATTAATAAAGTGAATTGATTTTGTGTGTCCTTGTGAAATCAGACAACTACGTCAACGAATGATGTGCCTCAGTGCGATGACATAGTAGTCGCACGAGGCCGACATGCAGAATGGAGCCGTCTCCTGGCGGCACCTGCTGTCGTAAAAGAAATTAAGCTGTTTGACAATATGTTGCCGCAGGGCAAAGCTACCGAGCGGCGTGATGGTTCTTTCTGTTTTAGAGCCTTGTGAGGGCAGGATGCGCTGAGGGCGTGAACTGCAGACACGATAGAGCTGTGAGGCATCAGTCAGCGTGGCTTCATGATGGTGATGTTGCTGAGGAGTTATGACCGATGACTCAGCACGCTCTGGCAAGCTTTGCGAATACACAGTTTTTTGTTCTTGCCAGTTCTGCAAGACTGTCAAGCATACAGCTAATAGTGCTATCCAAAGCCAAATAAAACTGCGCTTCTGTTTCATTCTGCCTGCAAAGTTAGCCATTATTTTTTAGAAAATGCTTAGAAGCAATTATGAATTTGCATAATTAGAGAAAAATCCAATAATTATCATGTTAAAACACCTACGATGTTGAGATTTAATAACATTGTAATATAAATCCTTTCTATTTTTCGGAAAAAGTATATAACTTTGCGTCTTGAAATTCAGAAGAATTATGAAGATACTTGTTGTAGATGATGAGCAGGATATCTGTGAAATACTGCAATATAACCTCGAGAATGAAGGTTTTGAGGTGGTTACAGCCAATTCAGCAGAGGAGGCTCTGGAACTACCCCTACAAGATTATTCGCTTATTCTGCTAGATGTTATGATGGGAGAAATGTCGGGGTTCCAGATGGCGCGCAGACTAAAGAACGATCCCGCTACGACACAGATTCCCATTATCTTCATTACGGCACTGGACAGTGAGGACAATCTGGTAAAAGGACTCAATATCGGTGCTGACGACTATATCGCTAAGCCACTGAGTATGAAGGAAGTGAAAGCCAGGGTGAAGGCTGTGCTCAGACGTACTCAATTGCAGCAAACCGTTCCTGCTGCTGCAGATAATACGATGACTTACGAAGGAATTACGATTAATCTGAATGCCAAGACCGTTGTATGTGACGGGAAGGAACTGGATTTCACTAAGCTGGAATTTGAATTATTATCTTTCTTTCTCCAACATCCTAACAAGGTGTTTTCTCGGGAAGACTTATTGAAGTATTGTTGGCCACAGGATGTGCTGGTTCTTGACCGCACGGTAGACGTGAACATCACAAGACTGCGTAAGAAGATAGGCCGTTATGGCAAACAAATAAAAACACGTGTAGGTTATGGCTACTGCTTTGAAAGATGAGATTAAGCGAGAGCAGAACCAAACTCGTTTGAGCTCTGCCGAGCGTGAGCATTTTGCGCCGGAGGCGAAAAGTAAATCCTTTCAGCGCAATCTGCTGTTCAGTATCGGTGGTGTTTTCCTGCTCTTTGCTGTTTGCTTTAGTGTGTATCAATACCAGCGTGAGAAGGAGTACAAGATTGACATTCTTCACTCACGTCTTCAGATGTACAACTATGAAATGGTACAGACACTTGGTGAAGACAGTCTAACTAATAATCGTTTGTTTCGCGACTATGTAGAACGGCATAGCATGGAAGGACTTCGTGTGTCAATCATAGATAAGGACGGACTGGTAATCCTGGATAGCTACGAGACCCAGGTGGATTCGCTGGGCAACCATCTTCAGCGAACAGAGATACAGCAGGCATTGCATCATGGCAACGGCTACGACATCAAGCGCCTGTCGCAATCCACCCACGAAACCTACTTTTACTCTGCTACCCGCTTCGGCAATGTCATCGTGCGTACTGCTGTGCCCTACTCTGCCGAGCTGACACGCTCGTTACAGGCCGACAGCACCTATATGTATTATGCCATTGTGCTGACGCTGCTGCTGGGTGTAGCCCTCTATTACATCACCCATCGCATCAGTCGCCATATCGGCTATCTGCGAGAGTTTGCCATGAAAGCCGAAGAGGGCCAACAGCTTGACCACGAACTGGAGCGACGTTTGCCTGACGACGAATTAGGCGACATCAGTCATACCATCATTATGCTTTATTGGAAACTCCGTCATTCTGAGGAAGAAAAGGTACGCATCAAGCGCCAACTCACTCAGAATGCTGCCCATGAACTGAAGACGCCTGCCGCCAGCATTCACGGTTATCTGGAGAGCATTCTGGATCATCCCGACATGCCCGAAGACAAGAAAAAACACTTTCTGGAACGCTGCTATGCCCAGAGTGAACGCATGACCAAACTACTGCTTGACATGAGTGCACTCACCAAGCTCGACGAGATGGACGACAGTCGTACAGACAGCCGAAGCGCATATCTGCAAGTTAACGTCGGTGCCATCGTACAGAATGTGCTCGAAGACACATCGCTGCAACTGAACGAAAAGCACATCACGCCATCCATACAGATGCCCAACCATGTGGAAGTGCAGGGCGACGCAAGCCTCATCTACAGTATCTTCCGCAATCTGATTGACAACGCTATCGCCTACGCCACAGGAGCCTCGCGCATCGCAATCATCTGCAACGAGGTGGAGCACGAAGGGCGCCATTTCTATGAGTTCCAAGTGAGCGACGACGGCCCAGGCGTAGAACCAAAACATCTGGAACACCTTTTTGAGCGTTTCTACCGTATCGACAAAGGGCGCAGCAGGAAACTCGGCGGCACAGGCCTCGGCCTCGCCATCGTTAAAAATGCTGTTGCTGTTCACGGCGGAACAACAACAGCACAACTTACTCCAGGCGGAGGGCTCACCATCAGGTTTACACTCGCAAGGTTTTAGCCTTGCCCATTGTAAGGTCTGTCTTCAAAGTCGTTATTCAGTCCTTTTCCTGCCTGAACAACGTTTATTACATAGTCGCCCAGTTTCTCACATTCCGAGATGAAATCTACGTAGAAAACGCCGAGCTGATAACTATAGAGCCCTGAGTTAACATCGTGCAGGTTCTGATTTTTCAGCTGCGTACGATAGTTATTAATCTCGTTTTCGATGTTGTACGAGGTGGTCGGACGGGAAATGGGTGCTGCAATACGCTTCTGCATTTCAGTGAGAGCCCCATCTACAAGCCCCAACATCGTCTGCATATGTTGCAGTTGGGTGTCGGTAAAATCATCGTGACAATTCAGGCGATGGCGATTCAGAGTGCGACCGAGGTTATACACCGAGTCGCCGATACTCTCCAGTTCGGATATCTGGCGCAACATCTTTTGTATCTGCGCTTTCGAGGCATCCGACAATCTACCCTCACTCACCTTGTTCAGGTAGGCCGCTATCTCCATCTCCATCGAATCGGTGATATTCTCGTATTTCTCAATGCGAGAAAAAGTTTTATTGAATACCACTTCATCCTCCGTCTGCATCAGATCTGTAACAAAACCAAACATTCTGTGACAGCGTTCGGCAAAATTCTGAATCTCCTTCTGAGCCTCCATAATGCTGAGTTCTGCTGTAGAGAGCAGACCACCAGAAATGAACTTCAGACGATAATCCTCGTCCTGTTCCTTCATCGGCAGTACGCGACACACAAGTAACTCTATCTGATGAACAAAGCCAATGAGCAACAGAGTATTAATGATATTAAAGGCTGTGTGGAAGGTTGAAAGTTTATAGAGATCGTTTCCGCCGCCCATCACGCTATCAACAAACCAACTGACGGCGTTACAGGCAGGATAGAATACGATAAGGAACACCACGACACCAAAGACATTGAAGAACATGTGGGCCAGTGCGGCACGGCGTGCCTGTGTGTTAGCGGTGAGCGAAGCCATAAATGCCGTAATGGTTGTACCGATATTCTGCCCCATTGCCAAGGCGGCAGCCTGTTCAAATCCAAAGCCGGGAATATTCATACCAAATAGCATCAAAGTAATAGCCATCGTAGCTGCTGAAGCTTGTACAATCATAGTCACCAAAGCACCCACGATCACAAACAATATGATGGTGAAGAACGAATCCTGCGGCACGTGCGCCAGCATGCCAGCCACCATATCGCCGATGTTCATCTCTGTGGCTGCATCTTGCAGAAATGAAAGTCCCATGAACAGGAACGAGAAGCCGAAGATGAATTCGCCAATGCTCTTGCGGTTACCCTTGCCACTGAATATCAATGGCATACCGATAGCCAACAAGGGGATAGCAAAGGCAGCGATGTTCACCTTAAAGCCAACAGCTGATATAATCCATGCTGTAACTGTTGTTCCGATGTTTGCACCCATGATGACGCCAATAGACTGTGCCAGCGTCATCAACCCTGCATTCACAAAACTTACAACCATCACGGTTGTGGCACTCGACGACTGGATGAGTGCCGTAATCAGGATACCCGTCAGCACACCCATCACGCGGTTCTTGGTCATAGCCGCCAGAATGCTACGCAGGCGGTCGCCTGCAAACTTTTCAAGTCCTTCCGACATTGTCTTCATTCCAAAGAGGAACAACGCCAGAGAACCAACAAGCGAGAAAATGTTAATAATCAATTCCATTCCTTTGTATTTTTGCTGCAAAGGTATCACAATCTTGTTACGTCCCCATTACGTTGATATTACAATCCTGTTACAATTACAGTCTTTCGTTGATAATCTCTTCCATTTTCTTTGGTCAGTCAATTTTTTTTCGTACCTTTGCGCTCGCTCTTTGCGAGCAAGCAAGTTATTCATCCATAAAAAATTATTTTTTACCAATGAAACGATTATTACTATCACTTATCGTTATCCTAACTGCGTTGCACGTCAGCGCCTACAAGAAACAGTCCATAGACATTACCGTCAACGGCAAGAGTAGAAACATGGTGGTATTCACCCCCAACAGTCTGCCCGCCAACTCACCTCTCTTCATTGTGACGCACGGCATGAACCAGGACCCGGAATACCAGTATGGCTCCGACAAGATGTACGAGATGATCGACACGGCCAAGTTTGTCATTGCCTATCTGCGCAGCAACGGCAGCACTTGGGACACTGGCGGCACGGGCGACCAGCTCTTTGTGAGCAAGACCATCGACGAGATGTACACACGCTATGAGATCAACAAGGACCGTGTCTACTGGTCGGGCTTCTCCATGGGTTCCATGCTCATTCACCATTGCATTGCCAACATGCAGAACAAGATTGCAGCCTTTGCCCCCACCAGCGGCATCCAGTTCTCTGAGTCGCCCTGGAACAACTGCTCAAAGCCCGTCAACCTGCTGGAATGTATTGCCTACGGCGACGATGTGTTTGGCTACGAGAAATATGGCATCCACGCCTATATCGAGAACTATGCCAAGCACGACAAGCATACCAGCTACTCAAAGACCACAGGCTATAAGCCCATCAGCAGCTCCTGGTACGACGGCGACCTGGAGAAATGGACGGGCGGCCCCAATGGTGGCGAGGTGTGGCTCTATTCTTATAATAATGGCGGCCACTGGCCCATGGACCTGAACCGCCACCTCATCTGGAACTTCTGCAAGCGCTTCACGCTGAACCAGCCCAACGCGCACTTCACCCAGCCTGCCGGCGAAACCACCAACCTCTGCATGGCACCCAAGGACAAAGCCACATTCCCTGACATCAGCATCGCTGCCACGGCCAAGGCTAGGAGCGCCACCGTCAAGAAGGTGACCTTCTACGATGGCAAGACGTTCCTCGACTCACTGACGGCCGCTCCCTATCAGGCATCAGTCATTCAGCCCAAGAGTGGCAAGCACAACCTCATTGCCGAGGTGACCGACAGCAAGGGCCGTACTGGCAGTTCCTCTTGCCTGGTGAACAACGTCCTCACACAGACCTCCTACTCGCTGGTGCAGCGCTTCAAGACCGAGGGTTCCGTGCCACAAGACTGGTATGCCAGCGATGGCTCCACCAAGCGCATTGGTGGCGGACTGCCAGCCACCAGCGGCCCCCGACTTCTGCGTTTCACAAACAGCACACGTGCCTTCCAGTATGGCCTGCTCGTCCAAAACGCCACTGGCAAGGAGAAAGCTGCATGGGCCAAGTTTGGCACCAGCGAAGGTCGCTCCTCTCTCTATCTGCATGCCGGCCATTATATAATAAGGTATAAGGTGTGCAACTGGAACCGCCCCTCGTTCTCGCCCATCACCGTGGCCATCGAAACAGCCGAGGGTGAGGAAACAGCCTCAACCACCTATACGCCCAACGTCAACATTGGCAACAACGTGGCCAACAAGTTTACAGGCGTCACCCTCCAGTCGTTCGAGTTCGACATCACCAAGTCGGGCTACTACGTCATCGCCTTCTATGCCGATGCCGCCCGCAATGCCGACTTCGTGGTGGGCACCATCAACATCCAGGCCATGAGCTTCGACACCACTGGCATCACCGATGTCACCAAGTCGAACAGCCCTGCCCCCACCCGCATCTACGACCTCAGCGGCCGTCGCGTGGCCAACAAACAGCTGAAGCCAGGCCTTTATATTATTAATGGTCGTAAAACAGTGGTAAAATAATTGCGTATTCAAAGAAAAATTCGTACCTTTGCAGTCGATATGAAGACCAAAAACGGATTAATACTAAATTACGACGATGCGCCACTTTCTTGGCATCATTGTTTCAACGAGAATTGTGAGAAACGTGACAACTGCCTGCGATTCCAGACAGGACTGACCATACCCGACGATGTGGTGTGGGGCAATGCTGTGTATCCCACGGCCAAGAAGGGCAGCCAGTGCAAACTTTACAAGGAGATTCGCGTAATCAACGGTGCCTATGGTTTTAAGTCATTGTTTAGCGAAGTAAAACAGAAAGACTACACACCGCTGCGCGACCAGATAAAGGATTATTTGGGCGGACACGGCACCTTCTACCGCTACAACAGCGGCGATAAACTGCTCACGCCCGAACAGCAGCAATGGATTCTGAACCTCTTTGACAGCTATGGTTATAAGAAAGAGGATCTGGCGTTTGAGCACTACAAAGACGCCATAGATTTCTCAGAGGTTTAAGCATCGTCTGAACAACTATTGTTTTGTTACAAAGAAGCGGTAGCCTGATTACCAACGTTTGGTATTCAGGCTACCGCCTTTTGGTATCCACACTACCGACCTTTGGTAGGCACGCTACCAAAGCTTGGTAGCCAGGCTACCGAGGTTTGGTACTGACAGTACCAAGGCTTGGTACTGAGAGTACCAGAGGGGTTGGTACTGAAAATACCAGAGGGGTTGGTACTGTGAGTACCAACCCCTTGGTACCAGGGATTCTACTTAATTACAACCTTACGACCGTTGACCACATAGACACCCTTCTTCGTGGGTTTGCCTTCCAGTTTGCGGCCCTTCATGTCGTACCATACGCTGTTGGCGTCAACCTTGGCACTGTTAATGCCCGTGATCACCTCAACAGCATCCTTTGCATCCTGAACAGCCTTCTTCAGTGCCTCGACAGCATCGTCTACGGCCTTCTGTGTGGCAGCCTCATCGGCCTGCACACCCTTGGCGGCATTGATCACCTCGAGCAGTGTGGCAGCAACGTCGGCATAGTCGGCCTTGATGCTCTCATAGTAGTCAGCAGCATCCGTGATGGCAGCGTCGAGTGCAGTCTTGTCGGCCACGATGGTGAACTGAGCCTTCAGCTCACCCTTGAAGTTGCCCTTACCAGTCACGGTGACGGTATAGGTGCCCACCTCAGTAGCCTTGTTGCCACTTACCTCATAGCCTTCCTCAGGAACAACCAGTGTGCCAGCGCTCACGCTTACCACCTGAGCCGTCTGCTCCTGCTGGTTGTAAACGAACTTAGTGGCAGCCAACTCGAAGGCAGTAATCTCAGCCTGGGCGATGGTCACCTTCAGGATCTGAGCCTCCACATCGTTGTGGTTCTGATCGCCCATCACCTTGAAGTAAACGCTATACTCCTTGGCATCAGTGCCCTGAGGCAGCGTGGTCGAATAGTTCACATCGTCGAGTGCATACTGCATCTCGCCGCCCTCTGCCGAGCCGGCAGCAATCAGGGTCTGAGCCTGAGCCGTGTAGATCAAGCCTAACTTCACCGTAGGCGCCGTCATGGTGACGTCGGCCTTCTTGATGGTAAACTCAGCCGTCTTGGTGCCCACGTAGTTGCCCTTACCAGTAGCAGTCACCTTAGCCGTACCAGCGTTCACGTTGTTCTCGAAGGCGAGTGTATAGTCAGTATCTTCCACGAGCACCGTCTCGCCCACCTTCACAGTGACAGCAGGCTTCTTCTCAGTGCCGTCGTACACAAACTCAGCGGGATCGAGGGTCAGTGCGAACACAGCCTCAGCATCAGGAACGATGCCATACTGAGCCGTCACCTCACCCTTGAAGTTGCCCTTACCAGTGATGGTAGCCGTATAGAAGCCCACGTTCGTAGCCTTGTTGCCCGTTACCTCGTAACCGTCGGCAGGCACCACCAGGTTGCCGGCCATCACGCTGGCCACCTGTACCGTCTGCTCCTGCTGGTTGTACACCAGACTAGTCTCCACCAATGTGGCAGCAGTAATCTCAGCCTGGGCGATGGTCACCTTCAGGATCTGAGCCTCCACGTCGTTGTGGTTCTGATCGCCCACCACCTTGAAGTAAACGCTATACTCCTTGGCATCAGTGCCCTGAGGCAGCGTGGTCGAATAGTTCACATCGTCGAGTGCATACTGCATCTCGCCGCCCTCTGCCGAGCCGGCAGCAATCAGGGTCTGAGCCTGAGCCGTGTAGATCAAGCCCAACTTCACCGTAGGCGCCGTCATGGTGACGTCGGCCTTCTTAATGGTAAACTCAGCCGTCTTGGTGCCCACGTAGTTGCCCTTACCAGTAGCGGTCACAGTGGCCGTACCAGCGTTCACGTTGTTGGCATAAGCCAGGGTGTAGTCGGTATTCTCAACCAATACGGTCTCGCCATCCTTCACAATAACCTCAGGCCTCTTCTCCGTGCCGTCGTACACATACTCCGTAGGATTCAGCGTCAGGTCGAACAATACCGACTGGTCGGCCACGATGCTGAACTGAGCCGTTACGCTGCCCTTGAAGTTGCCCTTACCAGTGATGATAGCCGTGTAGTTGCCCACGTTCGTGGCCTTGTTGCCAGTCACCTCGTAGCTGCCCTCAGGAACAGTAAGCGTGCCTGCACTTACGCTGGCCACCTGAGCCACCTGCTCCAACTGGTTGTACACCAGGTTAGTCTCCACCAGAGTGGCAGCCGTCAGTGTGGCCGGAATAATGGTCACATCGATGGTCTGAGCCTCCACATCGTTGTGGTTCTGGTCGCCCACCACCTTATAAGATACGGTATAGTCCTTGGCATCGGTGCCCTGAGGCAGAGCCGTAGCAAAGTTCTCGCCGTCAAGTGCATACTGCATCTCGCCGCCCTGCACAGTGCCGGCAGCAACCAGTGTCTGAGCCTGAGCCGTGTAGATCAAGCCTAACTTCACCGTAGGCGCCGTCATGGTGACGTCGGCCTTCTTGATGGAAAACTCCACAGTCTTGGTGCAGTTATAGTTGCCCTTACCAGTGGCCGTCACGGTAGCCGTGCCAGCGTTCACGTTGTTGGCATAAGCCAGGGTATAGTCGGTGCCCTCAACCAGCACAGCGTCGCCATCCTTCACAGTGACAGCAGGCTTCTTCTCAGTGCCGTCGTACACAAACTCAGTGGGATCGAGTGTCAGTGCGAACACAGCCTCAGCATCAGGAACGATGCTCCACTGTGCCTGTGCCGTACCCTTGAAGTTGCCCTTACCAGTGACGGTGACGGTATAGGTGCCCACATTCGTGGCCTTGTTGCCCGTTACCTCGTAGCTATCCTCAGGCACATCCAGGTTGCCAGCCTTCACGCTGGTCACCTTAGCCTCGTGCTCCTGCTGGTTGTAAACAAAGTTGGTGGCCTCCAGTGTAACAGCCGTCAGTGCAGCCTGAGCAATGGTAAACGTCGTCGTGGCCGTGCCCTGATAGTTGCCCACGCCAGTGGCAGTCACCTTAGCAGTGCCAGCATTCACGTTGTCCTCAAAGTCCAGGGTATAGTCGGTGCCCATCTTCATCAGGGTCTCGCCATCCTTCATCACCACATTGGGCACGAGAGGCTCACCCGTATAGACGGGCGAAGAAATCTGGGTAAACATGCCATCGGCCAGCGCCTTGGGTGCGATGATCAGCTCGCACCAGTCGGTATCGCCAAAGTAGTTATCGCCCTCGGTCATAGTGGCACGAATGGTCACCTTGCCAGCGCTCTTGATGGTCACCTCGCCAGTGGCAGCATCAACAGCAGCAATCTCGGGCTTGTCCGACGCGAACGTCAGCACGCCGTCGCCACGGGTGTTGGGTTTCAGTGTGAAGTTAGCATCGCCATAGGTCTTCTCGACCTCAGAAGGATAGAACAGCACCAGACCCTCGGCCTTGATCACCTTAAACTCTACCTTCTTCTCGCCAGCATAGTTATCGCCGATGCCCTTGAAGGTGGCGGTGCCAGTGCCGGCATCGGTGTTGCCCAAGAAGGTCACAGTATAGTCCTTGTCTTTCACCAGAACGGTCTCGCCGTCCTTCACCTCGACATCAGGATTCAGAGCATGACCTGTGTAAACAGCATCGTCCACCGTGATGGTGATGTCCTCGTGGGTCAGCATCTTCTTGTACTTCACTGCAAACTCGGCCTTGGCGCGCTGCATCTCGAAGGTGTAGGTCTGGGCGCGAGTCACGGCATCCTCAGAAACAAAGGTCAGGTCAACATCCTGTAGCAGACCAAGGCCTGAAGTGCGGCGTTGTGGTGCGCGTGCCTGAGTGGCAATCCACTCGCCCGTAACTTTACCCACAACCCAGTTCTCGTTGGGCGTGATGGTCATTGTCACCAAGTCGCCTTCGTCGGCAGTCGTTACGGCATTATCGTCCACCTTGAAAGTTACAGTACCGTGAGCATTATCGTTCACGCTGAGATTGAATCCACTGGTTATTTTCATTACCAGGTGGAGTGTCGACTCTTTCTGGATGTTGTAGTCGGCCAGAGTTTTTTCGTTATCCAGCTCTTTGCCGGCAAAGATAAGTCTTTGGTCGGCCACAGGCATACCTTCCTTATTATTGATCAGTCCCTTCACCTGCAAGATAGTGTTCGAAGGTTCCACGTCGAGTGTGATGGTCTTGCCCGTCAGCGTCTTGACGAAAATCTGCATGGCGCTCATACTCACCACAATCGTGAGTAGCGCGAGCAGTGAAAATATCTTTTGTTTCATATTCATAGTTTCTTTAAATTTTGTTTTTCTGCTTGGAAACGAATTCTTTGTTTTTTCTGGAAAACAATTTGAAACAATAAGAAATAATTAATCCCAAGAATTAGAAATAAATATTATTCTTTCCCATTATTAGATATTATTTTTTCTCATTGTTGGATATAATTCTTACCCATTGTTGCTTATTGTTTTCCTTCAAAAAACTCATTTCATTCTCACTTAACAACCACCTTTTGTCCATTCAGGATGTAAACACCCTTCTTCGTAGGAGCATTAACCTTGCGGCCATCGATGGTGTACCAGCTATCATCCGTTGACTTCGTACGATCAGCATTTGTTATGCCCGTGGTCTCGTCGAAGACGATGTTGATAACACGTGCATTCAAGTTGCTGATGTTCAGCCATGCCTTGTTGGCAGCCACGGGGATGGCATACTTCACATAGACGAAGGCCTTGCCATTGAAGGCGTAGTTGGTCTGATCCTCATCGCTGGCGGCGATGGTGGTGGCAGTCAGCGTGCCGATGAAGCCGTCATAGACGTCGAGAGACAGGTTAGGCTCGGCATCGGCAGGAATCAGCAGGAAGGTCTTGGCCTCGTCACTGTTGTTATAGACCAGCAGCGGCGTGTTGCTTGGAGCGGTCTCGATGGCACTGCTCAGCACAGCCTTGTCGTTGTTGATGCTACTGATAGTGTAGAGCTCGGCATCGGCAGAAGAAATAGGATCAGCATAGAGCGGTTCATCCTTATAGAAGGTGGCGAACTCGCCGGCAGGCACCTCAACAGGATATCCCTGGAAGAGCACGAAGATGTTAGAATTGGCGGTCTCGCCATCGTAGGTAGAGCCAGTGGCAGCAGTAGCCTTGGCAATGTAGCGTCCGGGCACGAGGTCCTGGAAGGCGACGGGGTTGCCTACGGGCTGGTCATTGTCATCGATGGCATAGATGCTGACGGTGCAGTCAACGGACCCGCCGAGGTTGAGGAACATGAGGTCCTGGTTCTCAATGGCGTCGTGCACCTTAATCATAGCGATCATACCTGCAACGTCAGTATCGGCAGGCTCAAACTTACCGGGATTCTGCTCGCTCTTCTTCAGTCGGATGCGGTAGCCGTCGTTGCCGTCGCCCACCTTGGTGGTCATGCTGATAGCCATGTCGCGTACCAGCTCGTAGTCCACGTCCACGTCGAAGGTCTGCATCTCGAACGATGCCTCGGTCTTAGCCTCGTTGAGGGTCACGTCGACGTCGGGTTTATCGATGGTGAAGACGATGCTTTGGATACCGTAAACACTAGCCGTGAAGGCGACGCTTTCTGCCTCGCCAGTCCATGTCAGCGTATAAATGCCTTCCCAACAGTCAGGATCTATATCTGGATATGGCTGATAGCTACCGGTCTGTATCTTTTGCCAACCACTAATGTCTCCATAGGTGCAATTGACGATTTCAATCTTCGTGAACTTGCCTTTATCAACAGAGAAGGTGGTGCTGCCGTCGTTATACAAGTTATCATAGTTATGGACCCTGTCGTTGCCTGGCGTAAGGGTAACGCCGTCCTTGGCAACAGTGCTATAGCCATTGAGGTCAGCCTGAGTAAACGTGACGGTCACCTCTTCGGCCCATGCTCCGCCGACTGCCGTGATGAGCAGTGCGAGCGTCATTAGATATCTTGATATTGTTTTCATATATTGTATTTCTTTATGTTGTTTATACCTTTTATATTATATACGCGCGAGAGGGGTTAGAACGCGAGGCAGGCGCGAACGTAGCGTTCGCGGTCCCTACGGTCGTCGTACCAATTGCCGTCGCTGAAGTCGTAGACGCACATGCGGTCGGAACTGTACTCCGTAGACGACCAGTAGAGTTCCCGCTGCATATTCGTTCCGCCGACGCTGCTGAAGCCTTTGCGCAGGGAGGAGTAGCTGCCGGCAGCGGAAATCATGCTGTTCCACTCGTCCTCGCTGGCCAGCTTCCACGTGCCGCCGGTGAAGGCCGGCGTGTGGGCGGCGCAGGTTGTCTGGGCCGTGCTGTAGTTCATCTGGCCCTCATCGGTCAGCGCCAGTGCCAGGCCGTTGCTGCCGCTGACGTAGCAAATCTTGGCCACGGCGGTCACGCCCGTGGGTAGGCTGGCGTAGGCGTAGTTCTTGCCGTCGCTGCCGATGACCTGTCCCACTTCGGGGTTGGTGATGTTGAGCGAAGGAGTCGCCGCTCCCTTCTTCGCCTCCACCTTGCGGAACTTGTAGCCCTGCTTAGCGTTGATGGTGACTTTCGTTCCCATCTTCACGCCCTCGAGCTTGCCCTCGGTGACGGTGGCGGCGGCATCACCCACTTTCACGGTAGCCTTGCCGGCCTCGATGGTGTTGGCGTTGGCGGCGTTGAAGGTGATGTCGAACTTGTTGGGGAGTACGGTGACCTTGATGGGCTCAGCGCAGATCTCCGAGTCGTTGAAAGTGTTCTCGGCAGTGGCCTCCTGGCCGTCGGGAGTGTTGGCACCCTGGATGTAGTACCATATCAGGACGTCTGCACCCTCATCAGCAATGTTCTCGGCTGTGGGCACGGTGGCACTGAAGGCGCTGAGCTCGGGAGCCGTGGCCTGGTTGGTGCTCGTCACGGCGTACATCACGATGCCCTGCGGGTTCTCGGTCTTGCCCATCATGGCTACGGTACCGGCCTTGACGATGGCGTCGGTAGTTCCGGCGAAGATGCCCTCAATGGCTGTCGGCAGCTGATCCACATTCTCGACTTTGGCCCACTGAGCCACAGGGGCGTAGATGGGAGCTATCTCCACGTCGTAGGCGGGCATCTCGAAGGAGCCGGTCTTGGTCGAGGCGTTCCACTCGACGGTGATGGGGGCTTCGGCGGTGCCGAAGGTGAATGTAATCACATCGGCCTTGATGTCGCAACCGCTCAGCGTGACGCTGGTGGTGGGCCCACCGCTCCACTCGTATGACTCTGTCGAGCTGTTGTAAGTCCAGCCAGCAACATTGAGTTCGTCGTCAGTTATGATTGCGATGCTGGCGAAGGGCTTGCCATTGCTGGTGAAGGTGATGGCGTCGTTGTTGCCAGCCTGCAGGGCCAGCGGCTCGCCGCTAGTCGTACTTTGATACACTTTGCCCGAGCCAGTGGCGGTGATGGTGATGTCGCCCACGGTGTGTGTGGTTACGTTTTCTTCCCATCCGGACCAGGTTTGTTTGTCCCAATAGACGGAGTTGGGGTCCGTGATTGCCCACGCGCCCGTGACTGCCGTGAGTAGCAGTGCGAGCGTCATTATATATCTTGATATTGTTTTCATATATTGTATTTCTTTATGTTGTTTATACCTTTTATATTATATACGCGCTAGAGGTTACCAAGTCCATTCTGTTGGAGCCTTGCTGTTGTCCGTCGACAGGTAGCGATGGTCTTTATAAGTTTCCCATGCGCTGCCGTTCCAGCCGTATAAGGTGACGCTGCCCGATGCATCGATGGAAACGGCTTTACTATCTTCGGCTGCTTCAATATACACAGCACCGCCGTTTACCTCGAGCATGTCATATACAGCAGAAGAAGCAGAGGCTTTAGCCTTCACCGTGCCTCCGTTGATAGTGATTGTTGTTCCATTTCCGCCGAGGGGAGATTCATCAAATAAAATCACAGTGCCGCCAGCTGCTGCCTCGCCGATGATTATATCCGCGTTTTGATCATATATACCTGCCAATCTGCTCGTGCCCTTCAGCTTTACATTCACAGTATAATTATCATCCTGAGCGGCTATAAAACACTTTGGGGCGTTTACATTGTCGAGCGTTACCTCATAGCCCTCGCCTTTGTACAGGATAGATATCTCATTATTTGTCGTACCCGTGAAAGTCACATCTTCAGTCACCTCATAAGAGGTTCCCGAATATGTCGAGAGGTCAACGATGTTGCCCTTCGCCTTCTTCTCCACCTTCATGCCGAGGATTTTCTTCGTGCCGTTGTACTTGGTGGTAACGGTGCTGCCCTCGGTGACGGTGTTGGCAGACTTGCCGTCCTCGTCGAACTGTACGCCTAATTCGCCAGCGGTCACGACGATGTTTGCCTTGTCGGCCAGAGCCTCCTTACCTAAGAAGATGTTGCTCTCGGCGAAGTACTCCACCTGCAGCTCGATGTCGTTGGCGGGCATCTTGGCGAGTGTCCACAGCTTGCCGTCCTGCGATGTCAGGGGCCACTCGGTAATTTCGGTGGTGATGAAAAACTTATAATTTAATTTCAAGCCAAAGACTTGTTTTTTCGTCCATTCAGCTTTTGATCCACCAACAATAGGTGCTTCATTTGAGAATTGAACCAAATTAATTGTATTACCATCGAATGCATAGATGAGCATAGCATTACCTGTTTTGGGTGCGCCCTTCCATTTCTCGGCCTCAGCCAAGGTTGAGGCCTTGAATCCTGGCAGGTCGCCAGCGGTCACTGGGCTATTGTCGTTTGCCCACGCTGCGGGCACCTCGAATTCTACTACGTTGAGCGAACTTTGTGCCCATGCGCCCGTGACTGCCGTCAGTAGCAGTGCGAGCGTCATAAAATATTTCTTTATGTTTTGCATAATTGTATTCTTTATATTGTTTATACCTTTTATATTATATACGCGCGAGAGGGGCGCGTTTTGGTCCTTTAGTTGTCCACTTTCACGCGCGTCCAGCCGGTGGGGATGCCGCTGGTGTCTCCTTCTGGCCAGTTAGCCGTGCTGACAGTATAGACGGTCTTAGTACCCTCAACTTGCGAGCCGGCGCTTTTAAGCCAGTTAGTGGTGCTGGAATTATCGTTGATGCCCGACGTAGCCAGACAGGTAACGGTGGCGAGCTTCGAGCAGTTAATGAACATCTGATAGTAGCACCTCTCGACCAGCTCCGTGGCGGGCAGCACGGGCGCAGTGGTCAGGGCGGTGCAGCCCATGAACATAGAGCGGTAGCAGTGGCCGGCCAGCTCAGTGGCGGGCAGCTCGGGCGCAGCGGTCAGGCTGGTGCAGCTCCTGAACATCTGATTGTAGCACTCCGGTGTCAGCTCCGTGGCGGGCAGCAGCAGGCCGCTGGCGTCGGTCAGCGTAGTGTTTCCGTAGAATAATCCATAGAAAGTTACACTCTCCGATAGTGTCGTGGCGGTGGCAAATCCCGTTTCGTCCACCAGACTCATGATGTTGCCATACACCTTGCAGGTGAAGCCGTTGCCACTGCCGGTAATTTTGGTGCCGTAATAACTGGTGATGCTGGTGCCGTTGCCGTAGAACTGCACCTTGTCGCCTGCAGCTAACACAATCTGACCCGTGGTGACAGCATTCTTGGTGGCACCGCCGTCCAGCGAGAACTGCATGCCCTCCTTCGGACTCGAAACGCTAATAAATCCGGCGGTTATAGCCTCGATGGTCAGGGGAGTAGCGAGCTTCGGGTCAGGTGCGCCGCCCTTCTTCACAGCCTTGACGCTCTTCACCTTGCGTGAGCCGGTGTAGGTGACGGTGACGGTCTGGCCCTTGGTGGCCTCGGCGGGCGAGATGACCCACTCGCCGACATCCTCAGTGCCCTCGGCCAGCGTGATGGCGTAGATGGGAGGAGCTGCCAGCGTTACGTAGCCACTCTCGCCAAGCTTCGTGATAGCGCCGTCGTTGAAGGTTGATTCAGCGTCGCCGTCATTACCCTTCACGTAGTACCATACATAGACGTTGCCCTGGTTGAAGTCGGCAGCCGTAGGTACTTTGTCGCTCCAGCCCTTGTTGTCGTAGTCGGGGGCTTCGGGAGCCGTCTCGCTCTGCACAGCGTAGTACATCAGCGTGCCCTGAGCGTTCTCGGTCTGGCCAATCATAGCCACGGTGCCAGCAGTAACGATGGCGTCGGCAGTAGCAGCCTTAATGTCGCTCTTTGCCGCAGGAGCCTTGGTGAGCTCAGCCACTGGGTAGTACTCCACGTTCATGGTCACATTTCCCGCAGGCTGATTGAAGCCCGTCGTCTTATTCGTAGCGTCCCAAGTGATGGGGAAGGGGAAAGCGGCGGGAGCGCCGTAGTAAACATCAACAGAGGATGTAGACCAGTTATCAGTTCCCTTTCTCGACAGTGTCACACTCTCAGCATTGATGTCCGTGACGGTAATCTCGTCGGAGCCGTAGGTAATGGTGCCTGGCGTCACGCCTACGTTGGCTTCAGTGAATGCATCTCCAAATGAACCGTCGTATTTCTTGATAACCAGTTTGGTGATAACACCTTCACTAGTTGTGATGGTTGCAGGATTTTTACTTATATATAAAAAATTTTCTAATATATTGAATCCTGTAGCTGTAACCGCTCCCGAGGACATGGTGCTATAATTTATTGTCACCATTTTCTCCTCGGCCCAGGCGCCCGTGACTGCCGTGAGTAGCAGTGCGAGCGTCATAAAATATTTCTTTATGTTTTGCATAATTGTATTCTTTATATTGTTTATACCTTATATATTATATATGCGCGAGAGGGGCGCGAGTTAGTTCGAGGGAGGATAGGTGTAAGTAGCACCTGTAAACTCACTCTGATCTTTCTGCTGACCGCCGATGGTAATCGTGCCGCAGGAATTAGTGCCGCTGGCTACTTTTCCTATACCGATACTATAAAAAGTGCCATTGCCAGTACCTTTGTTTGCAGTAACGCTTTTAACACCCTTAGTAATCGTGATGTTACCACAAATACAGCTTCCACCTGCATATTGAACCTGTCCCGTTCCAATACCGGCAGCAAGACTGCCACCAGTAGCGGTCACCGTACCGCCAGTAATCGTGATAGCGCCACATGTATTGTTTGCTTTATTAACAAATCCCGTTCCAATACCGGGACCCCAACCGCCACCAATAGCGGTTACCGTACCGCCATTAATCGCGATAGCGCCACATGTGTTATTTTTGTCAGCATAGCCTGTGCCAATACCAGCACCATAAGATGAGCCGGCATTAGCGGTTATCGTACCACCGTTAATCAAAATATTTCCACCAGTCACAGCGGATGTAGATGCAGTACCAGTTCCGATACCGGCAGAATAATATCCACCCTGAACGGTGAGTTTACCATCACCGACGGTTTCAGCATCGATGGTGAGCGTTGTGCCTTCACCACCAATAACTATACCAGCATTATAGGTGTCAGACGCATTCACCGCATTCGTAGAACCATCTGCCAGGATGATGGTGGCAGTGCCTAAACATTTGATTCGATAATTGATAGTCGCATTCTTCAGCGTCACTGTGGCACCGGCGGCAATCGATATCTCCTGACTGGTCGTTCCAGTCAGAATCTCGCCATTCTGCGCTGTATAGGCAGCTGTCAACTTTGAGAGGTCGGTGGGCACCAACACGTCGGTAGTGGCGGTTACTTTCTTCACCTTCAGCCGTCCGTTGTACTTCAGCGTCACGGCGTCGCCCTCGCTGAGTCCTCCCACGGGCAGCGCCTGGGCCTCGCCCTCGCCAACCTTCACCGTCCACTTGTCGGCATCCTTCGTGCCGTCGGCCAGCGTCAGGTAGTACTGATCAATAACCAGGCGCACCGCGAACCCGAAGGTCCGATCGAAGTTGCCCGCGGGATCTACAAAGGTATTATCGAAGCCCCAGGTGTACGCTTTGCCCGCGTCATAGGCCGTACTCGCCCAGTAGAAGCCGCTCCAACCGACATGGCTCACCGAAGCGTCAGTTTTCCGGAAGCCGGCAGTCGGCAGGAAAACACAGCCCGCAGACTCCATAGCAGACCAAGCATCAGTAGTGTAAGTTTTAGCGAAATTTGATGCCGTACCACGGTTCGACTCTGCAGGAATGTCGCTGATACCGCTGAGGTCATCTGGAAGAAGGACTATACCCGGAAGGCCGTTCACCGTCGCACGGAAATACTTGCGGTAACGGGCATGACCACTCTTGTCAGTATTACTCGATTCCATTCCGAAGAGATAGAGCCACTCATCCTTGCTCAGTGTGTACCAACCAGAGCCCATGCGGCTGCCCCAGTCGGTAATGCCGCTCAAGTCGGCGTTTCCAGTGTAATAAGTAGTTCCATTATAAGTTGGGCTGTCTATGTTACCCCATGTGAAGAAGTCCATAGGATAGTTGGTAGCCGTTCCGGTAGCTCCTGTGCCATTTGCACCAAGAACTTCCCACTGATTCTCGGCAAACTTCCAATTTGTACCATCATACTGCAAGTTGCCCTTCGAGAAATAAACTCTCTTGGTTGGACTGACGGAGAACAAGCCATTTATCATACCTGTCTGCGCCACTGCGCCCGTCGCTACTGCTGCGAGCAGCACGAGCAGAAGTAGTAATCGCTTTTGTTTCATAAGTTTTAAGTTTTAAAATGTTATTAATTAGGTTCGTATATATGTATGTCGTCCAGTCCGTTTTTCTTAAATATCTAACGACTGCGGTCTCAATCTTCCGACTCCATGTCGTTAATCACCTCGTGCAGATCGCGGTTCTCGTCCGAGAGGCGCTTCAGCCGGTTGTCTCGGCTGCTAAGGGCATAATACAAACAACAGCAGAGGATGGTGAGCAATGTCACCACCCCTACTAATGTGTAAATCATAATGATTGTCATATTCATCAGGTATTAGATTACATTGAGGTATTAGATTATGTTATGCTGCAAATTTACAAAGAATTCATCAATCGTGCAATAGCTTTTCGTACGCCGGCGAAAGTATTGCTGATTTTGAAACTGTTTTTGCAGATTTTGAGAGTCGGAGGGAGCAAATGAGACAAATACAAAAGTGGGGTGGCACGAAATGAGACAAATTCGAAAGTCTTCAGCGGAGCTCATGGCGCACGGAGAAATTATGTCGCACAGATTTCACAGATGACACAGATTTCTTTATTCGCAGGCGAATAAGGGTTGTCACAGCACGTATCTCAGGTCTCTGGAACGCTACTGCCACAAACATTTCTCCTTCAGGAGAATTATCTGTGATATCTGTGATATCTGTGCGACAAATAAATAATCAGTGAGGCCGCACGGAAAAAAATATAAGGTCGCACTGATTACGCAGATGACACAGATTATTTTTTTCGCAGGCGAATAATGAATGGAGAAGTCTATATCACAGGTCTCTGGCACGCTACCGCCACAAACACTTCTCCTTCAGGAGAATTATCTGTGTTATCTGTGATATCTGTGCGACAAATAAATAATCAGTGAGGCCGCACGAAAAAAAATATAAGGTCGCACTGATTACGCAGATGACACAGATTATTTTTTTCGCAGGCGAATAATATAACAAGGGCCTCTACGTTATTACATGTAAAGTGTTACAAAGAATCTTCTAAGACATATATATGACAGATAATGAATTGACGTATCAGATACGAGGAGCTATCTTTGATGTCTATAACACGTTAGGTCCTGGACTTTTGGAATCCGTATATGAAGAAGCATTGGTCTTTGAACTCCGACAGCGTGGTCTGAAAGTTGAACGGCAAATGGAAGTACCCATCCATTACAAGGGGAATATACTTAAAACGGCTCTCCGTTTGGATCTACTCATCGAGAATCAAGTGATTGTCGAGTTGAAGTCCGTCGAGGAGATGAAACCGGTATACGCAAAACAGTTGCTTACCTATCTTAAACTGATGGATAAGCGTGTGGGGTTGTTAGTCAACTTCTCATCCGCCAACATTCGGGAAGGCATCGTTCGCCTGATTAACTGATTCTTACACACGGAGAAATTATGTCGCACAGATTACGCAGATTACACAGATTTTTTTATTCGCAGGCGAATAATGAATGGAGAAGTCTATATCACAGGTCTCTGGCACGCTACCGCCACAAACATTTCTCCTTCAGGAGAATTATCTGTGTTATCTGTGATATCTGTGCGACAAATAAATAATCAGTGAGGCCGCACGGGAATATAATGGTCGCACTGATTACGCAGATGACACAGATTATTTTTTTCGCAGGCGAATAATGAATGGAGAAGTCTATATCACAGGTTTCTGGCACGCTACCGCCACAAACATTTCTCCTTCAGGAGAATTATCTGTGTTATCTGTGATATCTGAGCGACAAATAAACTATCAGTGAGGCCACACGGAAAAAAATATAAGGTCGCACTGATTACGCAGATGACACAGATTTTTCATTCTGAAGAAAAATTATTCAGACCATTTAGCTGCGCAAAACATGATTCGCTGGCGAATCAATATCTGTGAAATCTGTGCGACCAAAACTACTCGGTGCGACAAAAACTACTCGGTGCGACAAAAACTACTCGGTGCGCCCCATCTGGCGCATCCACGACGTGACGCTCTGGCCGGTACGCTGCTTGAAAGCCAAGCTGAAGGTGCTGTAACTGCGGTAGCCGCAGCGGGCGGCCAGGAACTTGGCAGAGACGGGACGGTGGGCAGCGACGGCCTCGTGGTAGAGGTGCTCGAAGTGGGCGATGCGCAGCGTGTTGATGTAGGTATTGTAGGTAGTGTTCTTGCGCGAAAAATACTGGCTGAGGTAGAAGCGGTTGATGCCCAGGACCTGCGCCAGCTGACTCACGGTGAGATCACGTTGCAGGTAGAGCTGCGTGGCCTCGCAGTGGTCGCGCAGCAAGCACTCAATTTTATCGACAGTCTCGCTGGCAAGGCCATCACTCCTCTCGCTCACCGAGAGGGACAGGGGAACATCCTGCTCGAGGCTCTGCAGTGTCTCAACACGCCACAAGAGGTAGGCCACCATCATCAGGGCGCACACCTGGATGACGAGCTCGTAGACCATGCCACCATCGCCGCTGGCATAGATGCCAAACATGAGCACCACCACGGCCAGCACCACGAAACTCTGCCACACCTCTTTGTGCTCCAGGTCGGCAAAGTTGTCGCGCAGCCAGTGGCCGTACTGACATACGGCGCGCGTCATATAAACCGTGAAACAGATGCCCATCAGCAGCAGATAGCCACGCATCCACGGCAACAGCGCATAGCTACGCATGCCCACGCTCACCGCCATCAGTATCACCAGCGGCGCCACAGCCACCCAAACGGGCCAGAGCGGCCGCCTCCTGTCCTGCAGCATGCACAGCAGCATGATGATGGCCACGGGAAGGGTGAGCAGACAGTCGAGCAGTCCGCCGATGAGCATCCACAGTGTGGCCGCCTTGTCATCGGCCACCATGTCCGCCGGCAGGTACCAGAAATGGCCCGCCGCCACGATGCCGAAGAACGCGGCCGTCCAGCGGCGCAGTCGTCTGGGCGATTTTACCTTCGGTGCGAACGCATTGCCCCGTCTGAATAGCAGGTAAACGCAAGCCCCTGCCGACGCCGTCGCCCCTACGGAGTACAGCATCAGTAACAGGATGATATCTATCGTTAGCTGTTCGAACATTATTGTTTTTAGGGTAGTATATAAATATATGTATCGATGTTCATTTCATCGAACATTTATAAAGGTATCTGCTGCAAAGATACAAACTTTCCGTGAATTTGCAAGAGAAATGCCTAAAAATATCCGTTTAAGGGGATATGACCTAAAGGTCTTATCGGATGAAGCGACTCTGGAGATAAGACTGGAAGGCTTCTTTATAAAGGTCGCCAACAGGAAGATAGGTGTTGGCATCGAGGATGACACGGTTCTTGTTGACCTCCTGGATCTTAGTGAGGTTAACAATATAAGAGCGATGGATGCGCATGAACGACGACGGCAGGCGCTCCTCCATCTTCTTCATAGAAAGCAGGGTGATGATGGGCTTGGGCTCGCCCTCGACCCACACCTTAAGATACTCGCTCATGCCCTCGATATAGCGTATATCAGCAATATGGACAGTGACCACGCGATAGTCGGTCTTGAGATAGATGACATCCGCTTGTTCATTCACCATGGAGGCACCCTCGATGCGCTCCTTCAGTCGGCTGGCCGAACGCTGGAAGTCCTGCAGTCCGAAAGGCTTGAGCAGATAGTCGACGGCATTGACCTTGAACCCCTCGACAGCATATTCGGAATAGGCCGTGGTGAAGACGATGAGCGGCGGACACGTGAGCGACTTCACAAAGTCCATACCGTTGAGGTCGGGCATGTTGATGTCGCAGAAGATGGCATCCACCGTGTCGTGCTCGAGGAAGGCGCGCGCCTCCAGGGCACTCTGGCATTGGGCAGCCAACTCAAGGAAAGGCACCTTACTGATATAGGTGACCAACTGGCCAAGAGCCAGGGGCTCGTCGTCGATGGCAAGACAGCGTATCATGACAGGGGGATATTAAGTTCAACGGTATAGACATCGGCATCGTCGCGGATGCTCAGCGAATAGTCGTGGTCATAAAGCAGGTTGAGGCGCTTGCGCACATTGGTCAGGCCCACCCCACCCTTTTCGTCGTTGGGCACGTCGGCCTTCGAGTTGCGACAAGAGAACATGAGCACATCGTTCACGATGGCGACCTTGACCTCGATGAACGACTCGCGCTGATAGCTGACGCCATGCTTAAACGCATTCTCGACAAACGAGATGAGCAGCAGGGGCGGCAACGAGCGGTCGGGCACCTGGGAAGGCAGGTCGAGCGAGATGCTCACCTTGTTGGTATAGCGCAACTGCATCAGGGTGATATAGGTGCGAAGGAAGGCCATCTCCTTGGTCAGGGGCACGTTCGTCTTCTCGCCCTCGTAGAGCACATAGCGCATCATCTTTGACAGTTCGACGATGGTTTCCTGCGCCTTAGCTGGGTCGATATCCACCAGGGCGTGGATATTGTTGAGCGTGTTCATAAAGAAGTGGGGACTGACTTGATAGCGCAGATAGGCCAGCTGCTGTTCCAGGTTCTGGTGTTCGAGCTCAACCAGTCGTTTACGGTCGTCGCGACTGCGGAAATAGCCCTTGATGCCCAGGTTGGCACCAAACATCAGCACCAGCACCACCACACTCAGGATGTCGCGCTCGTTCACAAGAGGAGGCGGCAGCTGGCGTCGGAAGCCCTTATGATGGCGTGGATTGAGCGGCGGACGAGGCTTGCCAGCCATCTCCATGCGAGGCGGTGGGCGATGCCCCAGAGGCATGCGTCTGTCGGGCTTCGTGCTGCACTGATAAACGATGAACGCTGCCAACACCATTGTTACAATGGAGAAGTAGGTCACGCGTCGATGGCCGTGAATCAACAAAGGGGCCAACAAAAAATTATGTAATAGGAAGAGCAGCAGAAAGATGGCCAGCATACGCCACACCAAGAACACCTCCGCCCAGTTGAACACCACATTGGCATCACTGACCGTCCGCACATAGAGACTGAGGAGTGGAGCAGCAAAGAGCAGGCCCCACACCGCGAGATAAATCAGATTTTCCTGTCGCGACTGCTTCATCAAATTCATGCGCTTATTCATCATCAATAACGTGACAGAATCTGTTTTATTATATTTCATAACCACTCACTTACCACCAAGGGCCGCCGCCACCGCCAGGACCACCGCCCTGATTGGAATAGGCCGAGAGTGTGACATTAGAACCGCCAGTGACAGTGGCATCGACATAGCCATTGCTACCAAAAATCTGGGTACCATCGCTCACCGTGATGCCCTGCTTCAGCGTGGGCTGCGAGGCGCCGCTCACCACCAGACCGCTGCCACCACTCGAGGGTGTCTTGAAGGCAATGGTCTGAGAGCCGACTGTCAGCGCATACCAACGGTTGCTGCTCCACGACGAGGCCTGATAGCACGACTGCGTGAGACTGCTGCCACGCTCGAGTCCGCCAATGGCAATGATGGTGCCGCCACTGACATAGAGTTTGAAGTTGCGCTCAGTATTAGCATCAATGGCCACCTCGGGCTGACGGGCACCAATGGCAAAGATGGTACCACCTTTTATATAACAGTTGCCGTTGGCATCAATACCATCGTTGCCTGTAGAACAGGCATAGACAATGCCGTCCGTGATGGTGAGGTGACTGGCAGCATTGATGGCATCGTCCTTGGCATTGACGCAGACATTGCCGCCACTGATGGTCAACTCGCCCTTACTCTCGATGCCCTCACCTTTGGTGCTGGTCACCTGGAGGGTGCCGCCCTCGATATAGATATTACCACTGTCCTCATCTTCGTGGTCGGTGGTCTGACCTGTCGAGGTGGTGCCGTCGAGCTCGCACTGGACACCCTCGTCGCCCACACCGCTGATGGTCACCATGCCACTCTCCATGAGGAAGTACTCGTTGCACGAGATGCCGTCTTTCACTGCCTTGGTGATGTTGAGCGTGAGGTTTTTTACACGCACATAATCGCCACTCTTGATGGCATGCTTGGTGTTACCTGTCACGTTCAGCGTGCCATTGCCCTGCAACTGGATCTGTCCTTTGCTATAGATACAGCCGGTTTGCGTGCCGTTAGAGCCATCGGTCAGGGTGTTGACCGTGTTCTTCTTGGCACTGATCTGGATGCGCTTGCCGTTGGTAATGCTGATGGCCGCCCCACTGGAGTTGGTCAGCGTGAGGCCATCGAGCGCGATACTACATTTATAGGAACCTGCGAGTGAGAACGAGCCGTTGGCGGTCTCGCCACTCAGGGTATAGGTAATCTCGTCGCCATCAACGGCGTCGGTGTTGGTTTGCTCGATACTGACATGGGCGCCATTAACAGTGGCTGTGACATAAGGCGCAATATTACCGCTAATAACGACAGTGGCCGTAGTACCACTAAAGGTGATACTAACGGCATTGTCTTTCACTGTCGCATCGTCAACCGTCATAGTACTTATGGTGCTGAGGTCGAAGGTCTTGCCCATTACACTCAGCGTCCGGCCGTCGGCATAGGACATCTCGCCCGTCTTGTCGGCTGGAAACAGATAAGTGACGCTGCCCATACGTACATGGAGCGTCTGACCCATAGCGATGCTCACCAGCATCAGGGTTGCGATAACTAAATATAACCTTTTCTTCATTTTACAATCATCTTAAAGCTTTTCTGTTTGGTCTTCACAATATAAACACCCGACTTCATCTGTGCCTTCTCCACCTGATGACCCTGAAGGTCATAAATAGCCACAGCCTCGTCCAAGGTCTCACGAGTGACCTGCTGGATAGCCGTGGTTTCGTTGGCAGCAGAGAAATACATGGTTTTCAGATTGGTAAGCACAAACGTTTGCGTTCCAGCTGTCAGGGCGTTGCCACTGATGGTTATCGCAAGCGAAGCAACAGGCACTGAAACCTTGGCACCATCGGTGGTCTGAAAAGTGAGGTAGGTGTAGTTGCCTGCTTGCACAGACAACCCACCTACCATCGTCAACAATAATAAAAATAACCTCTTCACCATCAACAATTTTTGTAGTATAATAAGTTATATCGTTTCGTTTGTTTGGCGCAAAGATAGAAAAAAACGGGGCATTGGCCTAATTTTTTCAACCAACACCCCGATTTATTCAACGAATCGGCATGAGCGACCATATTTTTTATACACAGAGGGTCGTTTCTCAACAAAAATATGTAACTTTGCCATCGAGAAAACACAGATGATAATGAAACGATGTACAAGAATATGGATGATGTGCCTGCTACTTATGGGCATCGCACAACAAGCTATGGCACAGAGAGGATGCCGCCCACAACTGATGAGTAAGGGTGTGCCGGCATATGTGAGCGAGACGCGACGAGCCGCCTTGGAGGGAAGCGATGATGAACAGACGAAAGACACCACCTATATTGGCAACAGACACCAACTGGTGGTATTGGCTGCCTTCAGCGACACGGTTTTTTCTGCCAATGAAGCTGAGACCATAGAACACTGGGAAAAGGTGTTGAATGCCGAGGACTTTGAGGAAGAGCCTTTCCAAGGGTCTGTACACGATTACTTCCGCGACCAGAGCTACGGGCAGTTGAACCTCAACTTCGACGTGCACTACATCACTGTGGATAAAGCTAGCAAATATCGCAGTACGGCCAGAGACGACGAGAACTCGAAATACTTGGTACAGGACATCATGGACAGTCTGAAGAAAATGGATATTGACTGGAGTCTGTACGACTGGAACGGAGATGGCTATATGAACCAACTGCTCATCATCTATGCCGGCAAAGGCTTGAATGACGGTGGCGGAACGAACTCCATCTGGCCACACCAGTGGTGGATGAGCATGCACGAGAACTGCGGTCCCATCAGTATTTCGTATAACGACAAGACCTATCTGGTGGATTCCTACTGTTGCGTTAACGAGCTATCGAACGATGTCAACGGCAGTACCTTCGGCACTATCTGTCATGAATACAGCCACTGTTTTGGACTGCCCGACTTTTACAATGGCCGTGCGAAATATGTGGGAGAATGGGACCTGATGGACTGTGGCAACTACAATGGCAAAGGATTCGTTCCTACAGGCTACTCGGCTTTTGAACGCATGTACATGGGATGGCTGACGCCCGAGGAACTGACTGCCGACACAACTATCACCGACATGCCGGCCCTCAACGACGAGCCCATGGCCTATATGGTGCGCAACGACGGCCATCAGGATGAGTATTACATTATTGAGAACCGTCAGCAGACAAAATGGGACAGTAAGGTGCCTGGCAATGGCATCGTCATCTTCCATGTGGACTACAACAAAAGGGTGTTCCTATACGATTGGGTGAACACCACATCGCGCCAGCGCTACACTATCTTTGCGGCCAACAACAACCCGCAGACATATATATCAACATTCCTGGCGGGATGGCCCTACCCCTCGGCAGCAGGAAACAACGCGCTGACCAACACATCGGCCCCTGCCGCCAAATTGAACAACATGAACACGGACTCGACATATCTGATGTCGAAGCCCATCACCAACATGGCGGTGGACAACGGACTGGCATCGTTCGACTTTATGAAAAAAATAGTGCCCGATGATACGACCCAGACGGATACGACATCAACGGACATTATCACTATTCATACGACGGACATAAAACCGATGCCCAATCGTGACAACACGCGCTATAACCTGAACGGACAGCACGTGGACAGTCATTATAAAGGATTGGTGATTATCAACCGACGCAAACGGCTGATTAAATAAGTCCCATCTCACGGGCCTTGGCCATGAGCAATTGCATCAGGGGCTCACGCTCGTTCTCCACCTTATTGTCGAGCACGGCATCCTTCAGACATTGCTTCAGGGTGCCCACCTCGCGTGAGGGCTTCAGATGGAACAGCTCCATAATCTCGTTACCATCGATTACAGGCTGCAGCAGTCGCTTGTAGTCTTTCTCCTGCAGGTCGGCCAATTTTTCGCGGACCATGCGGAAATTCTCGAGGAACATCTTTTTGCGTGTCTCGTTCTTCGAGGTGATATCGGCCTCGCAAAGGGTCATCAGGTCGTCGATATCATCGCCAGCATCGTTCAGCAGACGGCGCACGGCACTGTCGGTCACCTCGCTGTCGGCAATGACCTGCGGACGCATGTGGAGATCGACCAGTTTCTGCACGTACTTCATCTCAGGACCCAGAGGCAACTTCAGTCGGCGGAAGATGTCTTGCACCATTCTGGCACCTACATAATTATGATTGTGAAAGGTCCAGCCTATGGCAGGGTCCCAGCGCTTGGTTTTGGTCTTACCTACATCGTGGAGCAAAGCCGCCCAACGGAGGTAGAGTTGAGAGTTGAAGGCTGAGGGTGGGAAGTTGCCTTTCTGCTTCTGACTCTTCACCACATTCTCCAACACCTCCAGCGTATGATAGAAGTTGTTCTTATGGGCACGCCCATTCTTCTGTTCAACAATATCAAGGGCTGCCAACTCTGGCAGGATGATATTGAGCAGGCCACAGCGCTGAAGGTCGACGAAACCCTTGCTGGGATGGGGAGACATGATAATCTTATTGAGTTCCACCTCGATACGCTCGCCACTGACAATCTTGATACGCGAGGCCATGCGCTCGAGGGCTTCGAAGGTCTCGTCCTCAATTTGGAAGTTCAACTGGGTGGCAAAGCGCACACAGCGCATCATGCGCAGGGGGTCGTCGCTGAAGGTGATGCCTGGTTCCAAGGGAGTGGCAATGATGCCATCCTCAAGGTCGGCCAAGCCATTAAAGGGATCGACCAGTTCACCAAAGCGTTCCTTGTTCAGACAGATAGCCATGGCATTAATGGTGAAATCGCGACGGTTCTGGTCATCTTCCAACGTACCATTCTCGACGATGGGCTTGCGCGAGTCGTGACTATAACTCTCCTTGCGGGCGCCAACGAACTCCACCTCGACTTCTTTCTTGGAACCGTCGGCTGCCCTACTCACGTATTTCACCTGAGCAGTGCCAAAGTTCTTAAATACAGAGAGGTGGGCCTTGCGCCCCAGCATCTGTTTGAGTTCCTTGGCCACACTGATGCCGCTACCCACCACCACGACATCGATATCGTTGGATGGGCGCTCCAGAAAAATGTCGCGAACGAAACCGCCCACAACATAGCACTCCAGGCCTAAGCGGTCGGCAGCCTCGCTAATCTGGTGGAATATATCCTGGTCAAGAATCTCGGCCAGTTCTTCGTCAGAAAATAACTTCATTCTTTGTTTTTCTTCTTATTTGGACTGCAAAATTACAAAAAAAACAGCATCTTCGACGTCTATTTAATTTTTTTTAGTATCTTTGCCACCAAAATATAATAATCTATCGGAATGAAAAATCTAGCTTTAATCATTGCTTTCATCGCTTCCGTGGTGAGCGGAAGTGCAGAAAACTACCTGAACCAAGAGCCACTGAAACTGCAAGTACCAGAACTGAAACCTGAATTGGTGAAAGTGACCAAAACACCACTGGACTATCAACTGAACAATACGACTGTTAGCACTAAGATGGACTTCGACTTCTTTACATCGAAGACAAATCCCAACGTGAAAGCAAATAAGGTAATGGACGATTTGTCGTTTGCAGGCGTGCCCCTCTTCCTGGCTGGCATTGCCATCAAAGGCGATAAAGCAAACTTCCGTCAGGACTATGGCAACGCACATGCCAACACCCGACTGCTCACCAGCTTTAAGACACGCATTGACGACTACACGCAGTTCTTCGGTCCAGCCATGACCGTGGGCCTGAAACTGGGTGGTGTGGAAGGTCGTAGCGACTGGCCCCGCTTGTTTGCATCGGCAGTCATGTCATACGGCATCATGGCCGGCTTTGTGAACGGCATCAAATACACTGCCAAGGAGATGCGCCCTGATGGTTCGACAGCCAACTCATGGCCATCAGGCCATACAGCCACCTCGTTTGTGGGTGCTACCCTGCTGCATAAGGAGTATGGACTGACCCGTTCTCCCTGGTATTCTGTGGCTGGCTATGGTGTGGCCACCGCCACGGGTATCATGCGTATTCTGAACAACCGTCACTGGATCAGCGATGTGATGTCGGGCGCCGGCATCGGTATCATGTCAACCGAGTTGGGCTACGCGCTGAGCGACGTGCTGTTTAAGAACAAAGGACTGCTGCGAGGCGACCTGGAGGGTGTGAGCGACAGACCATCGTTCTTTGCCATTTCAATGGGCATGAGCTATGGTCTGAAAAACCTGACCTTCCATGACAGCGACGAGCAATATGCAGGGGATAACGATTTTGACGAGGACTCTGAGGCATTTAACGTGGATTTCCACACAGCCTCGGTTGTGGATATTGAAGGTGCTTACTTCCTTAACAAATATGTGGGTATAGGCGGTCGTCTGCGCGTACGTGCCATGACTGCCAAAGGATGGAGTAACTTCATTGAGGATGCCAAGAGCGATCGCAAAGACTTGGAAAGCAGTCTGGCAGACATTATTGACATGGCTTCGAGCATGCCCACACAAACCATCAAGAACGAGATGCAGAACCTAACCACCCTGGAGGAATATTCCATTGAGAGTGACCACCTGACGGAGTTCTCGGCCAATGTAGGTCTGTATTTCAATCTGCCACTGAGCAGTCGCTTCGCGCTGGGTTCGAAGCTGCTTATCGGACGATCAATGACACAGGAATTGGATATTAATGCTCACTATCAGGGCGACACCAAGAACATGGCATACGATATGAATATCTCGGATGGTTATGCCGATCCAGACAAGAACGACATGTCGCTGATTGTCAAGGACTTCTATTCAACAAACAATCCTTATGACATAGAATGGGACTACCTGACCCTGGGAGGTAATAACTCGACGAATTTCGGCACTGGTCTGTCACTGACCTATCGCTATAAGTCGAACTTCTCGTGGCGACTGTTCTGCGACTATGACTTCTCAAAGAAGGAGTATACACTGACGGCCGACCCACTGCGCTACCTCAAGGTTGGTACACCTAACATCAGTTCTCTGTTTGACATGCTCGGTGCGCCCATGGATCCCATCGTTTACAAGAAGGAAAAGAACGTGAGCTTCTTCACCATCGGTGCTTCGTTTGCAGTTAATTTCTAAAGGATGAAAAGATATTTTATTGTTAGTTCACTGATAGTTGCCACACTGTTCACCGCAGCCTGCGGCAACTCACGCCGAGACGAGATTGATGCTCGTAAAGCGGCACTGAAACAGAAACAGGATTCCAGTCTGCTGGCAGCCCAGCAGGAACTGGCCATCGTTGACTCAACACTAGAGGCCGTCAAGGTCGAATTCCAGCAAAAACAGGCAGAGGTGGATGCCCATAAAGCAGCACTGCAGGCCACAGAGCAGGAACTGACCGACCTGACCTTGCTACGCATGAAGCGCGACTCTCTGAAAGTGCAATGGGATTTGTTGGGCGCCAAAATCAAGTACATACGTCAGAAACAAAAGGAGTTGGAGCAGTAGCTTTAACTCCTTTTAACACCACCCTAACCTGTTAACTCCTTAAAAAGTCGTAACTTTGCACCCGATTATGGATAAGTTTGAAAAGACAAATGCTGAGTTTGAGGCCGCCATCGCCGAATGTCGTGACATTTTCTCAAAGAAACTGCACGACTATGGAGCATCGTGGCGCATCTTGCGTCCTGCCTCGCTGACCGACCAACTCTTCATCAAGGCCAAGCGCATCCGCTCGCTGGAAATCAAGCAGGAGTCGCTGGTGGGCGAAGGTATCCGCCCTGAGTTCGTGGCCCTTATCAACTACGGCATCGTAGGACTGATACAACTGGAAAAGGGCTTTGCCGATACGGTGGATATGGACAACGACGCCGCCATGGCGCTGTACGACCACTATGCCCACGAGGCCCTGGAACTGATGAAACGCAAGAACCACGACTATGACGAGGCGTGGCGCGGCATGCGTGTGAGCAGTTATACCGACCTCATCCTTACCAAGATAGAGCGTATCAAGGAGATTGAGAATCTGAGCGGACAGACCCTTATCAGTGAGGGTATTGACGCCAATTATATGGACATCATCAACTACGCAGTCTTCGGACTGATCAAGTTGAAAGAATGAAAAAAACTATCGTCAATTTGTGTCGCCTGGTGCTGGCGACGGTCTTTATCCTCTCTGGATTCGTCAAGGCTGTCGACCCTATAGGCACGCAATACAAGATTGAGGACTATCTGCAGGCGATGAACCTGGGAGCCTGGCTGCCCGACGCTGGCGCACTGATCCTATCGGTGGTCATCTCGGCAACGGAGTTCTGCATCGGCATCTTCCTACTGTTCGCCATCAGGCGCAGACTCTGTTCTCATCTTGCGGTGATTATCATGGCGCTGATGACACCGTTGACACTCTGGTTAGCACTGACCAACCCCATTAGCGACTGCGGTTGCTTTGGCGATGCGGTGGTACTGACCAACTGGCAGACTTTCTGGAAGAACGTGGTGCTGCTCGCAGCTGCCATCGTGGTGATGAAATGGCCAACAAAGATGGTGCGATTTGTCAGCGAGTCGAATCAATGGATTGTCGTCAACTACTCGTTGATATTCACTCTGGTCATCTCGGCATGGAGTCTCTACGACAGACCACAGTTTGACTTCCGGCCGTACCATGTGGGCACCGACCTGAGAACTGGATGGATGCAGATGATGGAAGGACAGGAATCGCCCTATGCCGATTTCTTCATCGAACGGATGGACAACGGCGAGGACATTACCGAAGAGGTGCTGAACAACGAAGGATATACGTTCCTGCTGGTGGCACCCTATCTGGAGCAGGCAGACGACTCGCAACTGGACTTGATTAACCAGGTGTATGAGTATGCACAGGAATATGACTATCCGTTCTACGGACTTACCGCCAGCGGTGAGAAGGCCATCAACCTGTGGCGCGACCTCACGGGTGCGGATTACCCCTTCTGTCAGACCGACGGAACAACGTTGAAGACGGTTATCCGCAGCAACCCCGGTCTCATCCTGCTGAAAGACGGCGTGGTGATTCAGAAATGGAGTCATAACCTGCTGCCCAACGAACAGGAACTGGAAAAGCCCTTGGAAGAGTCGACACTGGGCAAGATGCCCGACGACACCGTGGGCAAGCGCATCGTCCGCATTCTGCTGTGGTTTGTCCTGCCATTGATGCTCCTAACGATTGCCGACCGTTTGTGGGCATGGACAAAATGGATTAGAAGACATAAGAAACTAATTAGTTATATCAACAAAAAAGAAGTAAAAATGAGAAAGAAAATTGTTGCAGGTAACTGGAAGATGAACATGAATCTCCAGGATGGTATCGCTCTGGCAAAGGAGCTGAATGAGACTTTGAAGGCTGAGAAGCCTAACTGTGGTGTAGTGATCTGCACACCATTCATCCACCTCGCTTCTATCGCACAGTTCCTCGACCAGAACATCATCGGTCTGGGTGCTGAGAACTGCGCTGACAAGGAGAAGGGTGCTTTCACCGGTGAGGTTTCTGCCGAGATGGTAAAGAGCACTGGTGCTCAGTATGTCATCCTGGGTCACTCTGAGCGTCGTGAGTACTACAAGGAGACTCCAGAGATCCTGAAGGAGAAGGTGCTGCTGGCTCAGAAGAACGATCTGAAGGTTATCTTCTGCATCGGTGAGTCACTCGAGGAGCGCGAGGCTGGCAAGCAGAACGAGGTTGTAAAGGCCGAGCTCGAGGGTTCAGTATTCAACCTGAGCGAGGAAGACTTCCGCAAGATTGTTATCGCCTACGAGCCTATCTGGGCTATCGGTACTGGTAAGACCGCTACCGCTGAGCAGGCTGAGGAGATCCACGCTTATATCCGCTCAATCATCGCTGAGAAGTATGGTCAGGCTGTAGCCGACGATACCACTATCCTCTATGGTGGTTCTTGCAAGGCTTCAAACGCTCCTGAGCTGTTTGCAAAGCCCGACATCGACGGTGGTCTGATTGGTGGCGCTTCACTGAAGGCTGCTGACTTCAAGGGCATCATCGACGCCTTCAAATAAAGAAACAAAAACGCATTTATGATGAAGCACTTCATCACTATCCTTATTCTGTGTGTCGGCATTATTTTCAGTGCCGACGCACAGACTTTTACCCAGCGCATCCAGAAGACTGTGCAGGGACAAGGCACCGTTACCATTCATCAGGACAAGACTATTGAGGAACTGGTTAACGGTAATCCTGAGACAACAACGAAGAGGGACGTAAAGCCCGTGGCAAAGCCACAACCAAAGAAGACCGTTCAGCCACAACAGAAAGCTGACGACAAGCAACAGAAGACAGAGGTGAAGCAGACAAGCAATGAGGTCAAGCAGCATCCTGTTGCCATAGAGCAGAAAGAAACAACGCCCGACTCAGTGAGTCAGGCGCCTAAGCATACAATTAAGACAACAGGCTACCGCGTTCAGGTCTTTGCGGGTGGCAACACACGTCGCGACCGCCAGCGTGCCGAGCAGGCAGGCAACGCCCTCCGTCAGTTGTTCCCTGGCGAGGAGGTTTACGTGCATTTCTATTCGCCCCGCTGGATCTGCCGTCTGGGCAACTACCGCACCTACGAGGAGGCTCACGAGAAGATGCTCGAAGTGCGCAAGATGGGCTACGACGCGGCCACCATCGTCAAAGGAAAAATCACACTATCACAATAATTATAGAATGACAACAGAACCCGAATACAGAGAAGGCCTCGACGAGTTGGCCTCACATTATAAGCGTGTGCTGGAGCTGCTGGGCGAGGACCCAGAACGCGAAGGACTGCAGAAGACGCCCATGCGCGTGGCCAAGGCCATGCAGGTGCTTACACGCGGTTACGAGATGGATGCACACGAGGTGCTTACAGGCGCCCTCTTCAGAGAGGACTACAACCACATGGTGATTGTGAAGGACATTGACTTCTTCTCACTCTGTGAGCATCACCTGCTGCCAATGTACGGTAAGGTACATGTGGCATATATCCCTAATGGCTACATCACTGGTCTGTCGAAGATTGCCCGTGTGGTAGACATCTTCAGCCATCGCCTGCAGGTGCAGGAGCGCATGACCATGCAGATTCGCCAATGCATAGAAGAGACACTCCATCCCCTGGGTGTGATGGTTGTGGTCGAGGCTAAGCACATGTGTATGCAGATGCGTGGTGTAGAGAAACAAAACTCCATCACCACCACCAGCGAGTTTAGCGGTGCCTTTGAGCAGGCCAAAACGCGCCAAGAGTTTATGAACCTCATTTCTCACGGAATCTAATTAAAAACACAGTCACAATGAATCAAGCAGACCGCGGCTCATACCGCAAAAAGGAATCCATTTTTACTGAGTTTGTCAACAGTTGCCTGGGACGCACCGTCATCGGCTTGGTGTTCCTCGCCTTCTTGTTTATCATTGGTGTCATCACCTGTCCCTCGGAGGAGACTATGTATGAGGAGACACGAGACAACATCCGTCAGTGTATCCAAGCAAGCGACAGTCTGCATATTGATGGCATTGACGAGACGCTGAACAACATCAGCTACATCTTCTCGTCGGCCGATACGGCCTTCAACGACGCCGAGATGATGGCTGCCTTCGACAAGTACAACAGAATGGAGTACTACGACCACACGCTGTTCTCAACGATGCGCCTGTACAACAACTTCCGCGTGGAGGGTGTACGCTGTGCCATCGGCATCTTCGGCATGGTAATTCCCACGGTCTCATTCAACGACTTCCTGCTTCGTGTGGGCCCGATGAGAAAGGAGTATAACGCTCCTGCCATTAACAACAACGTGAACACCAACGGAGGTGACGACGAAGATTACTTTGGCGACAACCCCGACTTGGGAGGTGTCTTCGAATATGACGAAGATTAGAGTAGTAACCTCATAATAATAGCCAAGGCTTATGGCTAAAAGATTCGCCCTTCTGATCATCACGCTGATGGCTTGCTTGACAGTCAGCGCACAACAGCCACAAATCAGTGGCGCTGTGATTGATGATGAGACGGGCGATTCTATTTCTTTTGCCAGCATCGTCTATAAGGGACATAACATCTCAGCTGTGGCGGATGTGTGGGGCAAATATGCCATCGATCGCCACGAGGGGTGGAACATCACGGTGAGTGCTTTGGGATATAAGACGCGCATCATCGCCATCAACAGCAGGACGCGCCGCCACCTAGACATCGCACTGAAGCCAGATACCAAGCAACTGGAGGGTGTCACCATCAAGTCGAGCCGCAGCAGATACAGCCGAAAGGAGAACCCTGCGGTGGAGCTGATGCGGCGTGTGGTGGCAGCGAAGAAGAAGACAGACTTGGCTAACAACGACTATTACCGCTATAATAAATACGAGCGTCTGACCGTTGCCGTGAACGACCTGACGCCCGACCAAATGGAAAGACCTCCTTTCTCGACCAAGCCCTGGCTGCTGGACCATGTGGAAGTGAGTCCATATACGAACAAACTTGTATTGCCAGTGAGCGTGGACGAGACCGTCTCGCAGAAGTTCTACCGCCGCTCACCACACGACGAGAAGAACGTGATACAAGGACAGACCTCAACGGGACTTAACGATTATTTCCAAACGGGTGATATCATCAATATCGTGGTAAAGGATATCTTCACTAACGTGGACCTTTATCAGGATGATGTGCGCATCCTTCAGCGTCCATTCACCTCGCCCATGTCGGAAGCAGGCATCGGCTTCTACCGCTTTTATATAGAAGACACACTGGCCATAGGCATGGACAGTTGCATCCACCTGACCTTTGTGCCCAACAATATGCAGGACATGGGATTTCGTGGCGACCTCTATTTCCTCAAGGACTCGACACTCCACCTGCGTCGCTGTCAGTTGACCATCCCCAAGCAGAGCAACGTGAACTTCGTGGAGAACCTGCAGGTGATGCAGGAGTATGAGAAATTGCCCGACGGCCAGTGGGTGCTGACGCAGGATGACATGATTACCGAGTTGAAACTCTTTGAGTTTCTCAGTGCCAGCGCTCTGGTGACACGTATCACCCGTTTCTCGGAATACGCCTTCGACGAGGTGCCGAACAAGATTTTCAAGGGAAAGAAGACGGAGGTCACTGAGGCCGACGCACAGATGCGTGACAAGAAGTTCTGGGACGAATACCGACAGGTGGAACTGAGCAAGAGCGAAGGGTCCATGAACAAGTTCATGCACAACATCGAGAACATGAAGGGATTTAAATATATTATCTATGGTTTCAAGACATTACTCGAGAACTCCATGGAGACGGGTAATCCCAACTATGTGGACATCTGTCCTATAAACACCCTCATCACCCGCAACTACGTGGACGGATGGCGCACCCGACTCAGTGCCAAGACCACGGCCAACCTGAACAAGCACCTGTTCCTCTCGGGCTATTACGCCCACGGATGGAGCAGTCATCGCCACTATTACAATGCTGAGATGACCTATTCGCTCAACGCCAAGAAGTATCTGCCTCACGAGTTCCCACGCCGAACGCTCACCTTGCAGTCCACACAGGACATCTGCTCGCCGGGCGATCGTTTTATGGAGTCGGACAAGGACAATATCTTCGTGGCCATGAAATGGGCCGAGACAAACAAGATGATGTCGTACAACCGTCAGCAGGCGGCCTTTGAATACGAGACGGACTGGGGTCTGAAGGTCATTGCCAGCGGAAAGATAGAAGAGAACGAAGCTTTCGGAAACATGTCGTTCCAGACCATGGACAAGCCCTATACGCCCACTTTCAACAAGACTGGCAATGGCGAGTTTATGCGCACCACCGAGGCTTCTATCTTCCTACGCTATGCACCAGGCGAGACCTATATCAACAATAAGTTGCGCCGCCGTGTCATCAACCTCGATGCACCAGTATTCAGCATCCGCCATACCATAGGTTTCAACGGCGTATTGGGTGGCGACTATAACTTCCACCTGACCGAGGCACATATCTTCAAGCGTTTCTGGCTAAACAGCTGGGGTAAGTTTGACGTGGACATCAAGGGTGGCATCCAGTGGGACCAGGTGCCCTATCCACTATTGATCATGCCGGCAGCCAACCCATCGTACATCCAACAGCCACGCACCTTCAGCCTCATCAACACCATGGAGTTTTTGAACGACCGCTATGCGTCGCTGATGCTGGCATGGGACATGAACGGTAAAATCCTTAACCGTATTCCCTTGGCAAAAAAACTATACTGGCGCGAGTACCTGGGACTACGCATGCTCTGGGGCGAGTTGTCAGACAAGAATAACCCATACCTGCCCCAGAACATGGGCAATCCACGCCTCATGTACTTCCCAGACGGTGTCAACCTGATGACCTTCAACCACCCCTATGCCGAGGTGGTGGTGGGTATCCATAACATCTTCAAGTTTTTCCGTGTGGAATGGGTGAAACGCCTCACCTACAAGAACCTACCAACAGCACCCCACTGGGGCATCCGCTACGGCGTATCGCTAACGTTCTAAGAAAAAGAAATCACGGATCTGATAGGACAATAAAAGAAGAAACAAAAAAAAGACTGAGAATCAAATGACTCTCAGTCTTTTTTGAATTGGTCGGGATTACTGGACTCGAACCAGCGACCTCGCGCCCCCCAGACGTGTGCGCTACCAACTGCGCTAAATCCCGATCCTTAAAGCTTAGCACTGACGTCTTCGTCGAATGCGGGTGCAAAGGTACGGAGTTTTTCTGAAACTACCAAATTTTTGAGTGTTAATTTTCACTTTTTTAACTCACTAATATAACACCAATATCTGATTAAATACTCACTGAATAGAATACGTAGTATATAATAACACACAGCCTTAACATCATTTAACACAAAATCTAAACATTCAACCTATTTTTTATGTAATTTTGTAAAAAATCTATAATAATCTATTAACAATGACCAAAAATAACGCAAGGATGCTGACAACCATCCTCACCTGTTGTCTTATTCTAGTATCATGTTCAAACAATGATAACAGTTCAGAATATATTGACCACATTTCGGGGCGAACATACCACTTAGACCAGAAAGTAGTTAATCGTCGGGAGTGTCACGCATTGAAAATGATTGCCAATGATGCGCTGAACTTGAAGTTCCGTCAAATCGTGTTCGAATATACCAGCGTCGGTCCCGACTTGAAGACACCTGTGCGACTGACAGGCGTCATTTCAATGAATCCCGCCGTATATAATAAAGATGTGGCTCCACGTGGTCTGATGCTCTACAATGAGTTTACATGTGCCAAGCATGGTGAGCGTACTTCTCAGAACGAGCTTGACGACATCGGTCTATACATGAACAAATACCAGAATCTCATTATGGTTTCTGCCGACCTCTATGGCTGGACACTCACCGAGGACAAGCCACAGGCCTACTGCTGTCCGGAGATTACCAGCGTTGAGACCATCGATGCTTGGGATGCCGCCATGCAGATTCTGAAAGACGAGGGCTATGCCATCAGCGGCCTGCCCACCTTCAATGTGGGCTATAGCAGTGGCGGTTTCTCGGCACTCGCCGTTCAGCGCTACTGCGACGAGAAGCGTCCCGACCTCCATTGGAACCTGACCTCGGGAGGTGCTGCTCCCTTCGACTTGCATAGCGTTTATATCAGCAACATTACCAGCCCCACCTCTGGTTATGCTTGTTCTTTCCCACTCGTGGTGGTGGCTTACAAGGAGACTTACCACATGGACTTTGACTACAAGGACGTGTTTGTAGAGCCTCTTGCCAGCAACATCCAGAAGTGGATACTCTCCAAAGACTACGGCACATGGGACATCAACAAGCTCATTGCCGGTGGTGATGAAGCAAAGGCCAAGGACTGCCCCGTCAACCTTATTCTGACGCCCGATGCGCTCAATCCTCAGTCTGTCGTTGGCAAGAAACTGGCCCAGAAGCTCCGCGAAAACTCACTCTGCGGCGAGGGACAGAACTGGCAGCCCAGCACCAAGACCAAGTACTATATTATGCACTCTGCCGGCGACAAATACATGGACTGGCATGTGGGCGAGGAAATGGCCAACTACCTGAAGGGTCACGGCTGCAACGTCGAAACCGAGTTTGGCGACTGGGGCAACCACGTAGACTACGGACTCTTCCAGCACATCGGCAAGACCATTCTCTTAATGGAAGACTGCATGCCCGACAAAGATGCTACCAGGGAGCAGGCAATAAAGGATGCCATCGACAAGGCTGAAGAATATATCAGAGACCAGGTCTCTGATATGACGGGTATCCCCCTATGATTCATAAGTGAAGTAAACAGATAGAAAACCCAAATACTTAGAAATCGAAATGAAAAGATTTAATTTAGCAGCAATGGGACTGCTTGTGATGTTAGCTGTCAGTGCACAGAATGTGGAGACAGCCGATTTGCATCAGCCCGTGAATGTTAACGATGCCGTGGTAACAGGTGGTGTGCTGCGCACCCAAGTACTGCGCGACTCGCTCATGATGAATTCAGAGACAGGACAGATGGAAAAGACGCCTGTCGTTGTCGATTACTTAGACGTGCCTGTTGACGAACTGGGTAGCAAGCCTGAGGAGGCGATAGAGGCCGCCAAGGTTGCCCGTCGTTCGGCGATGCACCGTGCCAATGCCTCCAGCTCGCTGGACTTTGGCGACTACTACAGTGGCGTGGCCTACTATCTCTACACCTTTAACTACCCATCCATCGACAAGCATGGCAACAGGATTATACTCTCGTCGCTGATGGCATTTCCCTATTTCACAGAAAGCAACTGGAATGATGGCTATCGCTTCAACAACATTGTCATTGGTTGCCATTGCACCATCACCAGCAACAAGGAGTGTCCGAGTTTGTACCCTGAAGACGGCTTCTTCAAATCGGATGTCAACATGATGCAGTATTATGCCTCATGGGGTAAGGGAGTCAGGAAGGATAAGGATGACCCCGCATACTACAACGTGCTTATCATGCCCGACTACGAGGGCTACGGCGTTACCAAAGATCGTCCGCATCCTTACCTCTATCAGGAACTTACCGCCCGTCAGGTAATAGATGGTGTCCGCTATGGCATTGCCTTGTTTAAGCAGGGCAGGTTTACTGGTAAGAAAGAGAGCGTTTCACCCCAGTGGGCGCAGCGTTCCGATGCTTTCCGCTATGGCAAGTATTTTTCTGTAGGTGCTTCGCAGGGCGGCTCTGTAGCGATGGCTGTCCAGCGCTTCATCGAGCAGAACAACCTTACCGAAGAGTTACCTTTTAAAGGCTCCGTCTGCGCTGATGGCCCCTACGATCCCGTTGCCACGCTGAGGTATTATATGAGAGAGTCGAAAGTTTCCGGTCACGAAGCTGGCGAATTAACCATGCCTGTTGCCATTGCGCTGATTATCAAGGGCATGCTCGACACCAATCCGCTGATGATGAAGTATAAGCCCACCGACTTCTTCTCGCAGCTGTTTCTCGATACGGGTATCCTCACTATAATTGCCGACAAGCAATATCCTTCGTTAGAGATGACCACCGACGATGTGAAAGAGCACCTTGAGAATTTGTCTAAGAATGAAAAATACAAAGATATGCTTACGTCGGATGGCAGGGCTAAGCTGGAATATGTTCTTACGCCCAGAGGCTGGGATTATATGACTAAGCTGGCGGAATACAAAGAATTACCCGATTATGAGGAAATGAACGACCTGATCAGTGCCTTGGAGAGTAACAACCTGACAAAAGGCTGGATTCCCCAGAATCCTGTATGTTTGTTCCATTCTTTACATGACACGGTGGTGCCCTATGATAATTGTGTCAGTGCCAGAGATGCCTTCAACAATAAAGTCACGTTTTATCTGGATGACAGAAGTACCAATAGTGACCATATAGATGCTTGTACAGACTTTATGTTTAATGCTTGGGGTACCTCTCCTGACATCAAGTTCATACGTACTCTCTTCAACTATGGAAACAATCAGTATTCGCCATACAATAATTAATGATGAAAACAGCAACAACGATGAAACGAGTTATATTTGCAATACAGATTTTCCTCCTCGCAACATTGCAGGCTTTGGCATACGATGTCACGGTGGGGAGTAAGCAATTTACGGTTCCCGTCAGAGAGTCGGGAACGACCTACACCATAGGCAACGGCCAGAATGCCTCAATTCCCCAATATGAGGCAGGCACGCTGACCATCCCGAGAGTCACCAACGCCAATAGTGACAAGAATGTTGTCGGCAAGTTTGCCTTCCGCTTCTGCACAGGCATTACGAAGATTGTTGTCGAAGAGGGCATCACAGCCATTGAGGATTATGCCTTCATCGGCTGTAGCGGAGTCACGTCCATCGAACTGCCTGCTTCCTTGGAGCGGGTAGGGCGTGGTGCTTTTGTCGGTCTGTCCAACCTGACCTATTTAGTGTGTAAGAGCACTACTGCCCCAGTGTGGTCGCGCGATGATGTATTCTCTTATGAAGGCACGGCGACAAGCATGGCCAAAGAAGCAAAGACAAGGATACTCTATGTGCCTACAGGCTATGCCAGCAACTACACCTCATACAAATTTCAGGAGCGAGTGGGGTGGTCTGATGCCTTCACCCGCATCTACGAAATGAATGATAATCCGCAGGAGATTACCTCGCTGCAGGACTTGAAAGATTTCCGCGATGCCGTTAACAGTGACACCCAGTATAAAGGCAGCAACAACAAGATGGTGACACTGACGGCAGACCTCGACATGTCAAGCATTGATAAGTGGACGCCTATCGGCACTAAGGAACATCCTTTCGACGGCGTCTTCGATGGTGGTGGTCATGTCATCAAGAACCTCAAGGTGGACAGGGCTGAATTGTACAATGGCCTGTTTGGCTATGCCCAAAACGCTACCATCTATAACATGCATCTGAAGAATCCTTCTGTGTCAGGTTCAGACTATCAGGGTACTGTGCTTGGTTATGCAAACTCAAACACGCACCTCAGCGATATTCTTGTTACGGGAACTGACTATCTTGCTGCCGGTTCGGGCAGCGTCGGTGGTATTGTCGGACACGCACAAGATGCAACCATTGAGCGCTGTATGTTCTATGGACAGGCACAAAGCACGGGATGGATAGGAGGTATTGTCGGCAATGTTGATAACAACGTAACCATCACCGATTGCGCTGCCCTTACACCTCCCTATCCTGCGTCGCTATGGAACAGTAAACAAGAGTCCTCAACGATGGGAGGTATTGTCGGCGGTGCAGGTAGCGTTACTGTCAATCGCTGCTATGCAAAGACCAATCTTCTGGATAACAACAATGTTCATATTAAGGGCCATATAGTAGGAAAGACAAAGTATAATACTCAAAGCACTATCACAAATTGTGGCTATTGGAGTGCTTCTGGTGGTACAGATCTGATAGGTACTCAAGAAGGATCTGGTACATTGGAAGAGTCTGGAAACCAAGGCTATCTTGCGGATGACATGAAGCAAGACAATATGAAAAACGTGCTGGGTACGGACAACTGGTACTACTTCACCGACAACTACGTCGACTACCCCATACCTGCTACGCTGAAGGACATGTATCTTGCCAATTGCGTTGACGAGATTGACGGCAACGGTATCGTTTATCGTCCTGCTGGCGCAGATAATAGTAATTGTGAAGTCGTGGGATATACGGGTAGTAGCACGGCAGTCACTATTCCTGAATATTATAATTCAAAACCGGTCATAGGTATTGTATCAGGAGTATTTAAGGACAATGCCACGTTGACATCAATCAGTAGTGCAGGTTTCTTCCTTCAAACCATTGGTAACAGTGCCTTCGAGAACTGCGACGCCCTGACCAGTGTTTACATTCCTGGCTTAGTGACTATCGGCGACAAGGCTTTCTACGACTGCGATGGTCTGACCAGCTTCAGCATGACCTCCGCGGTGACAACTGTAGGTGAGGATGCCTTTGCCTATTGCGACAATCTTGCCAGCTTCCAAGTCGGCAAGGAGTTTAAGAACCATAAGGGCAACTTCCTGACCTATTGTCCTAAACTGACTACTATTGCCGTGGCAGACGGGAATACCAATGGGTACAAGAGTTTGGACAACGTCTTGATACAGGATGTTGACAATAGCAGTTATATTGTAGCCTGTGCTCCAGGCAAGACAGGCGACTATAGGTTACCTGAAAACTACGTCATAAAAGAGTTACCTTTAGCGAGCGCTATAAACGGTGATGTTTATCTATTGCCTAAATGTTTCGCATCTTGCAATGGACTGACCAGTATCACCTCCTCTAATTTCTTGACTCCACATATGGGTAAAGCTTTATTTGACGGAGCCTGCAACCTTAAATATGTAGATTTTCGAAACACTTTATTATTCAAGGAAAGTGATAGCAATGTGACACTACTCCCTTTGAACGTTGACCGTGGCGACCCTGACAACCCATTCTACGGACTCAGTGACCATACCATCATTTATCTGCTAGATGATAACACCGCTGAAGCCTACGAGCCTAACGTGTTTATCATGAACGAAGCTAAGACTGCCGCCACCGCCAACCACATTTTCTTGGAGGATGGTTTTGACTTTAATCCAAAAGTTCCTGTAACAGCTACCAATGGCGTAAGATACGAGCGTTATATCAACTATACTGCACAAACGGAAGACGAGGAATATTCCGCTAAGGGTATTACCGTCTGTCTGCCGTACGCTTTCACGTTAAGCAATGAGAATGCCAAGGTCTATGAGCCCTCAACGATAGATGAAGAGTCGGGCACCACCACCGTTACCTTTACCGAGATGGCCAACAAGCAGATGTCAGCCTACACACCTTATTATGTCGTGATGAAGGAAGAGCGCGATCTTGACTTCAGCATTAGCGAAGCAACTGTAATTGCCACTCCGCCAACGAGTGATCCTGGGGCTATCAGCGGCTTCCAGTTCAAGGGCACCACGGTGGAGATACCTAACAGCTCGCTCTACGATGCTAACGCCTACCTGCTGCAAAGCGACGGCAAGTGGCACAAGGTGCCTCAGAACCAGCCGAAGGCTTACATTGGTCCCTTCCGTGCTTACTTCCAAGCTACTACAAATAGTGGCGCCCGCGCTCTTAACATGGTCATAGACGACGGTGAGGCGACTACTATCGACGCTGTCATCCGCACCATCGATGCCGACGGCACAGAGCACTACTACGACATGAACGGTCGCCTACTCGACTCCAGACCAAAGAAGGGTATTTATATCCATCATGGAAAAATAATCATTAACAAATAGGAGGACACAGCAATGAAGAAATCATATAAGAAACCCACCATGTGCGTGGTGCCGATTAAGTATCCAAGTTATTTGCTGGCTGGTAGTCCATTAAAAGGAAAATTTGATGATAATGAAAATTACGAAGATTGGGATTTTGACGGTGCTCAATAGACAGTCATCATCAAACGAATCTCATCAAAAGTAATCTCAGCCGGACAGGCATTTTTAATGGGAGTGGCACCACAGTCCACTCCCATTTTTCGAATGGCTTTCAGGATAAGCTGCTGATGTTCTGGTAAGACAAGTGCATCCAACGACACCTCACCTGTTTTAAGATAACGACTCAGATGACCAAACACCGTACCCAATGTTAAACCGCGTTCGGCGGCGATATTCTCTGGGGTCTTTCCCTGCTTATATAGAGACAAAGAAATCTCCCAAGTTTTTGGCTTAGGTTCCTTGGCGGGCTTCGGTGCCTTGGGTTTCCTTGCACGCTTCGTTTTCAGCGCATCCTCATCCAGCGCATCCAGCATCGACATCTGCTTCTCGTGCAGATAAGCACTAACTGAGAATTCTTGTTCCATCATCTTCGTGAGCAGATAGCGGCGCGAGAGCCATGCCTGGCGTAGGTCGGGCAAAAGTGTCGCGAGACGACGGCCAGCCTGTTTATTGTTTGTTTCCACCTTAGCGGTGAGTTCAATCGGTTTGGTCAGAATATCACGCAGTTGGTCGGCAAAATACTCGGCACTGCGCTTCACACGTTCCAAGAAGTCGACATCATGCAGGTCCTCGAAAGACATAGACTGGATTTTCTGTTGCCACTTGGCCGACACGGCAACGACGCGCTGTTGCAAGTCCAGCAGGGTCTGGTCGTGCAACTGTTTCAGCGAGGCATGACTATGATAGAAAAACTCTGCAAAGAGTCGTACCAGTGATTCCTGAAGGGCAAAGATCGTACGGAAATCAAAGAGTTGGAAGAGCAGATAGCGCTCGTACTCCTGTTTCAGCACCGGCAGTTGACAGATGCTACGCTCGGCCTCATACTCCTGCTGGGCAATATAGCTATCCACACGCTCGTCGTTGATGATGGCACGCTCTTCCAAAGGTGTGGCCAGCACCAACCCCTCTAACGAACGACAGCGACTCAGAGCCACATATACCTGACCCGGGGCAAAGCTCTGGTTAGCATCGATGATGGCACGGTCGAACGTCAGACCTTGACTTTTGTGGATGGTGATAGCCCACGCCAATCGCAGAGGCAATTGCTTAAAGGTGCCCTGCACCTCGGCTTCTATCTCACGGGTCTTCTCGTTCAGCGAATAACGTGTGTTTTCCCATTCCAGAGGCTCCACCTCAATCGCCTCATCATCACCTTCACAATACACTGTGAGGCGATCGTCGGCAGCCTCCATCACCCGTCCGATGCGACCATTATAATAACGGTGATTGCCCGAGGGGTCGTTCTTCACAAACATCACCTGAGCGCCTTTCTTCAGCACCAGCGTCTCGGCCGTGGGATAGGCATAATCCGGGAAAGTGCCGCGCACCTCGGCATGATAGCGAAAGGCATGCCCAGGCAGTTTCCCCAATTCCGACTCGTTATAGAAGTTGGCCAGGTTGTTGTGGGTGGTCAAGCGGATATAAGGTTCCTCGGGACTGGGAATGAACGCGGGCTTACAACGTGCATTCAACTGCGACAAAGCCTGCGTGGAGGGATGCCCCTCGCGCACCTCGTTCAGGATCTGGATAAAGGAGGCATCCTGCTGGCGATACACATGTTCCAGTTGGATGGTTACATAGTCAATCTGTTGCAGTGCTTTTGAGCCAAAGAAATAGGGCGTATCGTAATAAGGCTTCAGCATGCGTTCGTCCTCGGGTGTCATCACCGGTGTCAACTGTGCCAGGTCGCCAATCATCATCAACTGCACCCCGCCAAAGGGCTGACTATGGTCACGAAAACGACGCAACACGGCATCGATCGCATCAAGGAGGTCGGCACGCACCATGGATATCTCGTCGATAATCAGCAGGTCAATAGAAGCAATAATCTTTCGCTTCTCACGACTGAAGTCGAACTTACTCTCCATCTTGGCACCAGGCACATAGGGCGAGAAAGGCAACTGAAAGAACGAATGGATGGTGACACCACCGGCATTGATGGCAGCCACACCCGTAGGCGCCACTACAATGGGACGCTTGCGCGACTGTGCCATGACAGCCTTTAGAAAGGTGGTTTTACCCGTTCCAGCCTTACCTGTGAGAAAGATGCTGCGCCCTGTGTTTTCAACGAAATCCCATGCGGTGAGCATCTCGTTATTGGTCTCAAAAGAGTGATTCTCCATAAACAATCAAAATAATCTCTGCAAAAGTACTAAAAATAAAAGGAATTTACGTATCTTTGTGCACTGATTTAAGAGTATTTAATGCGACAATAACAAAAAACATGAAACAAACCATCATTCTATCCTTTCTCCTGTCAGGCTCATTGGCACTTCAAGCACAAAGCGTAACGAAGTACACCACCACTGAGAAAACCACATGGCAAAAGTCGAAGGCCACATTAGCATCGAAGGCCAACGGCACATTGGTAGCCACCATCAGCGGCGACGAAGCCGGAACCACGTTCCGTGCCTGGGGCACCACGTTCAACGAGCTGGACTGGGATGCCTTCAACCTGCTGAGCCGCGACGATCAGGACGAGGTGATGCGCAACCTCTTTGCCCCCGATGGCGACCTGCACTTTACGCATGGCCGCGTGTCCATGAACGCCAACGACTATGCCCGCTCGTGGTATCAGTGCGACGATGTGGTGGGCGACCTCAGTCTGAAGCACTTCAATATCGAACGCGACAAACAGAATATCATTCCACTGGCTCGCGCAGCCCAGAAATACTGTCCGCAGCTGCAGTTATTCATGAGTCCGTGGAGTCCGCCAGCATGGATGAAGATCAACCAAGACTACTGCGTGCTGAGCAGTCCGTATAACAAACAGCCCAAGGAGAAAGACTATCTGCTCTATGACGGTGCTGTGGACCCCGACGAGATGAAGCTCATGGGCGACCGCAACGGTGTCTTTCCACGTCGTTTGGCCACACAAGACTACTTCATTCAGGATCCACGCTATCTGCAGAGCTATGCCAACATGTTCTGTCGCTTCATCGACCTCTATGCCGAACAGGGCCTGCCCATCACCAAGGTCATGTATCAGAACGAGGCCTACAGCTATACCCCCTACCCCGGTTGTGCCTGGACAGCAGAAGGCACCCTGCGCTTCAACAATCAATACCTGGCCCCCACCCTTCGCCAGCAGCATCCTGAGGTAGAACTGTGGATAGGCACCTTCAACACCAACCGATTGGACTATGTGCAGAAGATCATCGACGACCCCACCCTACAATCCAACGTCAAAGGCATTGCCACCCAATGGGAATGCCGCGAGAACCTGCCACAACTCAAAGAGCGCTATCCGAAGTTGCGCCTCATGATGAGCGAGAGCGAGTGTGGCAACGGCTCCATGGACTGGCGTGCCGGCGAGCACACGTTCTTCCTGCTCAGCGACAACCTGGGCAATGGCTGCGACGAATATTACAACTGGAACTTCATCCTCACCGACAACGGACAGTCCACATGGGGATGGACCCAGAATGCCCTCATCCAGGTGGACAGCAAGACGCGCCTGAAGCGCTACACCGCAGAATACTATGCCTATAAGCATTTCTGTCAGTTCGTTGGTCCTGGCACCCAGATCATCGCCTATGGTGGCAGAAGTCTCAGCAAGACGCCCGTGGTGGTGTTCCGCGATGGTCAGCGCCTCATCGTCACTGCAGGCAATCTAACCAACGAAAAAGCAGACTTGTGTGTGAACATCAAAGGCAAGTACCTGAACATCACGGCCCAACCTCACTCGTTTAATACGTATGTGATTGGGAAATAAGTATCCATGCTACCACGGCTTGGTAGCCTGACTACCAACGCTTGGTAGTGTGGCTACCAAAGCCTGGTAGCGTGCCTACCAAAGCTTGGTACTGTGCCTACCAAAGCTTGGTACTGTGAGTAACCATCTGCCGCGAAACAGATGACTCACTGTAGAAAAAAAATGGCATGATAAAGGGTTTGTGAAGGGATAAGGCCTTAGTGTTTCTTAACGGCCTGGGGTGTCCAGTTCTTTAAGAAACGAAGCACCTTGGCTTGATTATAGCTCTTGCCTTCCTCCAGGAAACTGGAGTCCTGGATATGAAGAACTTTTCCCTGACCATCGAGGACGACAAAGACGGGGAAACCGAAACGGGCGGGATTGTCGAGGCGCTTAAGCATGGACTGCGTCTGAGCAGTCTTCTCGGCATCTTGCGACTTGCGGGGGTTATAGTTCACATGAATATATACGAAGTTCTGGTCGATGACCTGACTGATGGTGGTATCTTTGGTGACAAAGTCGGCAAAGCGAAGACACCAAGGACACCAGTTGCCTCCCACCTGACAGACCACAAACTTGCCACTACTCTTGGCTTGAGCCAGAGCCTCATCAATCTGTGTCATGGGATTGATTTCCTCGTTATAGACCTTCTTTAAAGCGGTCTGCGCATGAGCAGACAACGAAAGCAAGGCGACAAAGAGCACAAAAACAAATATCTTTTTCATAGCTTATTCAATAACTGTCATTCGCATTTCAATATCGTCGACAGGACGATCGGCACGACCCGTAGCTGTGCCCTGAATCATCTCTACCACATCAAGACCTTCTTCCACCTCGCCAAACACAGTGTACTGGCCATCCAAATGAGGTGTACCGCCAATGGTGGAATAGAGCGTCAACTGCTCTTCGGAAAGACCGTCCTTACCAACCTTATTTTCAGCCTCAGCAACCAGTTTGTCCTGCAAAGTCTGCAAGCCCTCACGGTTTCTGTTGCGACGCATCTGCATAATCTCTTCACGATGGGCAGCAGCAAGCGTATTGAACGCATCCTGAACCTTCTGCATGCGCAACTGCTTGGAGAACTGACGTAACTGACCTTCGTTATACACCTGTCCCCAAACGATATAGAACTGTGAGCCACTACTGCGACGTTCGGGGTTCACCTCATCACCCTGACGGGCAGCAGCCAAGGCGCCGCGCTTATGGAAGATGCCATCCTTGATCTCGGCCTCGAGCGTGTAGTCGGGGCCACCGACACCCAGCATCTTACCAGCAGGAGCACCTTTTGAATCAGGATCACCGCCCTGAATCATAAAATCCTTGATGACACGATGGAACAGGGTGCCGTCATAATAGCCTTCCTTGGCCAGTTTCAAGAAGTTATCACGGTGAATAGGGGTCTCGTCGTAAAGACGTACGACGATATCACCCAACATGGTTTCAATCTTTACTCGCATACCAGATATTTTTTATTTTTTTGTAATATTGGCTGCAAAGATAGTAATAATTCTCGGTTTTTCAGTACTTTTGCAGGTAGATTTAATAAGATTTGTAATATGGAGAATTTTGAAGACACACTGCGCCACGACCTGCACCAGTTTCTGCAGAGCATCAAAGAGGTGGACGAACGACTGCCCGAATGTCCTGATGTGGAGGAAAAATGGGAGGCGGTGGCCAAAGCTTATATTCCCGACGGCATCCGCGAGTTTCAGGACTTTCCTTCGGCCTCACTGGGCTGGATGATGTATCTGGGCATGGCCGTGGCTAAGATGTGGGATACGGAGTGGGAGATCTATTCGAAGATTGAAGATCTCTATGGCTATATGCGCGACAAGCGAGGCTATGATGCCATGGACGAATATATACGTGAAGAGGTGCTTTTACTGGAGGGTATCGACTATACCGTATTAGAAAAGTTGACAGGTGAATGCGCCTCACGTGTGTATAACGCCTTGATGCGCCAACACTTTGAACCTGGCACCAAGGACGCCTTCAATGGATTTGTGAGCTGTCTGCATCAGCTCTACCTGATGGGAGCAGCCGTGCAACTGAAGCGCATGGGGTATCATATGACTAAGATGAACTAAGCGATATGGACAACCTTAAAGAGAAATTCCCGATTGTTGACGAGGAGGGATGTGTGGTTGGCTCTGCCACACGAGGTGAATGCCATAATGGCTCCAGACTGCTGCACCCCGTGGTACACTTGCACGTGTTTAATACGGCTGGTGATATCTATCTGCAGAAACGCCCAGAATGGAAGGATATACAACCTGGCAAATGGGACACCGCCGTTGGTGGTCATATGGACTATGGCGAGACACCCGAAGAGGCTCTTAGACGCGAGGTGCGCGAGGAGTTGGGCATCACCGACTTTACGCCGGAATTCATCGGAAAATATGTGTTTGACAGTAAGCGCGAGCGCGAGTTGGTATATGTGAACCGCACAATATACGACGGACCAGTAAGGCCATCGACGGAGGAATTGGACGGCGGACGATTCTGGACGATGGCAGAGATACGTGAGGCCATGGGCAAGGACATACTGACGCCCAACTTTGAAAGTGAGTTCAAGCGGTGTTTCGGTGAGGAAGCAGGACTCATATAAAGTAGGTATTACATATACCTAAAAATGATGAAATAGCACGCAGACTCTTGTGCGTTTCATGAAAAACGAGTACTTTTGCAGCGTTCTAAACCACAATAAATAGGTAAGCACAATGAAGAACATGAAGATGTATGAGCCCAGCGACAAGATGATAACGCTGATTAAGGACAACTACAGTGTGCTGCAGGCACTGGGCGCTTTTGGCATTAACCTTGGCTTCGGTGACAAGACTGTCAGTGAAACCTGCGAGATGAATGGTGTAGATACCTACACCTTTCTGGCGGTGGTAAACTTCACCATTAACGATTATGCCAACTTTGAGGATGATGAGCAGATTAGTGTGCCCACCCTGCTGCATTATCTGAAAGCCAGTCATACCTATTATTTGGATTTCCAATTGCCCTTTATCCGCCGCGAGTTGCAAGAAAGCATCAGTGAGAACGATCCGCTGGGCATGCTTATCATGAAGATATACAATGAGTATGCCCAAGAAATTCGCCGGCACATGAAATATGAAGAGAAGACGCTCTTCCCCTACGTGGAGTCATTGCTGGAGGGACGTCCGCTGAACGACTATAACGTTGAGATGTTCTCAAAGCATCATGACCAAACGGACAAGACGCTGCGCGAGTTGAAGCTCATGATTATCAAGTACCTGCCTGCCGACAACCTGCACAACAACCAACTCACGGCAACGCTCTATGATATCTATAACAACGAGGAGTGGCTGAAACAGCATGCCGAGGTGGAGGACCACATCTTTACACCCGCCATCAAACGACTGGAACGACTGGTGAGGAAGGATGATGTGTCGAGAAACATCTCGTCAATGGTATTTAAGGGAGGACAAGACAATAATGAGGCCCTGTCCGACCGAGAGAGGGAGGTCATCATCGGTGTGGTGCAGGGCCTACAGAATAAGGAGATAGCCGACAGGCTATTTATTTCAGTTAATACGGTTATCACGCATCGACGCAACATTGCCCGCAAACTGCAGATTCACTCGCCAGCGGGACTTACCATCTATGCCATTGTCAACGGACTGGTAGATATATCGAGCGTGAAACTCTAATCTTTCTTATATTTTTTCGTCTTCAGGAACTGGCCGACTTCTTTCTCGGCCTCAGCAATACGTGCTTTGCGCAAGCCAAAGCCATCGACAACCGTTGCCTTTGGAAGGGCTTTTCGCAACGCATCGGTTGAGGTCTCGAGGCCACTGGTGCCAAAGGTACAGAAAGGAACAACGGTCTTACCTGAGAAGTCCTGCTCGTTCAACAGGGTATAAATGGGATTGGCATAGGTGCCAAACCAAATGGGATAACCCAGAAAGACAACGTCATAGTCGGCAATTTTCTTGGTAAGAGGTTTTAATGCTGGCCATTCTTTACTTTGCATCTCACGCTGTCCACGCTGAATGGTTTCCTGGAAGTTTCCCGTATAGGGCGTGACACACTCGATACTCTCGATATCAGCAATCAATTGTTTTTGCAACTCCTGGGCAACCGTCTTGGTTGTACCAGTCTCGGAATAATAAAGCACCAGCATCTTCTGTGCTGACATGGTGGCAGTAGCAAGGAGCGCCACCAGCGAAAGGATTAGTTTTTTCATCTTTTTTTATGGTTTTAGGGTTCATTCTCTTCTTTACTCCCAGCAATCCAAATCTTTTTCAAGCTCTGGAAACTGGTCTCGATGAAACACAGGTTCTTTAATACCCTGCCGTTTCTGCTGACGATAATCATCGAGCAGGCGGAAAGCATAGCGACCCAGCAGGACGATGGCAACGAGGTTACAAGCCGTGAGGCAAGCCATGAAGAAATCAACGATATTCCACACTAACTCGAAACTGGCCATGGCACCAAACATCACCATCACACCTGCAGAACAAATGCGATAGATGGTCATCACCCGGGTATTAGAGGTGATAAAGCGGATATTCGCTTCGCCATAGTAATAGTTGCCAATAATACTTGAAAAAGCGAAAAGAAAGATGGCTATGGCCACAAAAATGGGGCCCAAGGCGCCAATCTCATTTTGCAAGGCTGACTGTGTAAGGGCAATGCCATTCAATTCTGGAATAGAATAGAGTCCACTGATTAATATGATAAAGGCCGTACACGAGCAAACAAGAAGGGTGTCGGTGAAAACACCCAAGGCCTGAATGAGTCCCTGCTTGACAGGGTGCGACACGGCTGCCGTGGCAGCCACATTAGGCGCACTGCCCTCACCAGCCTCGTTAGAGAACAGACCACGTTTGACACCATACATGATGGTAGCACCAAGTCCGCCTCCAGCCACCTGTTCTATACCAAATGCATCGAGTAGGATGATGCGAAGCACATGGGGTATCTGTCCAATATTCATGGCAACAATCACCACAGCCAGCACCACATAGCCGATGGCCATGACGGGAACAAGGACACTACTGACGTGAGCAATGCGCTGAATACCGCCAAAGACAATAAACAGTGCCGTGACCGTCAGTATGACGCCCACCCAGAAAGGCGACCATCCAAAAGCCTCGTTCATAGCGCCACAGATGGTATTGGCCTGGATAGAGTTATTGGAAAGACCAAACTGACAGGTGATAAGCACGGCAAAAAGAACTGCCATCCAGCGTTGATGCAGACCACGCTGAATATAATAGGCAGGACCACCGATAAAGGAATCCTTATGTTTTTGCTTGAACAACTGGGCAAGCGTAGACTCAACAAAAGCCGTGGCCGAACCGACAAGGGCAATGACCCACATCCAGAATACGGCACCTGGGCCACCAACAGCTATAGCCGAGGCCACACCCGCCAAGTTACCGGTGCCAACACGGGTAGCAACACTGACGGCAAAGGCCTGGAACGACGAGATATGCTTGCGGCCAGAGCCTGCGCCACCTGCCGTATCGACGGCGGAATCGGCCAGCAAACGAATCATCTCGCCCACCATTCGGAACTGAACAAAACGCGTGCGCCATGTGAACCAAAGTCCGCAGCCTACCAAAACACCTATGAGCAGATACGCCCACAGTGCATCATTAATCGTTGTTATAAGATTGTTAAAGTCCATGTTTCTGGCCACAAAATTACTGAGAATATAACTAACTGCCAAATCTTTAATCATAATTTTTTGTGAGAGGGCACGGATTGATAGGAGAAACGTTTGGCTATTTCGATAAAATTTGGTACTTTTGTACCATCATTAATTCATTGAAATGACAACATACAGCATTACTAAACCGGAGCGACTGCAGGCCACCATCAAACTGCCCGCATCGAAAAGCATATCAAACAGAGCCCTCATTATTCATGCGCTGACAGGAGGTAGCATGCTACCAGAGAACCTAAGCGACTGTGACGACACAGAGGTGGTTATCCATGCACTGGAACAAATGCCCGAGGTCATTGACATCAAAGCTGCGGGCACGGCCATGCGCTTTATGACGGCCTTCCTGGCAACTACGGAGCATGGCGAGCACACCATCACTGGAACAGACCGCATGCAACACCGCCCCATCAAGATTCTGGTTGACGCACTGCGACAACTGGGAGCTGACATTGCCTATGAAAAGGAAGAGGGTTTTCCACCACTTCGGATAAAAGGTTCCACTTTGGACGGCGGTTCGCTGGAGGTGGCTGGCAACATCAGTTCGCAATACATATCGGCACTGTTGCTCATTGGTCCGATGCTGCGTAAAGGATTATCATTGCGACTGCTGGGCGACATTATCTCACGCCCATACATCGACCTGACACTATGGACGATGCGCGAGTTTGGCGCAGATGCTGAATGGACTTCTGTAGACACTATCACCATTCAGCCCAAGCCCTATGAGAGTAGGCCATACGTCATCGAGAACGACTGGAGCGCTGCCAGCTATTGGTACGAGATTATGGCGCTGAGCGACGACCCTGAGGCAGAGATCTGTCTGGAAGGTCTGATGGATGGTTCGAAGCAGGGCGACTCGAGCGTTCGCTATATATTCAGTCTGCTGGGAGTCAAGACGACCTTCGGCACCAAGAAGTCGGGCGTTCCGACAAAGGTAACGCTGACGAAGAGTGGACACAGGGTGAACCGATTGGAATACGACTTCGTAAACGCCCCCGACCTGGCGCAGACCTTTGTGTGCACCTGCTGCGCATTGGGCATACCTTTCCACTTTACCGGGTTACAGACACTAAAGATAAAAGAGACTGACCGCATGGCAGCCTTGAAGAAAGAGATGAGTAAGCTTGGTTACTTACTGGAGGACATTGACGGACGCGAACTGAAATGGGATGGAACGACGACTCAGGTCATCGGCACACAGACTGCCATTGACACCTACGACGACCACCGCATGGCACTGGCTTTTGCCCCACTGGCCATGAAGAATGCTATCTGCATCAATAACCCACAGGTGGTTTCAAAGTCGTATCCGCGGTTCTGGGATGATCTGAGGGCTGCCAACTTTACTATCCAACAATTGTAACTCAACATTCGACATTATATACATGCAATTTGCAATGATTTGTTTTGGAGCCCTCATCATGCTGGGGCTCGTAGCCGCACTGGCTTCCATGCTATCAAAAGGAGGTACTGACGAACCTATCGTAGAGGCACACGACTGCGCTTCGTGCAGCAGTAAGGTGTCGGGCGACTGTAAGATTGCCTGCCTGATGGAGGAGAAAAAACTTAAGGAAGGCAATAAAACAGAAGATTAGGAGTTTTATTATTGATGCGCAGATACTCATACATAGTACTTTTCTTCGCCATCAGCATTCTGATGGTGGCATGCTCTGCGCATAAAAACACAGCAAAAAGCCGATTCTGGCAATCGTTTACAGCCAAATACAACACATACTACAATGGTTCATTGGCCTATACTGACGGTACACTTGAGAAGGAGAAGGGACATAAGGACAACTTCACCGAGATTCTGCCACTAAACACCGTGGGGAGCAAACAAAGTCGTACATTGGGTAAAGGAAACTTTGACCGAACCATTGAGAAGATGGAGAAGACCATTAAGCTTCACTCCATCAAGGCAAAGCCGGAATGGACAAAGACAAGACGTAAGACGGCACGCGACAAGGAATGGCTGGGACGCAAGGAGTATAACCCATTCCTATGGAAAGCTTGGCTCATGATGGGACAGGCGCAATACCAGAAAGGGGAGTTTGACGAGGCTGCTGCCACGTTTAGTTACATGGCCCGACTCTATCAGACGCAACCACTGCAGAATGGTATTGCACGTGCTTGGCTGGCCCGTTGTTACGTGGAGCTGGACTGGCTCTACGATGCGGAGGACGTGATACGCAACATGAGTCGCGACTCTATGCACTATCAAGCTAAGAAAGACTGGGATGCCACTTATGCGGACTATTACCTGAAAACGGGTGAGTTTGAGAAGGCTGTACCCTATCTGCGACAGACCATCCGTCACGAGAAGCGCAAGACACAGAAGGCGCGCGAGTGGTTCCTGATGGGGCAGATACAGAGCACATTGGGCAAACGCGAGGAGGCTTATAAGGCCTATCAGAAAGCCATCCGACAGAACCCTCCGTACGAATTGGAGTTCAACGCTCGCATTGCTCAAACAGAGGTTATGGCAAAGGGCAACTATAAAAAGATGATTGCCCGTTTGAACCGTATGGCCCATTCGGATAATAACAAGGATTATCTGGATCAGGTGTACTATGCTATCGGCAATATACACATGATGCAACGCGACACCATAAAAGCCATCGCAGCCTATGAGAAAGGTAACGAGAAAGCCACACGCAATGGCATTGAGAAGGGTGTGTTGTTGCTGAAACTGGGTGACCTGTATTGGACCAAGGAGAAATATAATGACGCACAGCGATGCTATGGCGAGGCGATAGGACTACTGGATAAGGAGCGGCCTGACTACGAGGAGCTATCGAAACGCTCAAAGGTGCTTGATGAACTGGTGCCTTTTACGGATGCTGTACACCTGCAAGACTCGCTGCAGGAGTTGGCCAACATGAGCGAGAAGGACCGCATGGCCGCCATCGACCGCGTGATTGAAGCATTGAAGAAGAAAGAGAAGGAGGAGCGGAAGAAAGCACAGGAGGCTGAGGTTGAAAAGGCTTTGGCAAAGCAAGAGAACACTGGCAATCGCCTACAAACGAACAAGCCAACAAACACTGCCGCGGTGAGCAACGGTCAGTGGTATTTCTACAACCAGATGGCTGTGAGCCAAGGTAAACAGACCTTCCAAAAGCAATGGGGAAAGCGCGAGAATGCCGACGACTGGCAGCGCACCAACAAAACGGTGGTAGGCAGTTTAAGTATGCCGGACGATACCGAGGTTCCCGACTCGCTGGAGAACATGGATTCACTGGCTGACATGGAGACACCTGCCGACAGCCTTGCTACCGAGAGCGATTCGCTGGCAAACGATCCACATAACCGCGAATACTACCTGGCACAAATTCCTTTCTCTGACGAGCAAAAAGCCGAGAGCGACCTGATTATTATGGATGGACTGTATAACTCGGGCGTCATCTTCAAGGATAAACTTGAGAACCTGGCTTTGGCAGAGAAGCAACTGGTGAGACTAACAGGGCACTATCCTGACTTCGAGAACCTGGATCAGGCATGGTATCACCTCTTCTTATTGTATTCAAGACAGGGTGATTCCGTGGCTGCCAACAATTGCCTGGCACGACTGATAGAGAGTTATCCTGAGAGTGAATGGACCATTCTGCTCAACGACCCATACTTTGAAGAGAACGCACGCTTTGGCGAGCATATAGAAGACTCTATCTACGGGGCCACCTACGATGCCTTCAAAGAAGGAAAGCACAATATTATCCATGCCAATGCGAAGTTGTCGGAGGAGCGATTCCCCCTGGGTGACAACAGAGCGAAATTTATCTTCATCAACGGACTGAGTCTGCTGAACGAAGGCGACGCCAAAGGTTGCGTGAACGAGCTGAAGACTGTGATAGAGAAATATCCGCAGAGCGAGGTGACCGAGATGGCGGGCATGATTATCAAAGGCGTGCAGGAGGGCAGAACGCTACATGGCGGCACCTTTAACCTGGACGATATATGGTCAAGGCGTGACGTGACACTGGATCTTGACTCTACAAGCACCGACACACTATCGGCCGACCGTAACGTGCCGTTCCTCTTTATGCTGGGTTACCAGCCTGACTCGGTCAACGAGAATCAGTTGCTTTACGAGATGGCACGATTTAACTTCTCGAACTTCCTGGTGCGTAATTTCGACCTAGAGATAGAACGTGAGCAAGGCTTCTGCCGCATGCTTATACGTGGTTTCCTAAGTTTCGACGAAGCACTGCAATATGCGCGTCAGCTCTATGCTTCCGAAACAATGGCGCGTGCTTTAAGACATTGTCGCAGTCTGGTTATCAGCGAGCATAACCTGACGCTGATTGGCAGCAGGTATAGCTATAAGGACTATGACACATTCTATGAACGGGTGTTCCTGCCGATGCCAATTAGCAACGAGGAACTACTGAACATCCCCACCTATATTGGTAATGAGGAGAACGAAGAGAGTGACGAGACCATGGAGGACGAGCCACGGAAAAATGCTCCAATAGAGGATGATGATGACTTTGATCTTTGGTAAAACCAACATTCTTGAAGGGAAATGACAAACGGACAATTACTTTGGGTAGACGACGAGGTGGAACAACTGAAGGGCCACATCATCTTTCTCGAGAAAAAGGGCTACGACGTGACGACTGTTAGCAATGGTACAGACGCCATTGACATATGTAAGGAGCGGTCGTTCGACCTAGTGTTGCTGGACGAGCAGATGCCAGGACTCAGCGGACTGGAGACTCTTCAGCGCATCAAAGAGATTTCGCCTGCCACACCCATTGTCATGGTGACCAAAAGTGAGGAGGAGAATATCATGGAGCAGGCCATCGGACAAAAGATTGCCGACTACCTGATAAAGCCCGTGAACCCCAACCAGATTCTGCTGGTGCTCAAGAAAAACATTCACCGCCGGGAGATAGAAACAGAGGTTACGCAGAGTCGATATCAGCAGCAGTTCCAGCAGATTGCCATGCAGATAATGGACTGCAACACATGGCAGGACTGGATGACTGTTTATAAACAGTTGGTGCATTGGGAACTACAACTGTCGAGCACCGACTCGCAGATGACAGAGATGCTGGCCATGCAGAAAGAGGAAGCTAACATTGGGTTTGCGAAGTTCGTGAAGAAAAACTACCTGAACTGGGTGTCTGCCCTTAACAACCCGAACATCCCTGCCAACGCTGACGCCAACCATCACCCGCTACTCTCTCCTGAGATTTTCAAAACTAAGATATTCCCTCATCTGAACCAGAAGGAGAAGGTGTTCCTTGTGGTGATGGACAATTTCCGTTACGACCAGTGGCGCATGCTGGCACAAGAGATTGGCGACCAATTTGACCTGGACGAGGACCTGTATTTCTCGATTCTGCCTACTGCAACTCAATATGCACGTAATGCCATCTTCAGCGGTTTGATGCCCAACAAGATTGCGAAGATGTTTCCTGAACTATGGGTTGATGAAGATGAGGAGGAGGGCAAGAACCTGAACGAAGGACCTCTGATCAAGACACAACTGGAACGTTATCGCAGACATGAGTCGTTCTCGTATAACAAGATTAACTCGTCGGCCGATGCTGAGAAGTTTATGCAACAGTTGAACCAACTGGACAAGAACGACCTGAATGTAGTGGTATTCAATTTCATCGACATGCTGAGTCATGCTCGAACGGAATCGAAGATGGTGCGCGAACTGGCCAACAACGAGTCGGCCTACCGTAGCATCACTCTGTCATGGTTCCGCCATTCGGTCATTGCTGAGTTCTTCCGCTGGCTGGCGCAGACAAACTATAAGGTAATTGTGACCACCGACCATGGTTCCATCCGATGCACAAAACCGGTGAAGATTGTGGGCGACAGAAACACGAACACCAACTTGCGGTACAAGTTGGGCAAGAGTCTGGGGTACGACTCAAAGGATCTCTTTGTGGTAAAAGACCCTGCACAGGCACAACTGCCGTCGCCCAACCTATCGACAAGCTACGTTTTTGCCACGGGTGACTCGTTCTTTGCCTATCCGAATAATTACAACTATTACGTATCATACTATAAGGACACATTTCAACATGGCGGCATCTCAATGGAGGAGATGATTATTCCGCTCATTACAATGACAGGAAAGAAAAGATAAAAGACTATGGAAATCAAGATTAAGAGTATAGACACCATCCGCGAGTCGGCTCGCGAGTTTATTGAAAACATTGGTGAGAGCAAGGTGTTTGCTTTCTATGGCAAGATGGGTGCAGGAAAGACAACGTTTGTGAAGGCCATCTGCGAGGAACTGGGTGTAGAGGATGTGATTACCAGTCCTACCTTTGCCATCGTCAACGAATATGAGGCTAAAGGACAGCCTATTTTTCACTTCGACTTCTATCGCATCAAGAAGTTGGACGAGGTATACGACATGGGGTATGAGGACTATTTTTACTCGGGCGCGCTTTGTTTCATTGAATGGCCGGAACTCATCGAGGAGTTATTGCCGGAGGATGCTGTGAAGGTGACCATCGGTGTGAACGACAACGACGAGCGTACTGTATCTTTTTAACGACTCAGGCCTGTTCTGACGAACAGCAAAAACAAAACTACTTATGAAGAAACTACTAACACTGGCGATAGCACTCTTTGGTCTTATCGCCTCGACAATGGCATCAAATGGCGAAAGTGCCATGAAGGCCGACTTGATTCAGATGCTGGCCAACTTTGCTTCTTACATGAAGAACGACTTTCAGGAGTGCCAGGCGCCTAACAGTCAGAACGAACTCTGCGGTTGTTTCAAGGGCGAGAACACCATGGCCAACGACGAACGGGGGGTTCGACCTAATGCCGACTTGTCGATGATCTGCGCGTTTCTCGTGAAATATGGCAAGGACAAGGTAACACTGCCTCAGGGTGTAACATGGAACGACCTCGAGACGATGGCGATGAAGAGTCTTGTCTTTGCATACAGCACGCATAAAGCAAACAAGTTGAAGGTATGTAAAGGCAACAACTACTGGGGCTCTACTTCTGCCAACGATGCTGTATGGGAAAGCTCGCTATGGGCCATGAGCGTGGCCTACTCGGCCTTCTTCCAATGGGACAGACTGAACGACAAGCAGAAGGGCTATATCTACAAGTTGCTGAAGGCAGAATGTAACTACGAACTGGAACGCCATATTCCCACTGGTTATGCTGGCGATACTAAGGCCGAGGAGAATGGCTGGGAGGCTGACGTATTGGCTGTCACATTAGGACTATTTCCTAACGACGCACTGGCTCCTCGTTGGTTTGAACGACTGCGTGAGTTTGCTATCAACAGTTATTCGCAAAAGGATGATGCCAGCGACAACACCGTCATCGATCCTGAATATGACAACAAGACGGTGAGAGACCTGTACAGAGGACAGAACCTTTACGATGACTATACTCTGCAAAACCACAACTATTTCCACACAAGCTATCAGAACGTGGTCATTCAGGAACTGGGTGAGGCGGCATTGGCTCTGAAACTATTCCAACAGGGACTTTATGGACAGGAGAGATGGAAAACAAACGCACTGATGCACAACAATGACAAGGTGATGAAGGAGGTGCTATATTGGCTAGCTCTCAGCGATGGTGAACTGGCCATGCCTAACGGCAACGACTGGAGTCTCTTTCTTTACGACCAGATTACGTCCTACTCTACCAACGCCTGTTTCCTGCGCGATCCGCATGCGTTGATGCTGGAGAACCTGGCATACCAGATGATTAAACATCGACAGCAAACAACCAGCGACGGCTCGTGGTTGCTGCGTGCCGACGTAGGTGCCCGCCGCATGGGGGTACAAGCTCATCGTGTGATGATGACGTGGTTAATGCACGAGATGATGTCTACGGCCGACCTCTCTCCCACTCCATGGTCTGAGTTCTGTAACGAGTATGCTGGTGCAAAGGTTCTATCATCGCAAAACATCGTGCGTGCGGCTACCAACAGTCGCTTTACTTGTTTTTCGTGGAGCCAGGGGCTTCGTAGTTATACGGGCTATATCGCGCCCATGGTGTCAAATACTACTTCGGACGTCAATCAGTCTGACTTCGCATCACTTGCTCCATCGTCCACCAACCTCATCGTCCCCTTCCGTGCCAACAATACGGGCAATTTCATTGGCTGGTACGACGTAAAGGGAAAGCGAACGAATGCCACGCCCGTAGTGTCGGGGGTCTACGGCCTACACGGGGATAGTTACATCATGAACGGTGAACTGAACACCAACGACAATGCGCTGAACAACCGCTTCGCCATCTACTCTACACCTGGCAATGCAGTCGTCTACATGGATTATGTCCGTGCAAACATGCCGTGCAGCATTACAACAGAGAAGGGAGGACTGATGGCCATCAGTGTGGACGAGATGACGAAAACGAAGCGTATGTTCTATGCACAAGATGGACAGAGAGAACTTGACGGAGCGGCGTTCACCACTATGAGTACGCCATGGGTTAACATTGACAATACGCTGGGCATCGTTACACTTGGCTGCAACAAACAGATGGCCTTTGGCGAACGCGCTAACAACAACTCGGTGCTCACGGCAAAACTCTATGCGCTATATAATGACTCCGTCCGTCATTACGAGCAGAACGACAGGGTTGACAAACGGACCGTGGTATACTATAGCAACACGACGGCTGATGCAACAAAGCGACTTTATGATGATTGCAGACAAGTTGCTACGCCAGAAGGATGGAGCGGCGTAATAGTTGCTGATCCTGATGGTACGAAGTTTTTTCTCCTCTGCAACTTTGTCGGCACAAGGGACTGTGTCGTCAGAAACGTCAATACAAGCCTCGGCAGCCCCGTTTTCTGCAACGAGACTACAATTACCAAGGAAGGAGCATCGGCTGCCTTTACAGCCGACGAGAATCATGCTATTGGCCATTCACTGAGGTTCTTTATCAAGGGTAATGGACTGAAAGCGTTTCTGGCATCCGACAATCCTTCGTGCATCCACGTGAGAAACGGCAAGAAAGGCAAAAACAGTTTTATTCTTAATGTCGTGGACAATGGAAAGGTTATCAGCAAAAGAATACGCATAAAACAAAGCGCAACGATAAGTATCGGCAACGGCGTCATTCTTTGCGATACAAAGTAATATACTTAGCTTGCATAAGTATCATCATTAGCAAGCGTAAGTATCATACTTAGCCGATATAAGTATGGCGTTTTAACCGCATAAGTATGGTATCAACAAAAAAAGCACTGCAAGTCTTGGGACTCGCAGTGCTTTTTATTATTGATGAATGATTCTTACTTAACCAGAACCTTCTTGCCGTTCATAATGTACAGACCCTTAGCAGCGTTAATCAGCTGACGACCCTGCAGGTCATACATAACGTTGGTCTTAGGAGTAACCTTCACCTCGTTTACGCCAGCATAAGCATTGGCCTCTACGAATGAAACATTAACAAGATAACGCCAGAAGTCCTTCTCGAAAGCAATCTTAGCATCGATAGTCTGACCAGCCTCCAGAGCAACACCGTAGTTAGAGATAGTAAGACCCAGGATACCGTCCTTAGTCTCATCCTCATTAGCCTCGAGAGTGATAACATTGTTTTGGTTTTCAGTCCAGTTACCGTTGGCGTCGATAGAGATACCTGCGCTCAGCTGAGCATCGCCATAAGCATCATCTTCGGTCACTGCATCAACATACTTAACCTTAATGGTCTTAGAATCATCAACGAACTTAGCGAAGTCAGATGCAGGTACTTCAAGAACCTGAAGAGCCTCGTTCAAATCGATAGTACCAGTGGTCTCACCTTCATTCTCTGCAGACAGAGGTACTCTTACGCTAGAAGAAGCAAGAACACGCTCGTTAGGAAGAACAACTCCGTCCTGGAAAGACAACTCCTCGAAACGGAAGAAGAGGTCAACGGGAACGTCCTTGTTCTTGTTACAGTTGAATGCGATAGTCTGACCGCCATTACCCTGAGAAGGAATAGTCTTGGGGTCCTCCTCGTCGTAACCGAACTCGAATGGAGTCCACTCCTCGCCTACGCTGAGAGAGCCAACGAAATCATAGTGGATATAGCCACCAGGTGTGGTGTGAATCTGAGTATCGATAGAGATTTCCTCTTCCAGAGGCTGACCGTCCTGTCTTGCTGCGCGTGCCCACATCTTGAATCTGAAGGGCTGGTTGGTCCTAAACTTGTGGCCAATCATAGCAAAGAACTGGGTTTGCCAGTCATTAAAGGCCTTATTATCACTACTTACAGAAGACAGGATTGTATCACCGTCTACAATAAGATACTTGTCATAGATAGGATTGCCATCATCGTCAACAGCAGGTTCGCCAATAGAGTCCTTCTGCTGAACGAAGGTATTCCATGCAACGGTAGAAACCTTCAAAGTAGGCTGACCATCAACAGGATCATCATAAACAACAGCAGGCTCGTCTTTACCAACAGCACCGTTACGCTGTGTAAAGGTTGTAAAATTACCAAATTTATCATTGGTCAAGGTTCCCTTTCTGAAGAAGTTTACCCAGTCGCCACCAACAGGTCCCGTAGTCTGTTCCTTCACTTCCAACTTAATCTCATCGAAGTAGAATACATTTCCTTCTTTATCAGTAGACAAGTTGAAAGCAACAGACTGGAAGTGCTTACCCTCGCCTTCCTTACACTGATCGGCAGAAACGATAATCTCGTCGGTAGTAATGGTCTGCCACTCGGTAGTCACATTAATATCACCAAACAACTGATAGTGGTTGTAGTCACCAGGAGCCCAGTGTGCCTGAGTCTCAGCCTTACCAGCCTTATCTGCACGTACCTTCATGGTCAAGCGTACCATTCTATCCTGAGGTATAGCCTCGGTAGCATAGATGAAGAACTGACAGTCCCAAGATGCCAAAGCGCCATTATTAGCAGTCTTGTTTTCACAAGAATCGGCAATGGCCTCACTACGTGCTACCACACGAGCACAATGGTTGTTGGGGTTCGTGGGGTCAACAACGATTGTTGCGGTACCCTGATACTGCTCCTCACCAATTTCATTCTTAGGAAACTCATGAGACCAGAAAGAGTTCCATGCTGCGCCTTCTGCCTGCATGGCCTCAAGGTTCTCATAGGCAGGTGATTCACCTTCCATGTTGCCATTAACAACAAGGTTCGTCCACTTCTTCTGTGCAGTAATACTACCACATACGATAAGCATGCCTGCAATCAAAGTAAAAACTTTCTTCATACTTTTTTGTTTAGAGGTTAATATTTATAAGTTAATAATTAAAAAGGTTTACTCTCAGTGTTATTGGTTCTCGATCAAATCAATGCTATTGGTTTTCAGTCAAATCATATTTACTGGTTCTCGGTCAAATCAACTTTATTGGTTCTCGGTCAAATCAACGTTATTGGTTAAATCGTTGCAAAGGTATACAATTCAACAAAAACAGCATCATTCATTCGTCTCATTTTCTTTTGTTTTTGTTTCATATAGGACTAAAAGGTCCGTAAAATAGCATATTTTCATAAAAAAAAGATGTCTGCACCATAATTGATGCAGACATCTTGCTATTGAGATAATCGATTGTTGATAATCGAAATTATTCAGCCTTCGGAGCCTCCTCGGCTGCGGGAGCCTCAGCAGCAACCTCCTCAGCAACGGGTGCTTCCTCAGCCTTAGCAGCTTCCTTTGCAGGAGCCTCAGCTTTGGTAGCCTTGCGAGAACGACGGGTAGCCTTCTTCTTGGTCTCAGTCTTTGCCATCTCGGGATCGAAGTCTACGAGCTCGATAAAGCAAACCTGAGCAGCGTCACCCTGACGAGCACCCAGCTTAATAATGCGGGTGTATCCACCGGGACGATCGCCAACCTTCTCACTTACAGTAGAGAAGAGCTCCTTGATAGCGTCCTTGTTCTGAAGGTAGCTAAATACTACACGACGTGAGTTTGTTGAATCCTCCTTAGCCTTAGTGATCAGGGGCTCAACATACTTCTTGAGGGCCTTTGCCTTGGCCACGGTCGTAGTGATTCTTTTGTGCATGATCAGCGAAATGGCCATGTTGGCAAGCATGGAAGCGCGATGAGATGCAGTACGACCGAGATGGTTGAATTTCTTATTGTGTCTCATTTTGTTTTTTTACTTTTATTGGGCGCAGAGTTTGTAAAGGCCATAAGGACCTTAATAACTAAGAACCTTAGGCCGTTATATTACTCCTTGTCCAGTTTATACTTTGAAATATCGGTTCCAAACGACAGATTCAGACTCTCGAGCAAATCATCAAGCTCAGTGAGCGATTTCTTACCAAAGTTACGGAACTTCAGGAGGTCTGTCTTGTTATACTGCACGAGATCACCAAGGGTCTCAACATCAGCAGCCTTCAGACAGTTCAGAGCACGAACAGAGAGGTTCATGTCAACGAGCTTAGTCTTAAGCAACTGACGCATATGCAGAATCTCCTCATCAAACTCCTGGTTACCCTCAACGTCATTGTTCTCGAGGGTAATCTTCTCATCAGAGAAGAGCATGAAGTGATAAATAAGGATCTTTGCAGCCTCTTTCAAGGCGTCCTTTGGGTGAATGGAACCATCCGTTGTAACCTCGAGTACAAGCTTATCGTAGTCAGTCTTCTGCTCAACACGATAAGGCTCTACAGCGAACTTAACATTACGGATTGGAGTGTAGATAGAATCAATGGGAATTACGTTAACGTCTGTACAGAACTCACGGTTCTCGTCAGAGGGAACGTAGCCACGACCTTTGTTCACGGTCAGATCTATCTGCATTGAAGCTTTTGAGTCGAGATGACAAATCACCAAATCGGGATTTAACACTTCAAATCCAGTCAGATACTTGCCGATGTCACCGGCCTTGAACTCAGTAGAATTCTCAACGGTGATGCTGACTTTCTCGTTCTCGAATTCTTCAACTATTTGCTTGAACCTTACTTGCTTCAGGTTCAAGATAATGTTGGTTACATCTTCCTTTACACCAGGTACAGATGAGAACTCATGCTCAACACCAGCAATACGAATGGTGTTGATAGCATAGCCCTCGAGCGATGAAAGGAGAATGCGGCGCAGGGCATTACCGATGGTTACACCGAAGCCCGGCTCCAACGGACGAAATTCGAACTTGCCGAACTTGTCGTTGGCATCCAACATTACCACTTTATCGGGTTTTTGAAATGCTAATATCGCCATTAATTCAATGATTTTTAGTTCTTAGAGTACAACTCAACGATTAACTGCTCCTTAATGCTCTCTGGAATATCGGCACGCTCAGGACGATGCAGGAACTTACCTGCCTTCTGAGACTCATCCCACTCAATCCAGGGATACTTGCTGTGATTAAAACCAGCCAGTGCATCACCAATAACCTCGAGAGACTTAGACTTCTCACGAACAGCGACAACCTGACCAGGCTTTACTGAGTACGAAGGAATGTTGACTACCTTACCATCAACAACAATGTGACGGTGACCTACCAACTGACGTGCAGCTGCACGGGTAGGAGCCAGACCCATACGGAAAACAATGTTATCAAGGCGGCATTCCAACAACTGAAGCAGCACCTCACCGGTGATACCTTCAGCTTTAGCAGCCTTCTCAAACAAAATACGGAACTGGCGCTCAAGCACTCCATAAGTGTACTTGGCTTTCTGCTTCTCTGCCAGCATGACTGCATACTCCGACTGCTTGCGGCGACGGTTATTGCCATGCTGTCCAGGAGGGAAGTTTCTCCTAGACAAAACTTTGTCAGCGCCGAAGATGGGTTCACCAAAACGGCGTGCAATTTTAGATTTCGGTCCAATATACTTTGCCATAACTCAAATAATAATTTCTATATAATAACGTTTAAACGCTCACGCCCTATTATACGCGACGACGCTTGGGAGGACGACAACCATTGTGTGGCAATGGAGTAACATCAACGATCTCCATAACCTCGATACCAGCACCATGTACGGCACGGATTGCTGACTCACGTCCATTACCGGGACCCTTTACATAAGCCTTAACCTTGCGCAGACCAAGATCAAAAGCAACCTTTGCGCAATCCTCAGCAGCCATCTGAGCTGCATAAGGAGTGTTCTTCTTAGAACCACGGAATCCCATCTTACCAGCTGATGACCAAGAGATAATCTGACCCTCGTCATTAGCCAACGAAACGATAATATTATTGAAAGAACTGTGAACGTGGAGCTGACCAATAGCGGTAACCTTCACGTTTCTCTTCTTTGAAGCGACTGTTTTCTTTGCCATAACTTTAAACTTTAAATTTTAAACTTTAAACTTTACTTAGTGGCCTTCTTCTTGTTTGCAACAGTCTTCTTCTTACCTTTACGGGTACGAGCATTGTTCTTGGTGCTCTGACCGCGAACAGGAAGACCATTACGATGACGGACTCCACGATAGCAACCAATATCCATCAGTCGCTTGATATTCAACTGGATCTCACTACGAAGATCACCCTCTACTTTGAATTCAGCGCCGATAATTTCACGGATCTTGGCTGCCTGGTCGTCGTTCCACTCGCTAACCTTCAGGTCGCGGCTGACGCCTGCCTTATCCAATATCTTTGCTGAACTACTTCGACCAATACCATAGATATAGGTCAATGCGATTTCGCCACGCTTATTCTGGGGCAAATCTACTCCAACAATTCTTATTGCCATTGTAATTAATAATGATAAAAAATAAAAATAAAATTTCGAAATCTTGCTAAAAAGCATGCAAAGTTACGAAGATTTTCTCAAACCTCCGCACTTTGTTATGCTTATTTAACACTTTAACCCTGACGCATCTTGTACTTAGGGTTCTTCTTGTTGATCACGAACAGGCGACCCTTACGACGAACGATCTTGCAGTCGGGAGTACGCTTTTTCAACGATGCTCTTGTTTTCATATCTCTAAATAAGTTTATTTGTATCGAAAAACAATTCTTCCTTTTGTCAAATCATAGGGGCTCATCTCAACCTTAACCTTATCACCGGGCAAGATTCGAATATAGTGCATTCTCATCTTTCCAGAGATATGGGCAATGATTTGTACCCCATTCTCAAGTTCTACGCGGAACATTGCATTCGAGAGCGACTCGATGATGGTTCCATCCTGCTCAATAGCGGATTGTTTTGCCATGCTTATTACTTTAGTTTGCTTCTATTTCTTCAAATGATGATAAAATCTCTGCTTCACCTCTACGAACGACTATTGTATGTTCAAAGTGCGCGGCTGGCATTCCGTCTCGTGTACAAACACTCCAACGATCAGTACCTAAGTAGATATCTCGCTTTCCCATGGTTATCATGGGCTCAATAGCGATGCACATACCTTCTTTCAGCATAATACCATTACCACGTCGTCCGTAGTTTGGAACTGGAGGATCTTCGTGCATTTCGCGTCCAATACCATGACCAGTAAGTTCTCTCACTACGCCATAATGCTCGGCTTCACAATAGTCCTGTACAGCAGCACTAATGTCTCCGAGGTGCTTCCCTGCCACAGCGTTCTTAATTCCCTCATAGAGAGATTGCTTTGTTACATGAAGTAATTTCTTAACTTCATCCGAGATTTCACCAACACAGAACGTATATGCAGAATCTCCATTAAAGCCATTGAGAAGCGTACCACAGTCGATAGAAATAATATCACCTTCCTTTAGTACCGTATTCTCATTAGGAACACCATGAACCACTACATCATTTACCGATGTGCAGATACTGGCAGGAAACGGCCCTCCATATGGATTGGGGAAGCCCTTAAATGTTGGAACTGCACCGTGGTCTCTGATAAACTCATCGGCCACTCGATCCAACTGGAGGGTCGTCACACCAGGTTTGATATGCTTTGCTAATTCGCCAAGTGTTTTACCAACGAGTTGGTTGGCTTGACGCATCAGCTCTATTTCATCCTCAGTTTTCAGAAATATCTTCATGCTTAGTAAGCGGCTACGCCACCACGGCCATGAATACGTCCTGAATTGAGCAAACCATCATAATGGCGCATCAGCAAATGGCTCTCAATCTGCTGGAGAGTATCGAGTACTACACCAACAAGAATCAGCAACGAAGTGCCACCGAAGAACTGGGCGAACTCCTGCTTCACATCCAACAATCCTGCAAAAGCAGGCATGATAGCAATGAAAGCAATAAAGAGTGAGCCAGGCAAAGTGATACGCGACATCACTGTATCAATGTACTCAGCGGTATCCTTACCAGGTTTAACACCAGGGATAAAACCGTTATTACGCTTCATATCCTCTGCCATCTGCGTTGGATTCAACGTGATAGCAGTATAGAAGTAAGTGAAAGCGATAATCAAAACAGCGAAGATGACATTATACAGCCAACTCTGGTGATCAGTCATAGAGCGCATGAACCAGCTAGCATCCTGAGGATTAGCATACTGAGCGATAGCCAAAGGAATGAACATCAGTGCCTGGGCAAAGATGATAGGCATTACATTGGCTGCGAACAACTTCAGCGGAATATACTGACGAGCGCCGCCATACTGTTTATTTCCAACAACACGCTTAGCATACTGTACGGGAATCTTGCGGACGCCCTGCACCAAAACAATAGCTGCGCAAACAACTGCATAAAGAATGATAATCTCGATGATAAACATCACCAGACCACCGCCCGTGATAGCCGCAAAGCGAGATGACACTTCTTGGTAGAAGGCCATTGGAAGACGAGCAATGATACCAATCATAATAATCAATGAGACACCATTACCTATACCCTTATCAGTTATGCGCTCACCCAGCCAAAGGATGAACATACTTCCTGCGGCAAGGATGATGGTAGCGGGAACCATGAACACAGGCCAATCGATACCCGATGCAAGAGCAGGACCAACCTGGAACTTAAGGTTAAAGAGGTAACTCGGTGCCTGAAACAGCAGGATTGCCACTGTCAGGTACCGAGTATACATACTAATCTTTTTACGTCCGCTCTCACCCTCACGCTGCATCTTTTGGAAATAAGGCACAGCTACAGCGAGAAGCTGCATAACGATAGAAGCCGAGATGTAAGGCATGATACCCAACGCAAAAATTGAAGCGTGGGAAAATGCGCCACCCGAGAACATATCAAGAAGTGACATCAGACCTTCTGCCGTCTGACTCTGCAACTTTTCAAGTCCATTATAGTCAATGCCCGGAAGCACGATTTTAGAACCGAAACGGTAAATTGCGACAAACAGGACTGTGATGAGGATGCGCTGACGCAGGTCCTCAATCTTCCAGATGTTCTTTAGGGTGTCTATAAACTTCTTCATTTTCGTTTTTAGATTATTGTTGCGTTTCCACCTAATGCTTTGATAGCTTCTTCAGCTTTCTTCGAGAAGGCGTTAGCCTCCACGTCGATTTTGGTTTTGAGTTCGCCATTGGCAAGAACCTTGACCAATTCCTTACCATTGGTCAGGCCAGCAGCAACGAGTTCTGCTACACCAATCTTGGCAAAACCCTTCTCCTCAGCCAGTTTCTGGAGAGTAGAGAGGTTTACTGCGAAATACTCCTTGTGGTTAATGTTCTTGAAGCCAGACTTCGGAACACGACGCTGCAGAGGCATCTGACCACCTTCAAAACCAATCTTCCTCTTATAACCAGAGCGAGCCTTAGCACCCTTATGACCACGGGTAGAAGTACCACCCAAGCCAGAGCCGGGACCACGACCAATTCTACGACGTGAATGGGTTGAGCCCTCTGCAGGTTTCAAATTATTCAGTTTCATAATAGAATTCTGTTTTAAAAATGTGTGATTACTGTTTAGTCAATAACGGTCACCAGATGATGAACCTTGCGAATCATACCACGGAGGGCGGGAGTGTCTTCCTTCTCAACCTCCTGGCCAATCTTGCGAAGGCCCAGAGCCTCGAGGGTACGCTTCTGGTCAACGGGATAACCGATCTTACTCTTAATCTGCTTAATCTTAATTGTTGCCATAGTCTATATCTCCTTTATCCTCTGAATACTTTGTCCATACTGATTCCACGAGTGCCAGCCACGGTATAGGCATCACGCATCTGCTCAAGAGCAGCGATAGTAGCCTTTACCAGGTTGTGGGGGTTTGAAGAACCCTTTGACTTAGCAAGCACGTCTTTGATACCTGCGCTCTCAAGCACAGCACGCATAGCACCACCAGCCACAAGACCGGTACCAGCAGCAGCGGGCTTCAGGAACACCTGGGCACCACCAAAACGAGCTTCCATCTCATGAGGGATAGTACCCTTGAGAACGGGAACCTTTACGAGATTCTTCTTGGCAGACTCTACACCCTTGGCAATGGCAGCGGTAACTTCGCCAGCCTTACCAAGTCCCCAGCCAATTACACCATTGCCGTCACCGACAACTACAATAGCTGCGAACGTGAAGGTACGTCCACCCTTGGTCACCTTAGTTACACGGTTGATGGCAACCAGTCTGTCTTTCAGTTCAACGTCACTATTTACTCTAACTTTGTTCATTGCCATAATCGTTTAAAAATTAAGACCACCTTTACGGGCTGCATCAGCGAGTGACTTCACACGGCCGTGATAGAGATAACCGTTACGGTCAAATACAACTGACTCAACGCCAGCCTCTTTAGCCTTAGCAGCAATCATCTCACCAACCTTGGCAGCCTGCTCAATCTTAGGCATAGCCTCGAGGCCAGCAGAAGATGCAGATGCAAGTGTTTTACCTTCCAAATCGTTAATCACCTGAACGTAGATCTGCTTATTGCTGCGGAACACGCTCATACGAGGACGCTCGGCTGTACCGAACACGCTCTTACGAATTCTATATTTGATTTTGATTCGTCTTTCTACTTTCTTTGTCGTCATAATCTTGAATACTTAATTCTTAATTAATTACTTAGCTGAAGCTGACTTACCCGACTTACGACGGATAACCTCACCCTTAAACAAGATACCCTTTCCTTTATAAGGCTCAGGCTTGCGGAAAGAACGAATTTTTGCGCAAATGAGACCAAGCAACTGCTTGTCAGCACTTTCGAGTACTATCTGAGGATTCTGGTTACGCTCTGACTTAGTTTCAACCTTAACTTCCTTAGGAAGCTGGATAAAAATGGGGTGCGTATAACCCAGAGAGAACTCAATGAGGTTGCCCTGATTTGAAACACGGTAACCAACACCTACGAGCTCCATTTCCTTCTTGTAACCCTCGCTAACACCAACAACCATGTTGTTAACGAGTGCACGATACAGACCATGGAAAGCCTGCTTCTGCTTGATATTCACGGGGCTGTTCTCGTCAACCTCGAAGGTAACGTGACCATCCTCAATTTTTACGATGATAGACTTGTCGACTTTCTGCGAGAGCTCACCCTTGGGGCCTTTCACTGTAACGACTCCGTCCTTATCCTGAGCTACGGTAACACCTGCAGGAATACTAATTGGCAATTTTCCTATTCTTGACATATTCTATCCTCCAATTAATAAACGTAGCAAAGAACCTCACCACCAATCTTCAGCTGTGCGGCCTCTTTGTCTGTCATTACACCTTTAGACGTAGATAAGATTGCGATACCCAGTCCGTTAATAACTCTCGGCATATCCTTGTAACCAGTGTACTTGCGGAGACCTGGTGTAGATACGCGCTTCAAGAACTTGATGGCGTTCTCTTTAGTAACAGGGTCATACTTCAAGGCAACCTTGATAGTTCCCTGGGGGCCATCCTCAATGAACTTATAGTTCAGAATGTAACCCTTCTCGAAGAGGATCTTAGTAATTTCCTTCTTCAAGTTTGAAGCTGGTACTTCAACAACACGGTGATGAGCCATGATTGCGTTTCTCAACCTCGTCAGAAAATCTGCTATTGGATCTGTCATAAAAATAATTGTTTAATTAATCGGGACTCCCCCGACAATATTAAAAATAAAATCTCTTTCTCTGTTAATGGTCAACGGGTACAGGCTCTAGACCTGAAACCCATCGTCCAAATTCTTACCAGCTAGCCTTCTTCACGCCAGGGATCAAACCGTTTGAAGCCATCTCACGGAACTGAATACGCGACAGACCGAACTGACGCATATATCCTTTAGGACGTCCAGTGACCTTGCAACGATTGTGCAGACGGATAGGATTGGCATTGCGGGGAATCTCCTGCAACTTGCGAGCAGCCTCATAGGCAGCCATAGCTCCCTCTTCAGTGTTCACGTCAGCAGTAGCGATAATCTTCTTCAGAGCAGCACGCTTCTCAGCATAGCGAGCAACGAGCTTGGCGCGCTTAACCTCGCGGGCCTTCATTGATTCTTTTGCCATATCTCTTTAGTCGTTTTTAGCGTTCTTGAATGGAAGACCGAAAGCCTTCAGCAGAGCATAACCCTCTTCATCGGTCTTAGCCGTTGTAACGAAGGTGATGTTCATACCCTGGATACGATCTACTGAATCGATATTAATCTCGGGGAAGATAATCTGCTCCTGGATACCCAGTGTGTAGTTACCACGACCATCGAACTTGCTTTCGATACCCTTGAAGTCACGAATACGAGGCAGAGCAATGCGAACGAGCTTTTCAAGGAACTCATACATACGCTCACGACGTAATGTTACCATAACACCGATGGGCATCTTCTTACGAAGTTTGAAGTTAGCGATATCCTTCTTTGAGTAGGTAGCCACAGCCTTCTGACCAGTGATGGCAGAAATTTCATTAATTGCCACTTCGATGATCTTCTTGTCCTGTGTAGCGTCACCCAAACCCTGATTGACAACAATCTTCTTCAGGACGGGGATCTGCATAGCAGAGCTGTAGTTAAACTGCTTCATCAGAGCCGGAGCGATTTGCTCGGCATAGGTATTCTTCAGTTGTGCTGTATTCATTACTTAATCTCCTCTCCTGACTTTTTGGCAACACGAATTACGTTCTTACCTTCGTGCTTAATAGAAACACGAGTAGCCTTACCGCTCTTCGGGTCGATCAAACTTAAATTAGAAATGTGAATGGGAGCCTCTACCTTCTCGAAGCCACCCTGAGGATTCTTGGCATTGGGCTTGGTGCTCTTGTTGACGAAGTTTACACCCTCAACAATAGCACGTTCCTTTTCTACCAAGACCTTCAGCACCTTACCAGTCTTGCCCTTATCCTCACCGGCCAGGACAATAACGGTATCGTTTTTCTTGATATGTAACTTACTCATTACTTTTAATCTTTTTAATGTTAAAGAACCTCAGGTGCCAAAGAAACAACCTTCATGTTAACTGCACGCAGTTCACGAGCAACGGGGCCGAAGATACGGCTACCACGAAGCTCACCAGCATTGTTCAGCAGCACACAGGCATTGTCATCAAATCGGATGTATGAACCGTCAGCACGACGGATTTCCTTCTTTGTGCGAACAATCAGAGCCTTTGACACTGCACCCTTTTTCACATCACTAGTAGGGATTGCGTTCTTGATAGCAACGACAATCACGTCGCCTACACTAGCATAACGGCGGCGGGTACCACCCAGCACACGAATACAGAGAGCCTCGCGTGCACCGCTGTTATCACAAACTGTAAGTCTTGATTCTGCTTGTATCATAATTACTTAGCCTTTTCAACGATTTGAACTAATCTCCAGCGCTTTGTCTTTGACAGAGGGCGGGTTTCCATAATGAGCACCGTATCACCTACGTTGCACTCATTCTTCTCATCATGTACATGGTACTTCTTCGTCTTCTGAACGAACTTACCATAAATAGGGTGCTTCTCCTTGAACTTAGCGGCAATAACAATGGTTTTATCCATTTTGTTGCTGATAACGACACCCTGTCTTGTCTTTCTTAAATTTCTTGTTTCCATCTGGACCATTGTTATTTGTTAAGTTCTCTCTGACGGAGTTCCGTCTTGATGCGTGCGATATCGCGACGTGCAGCCTTAATCAGTGATGGATTCTCCAGCGGAGTAACGTTGTGATTAAACTTCATCTGGTTGTACTTAGCAACCTCAGTCTCCAAACGCTCGGCCAATTCCTTGGTCTCAAGCTCCTTAATTTCCTTCGTCTTCATACTAATTAAGCGTTTTTATCGTAGTCACGTCTTACAACAAACTTGGTCTTCACAGGCAGCTTCTGAGCACCGAGGCGAAGAGCCTCCTTAGCGATCTCAAAAGGAACGCCTTCCACTTCGAAGAGGATACGACCAGGAGTTACAGGTGCAACCCATCCTGCGGGATCACCCTTACCCTTACCCATTCGGACGTCAGCAGGTTTGCGAGTGATGGGTTTGTCGGGGAAGATGCGGATCCATACCTGACCTTCACGATTCATATAACGATTGATGGCCACACGAGCAGCCTCAATCTGGCGGCTGTCAATCCATTTAGCGTCAAGTGTCTTGATGCCAAATGAGCCGAAAGCCAGCGTTGTACCTCTGTGGGCGTTGCCTTTATTGCCACGTCCGTCCTGAGGTCTTCTATATCTTACTCTCTTAGGTTGTAACATGATAGCTTCTAACTTTACAAATTATTACTTTTTCTTATTACGGAACTTACGGCCACCATTGTTACCGCCGTTACCACGGAGGCCCTGCTTCTCCTGAGCGAAGTTAGGTGCAAGGTCAACCTTACCGTAAACTTCTCCACGGCAGATCCAAACCTTGATACCCAGCAGACCTACCTTAGTAAGAGCCTCTGCCTGACAGAAATCGATGTCAGCACGGAAGGTATGCAACGGAGTACGACCTTCCTTAATCATCTCACTGCGTGCGATCTCAGCTCCGTTAAGACGTCCCGAAATCTGAACCTTGATACCCTCGGCACCGGCGCGCATGGTATTTGCAACAGCCTGCTTGATAGCGCGACGATATGCAATCTTGCCCTCAATCTGGCGAGCGATATTAGTGGCAACGATTGTTGCATCGAGTTCTGGACGCTTTACTTCAAAGATATTAATCTGAATCTCCTTGTCGAAGAGCTTCTTCAATTCATCCTTCAGATTATCAACATCCTGTCCACCTTTACCAATGACGATACCCGGACGAGCCGTACAAATAGTAATGGTAACCAGTTTCAAAGTGCGCTCGATGACAATCTTCGAAACGCTAGCCTTGGCCAGACGCTCGTTGAGGTACTTACGGATTTTCTGATCCTCTACCAGGTTATCTCCGAAGTCCTTGCCTCCGAACCAATTTGAATCCCAACCTCTAACGATACCCAGACGGTTGCTAATTGGATTTATTTTCTGTCCCATTCTATTATTCTTTTACGTCGTTAGTTTTAGCGTCAACAAACAGAGTAACGTGGTTACTGCGCTTGCGAATGCGATAGCCACGGCCCTGAGGTGCGGGGCGCATACGCTTCAAAGTAACACCTTCGTCTACGAAGACGCGAGTAATGAACAGTTCGCCAGCCTCAGCTTTGCGATCGTTCTTCTGCTCCCAGTTATTAATAGCCGAACGGAGAAGTTTCTCCACATCGGCAGCAGCGGCCTTCTTTGAGAAGCGAAGCACACCGAGTGCGCGATTCACCTCCATGCCACGGATCATATCCACGACATAGTGCATCTTGCGCGGAGAAGAAGGACAGCCTTTCAACTTTGCAAAATACTGTGTCTTAAGAGCTGCTTTTCTCTCTTCAGCCTTAATATGTTTTCTTGCTCCCATTGTAATTCTAAATTCTAAATTCTTAAATTCTTAATTATCCCTGGGATTACTTCTTATTACCGGCATGACCACCGAAGCGACGTGTGGGTGCGAACTCACCGAGCTTGTGACCAACCATGTTCTCAGTAATGTAAACAGGGATAAATTTGTTACCGTTATGAACTGCAACAGTGTGTCCCACGAAATCGGGTGAGATCATTGATGCTCTGGCCCATGTCTTCACGACAGTCTTCTTGCCGCTCTCATTCATTGCGAGAACTTTCTTCTCGAGAGCAACGTTGATATACGGACCTTTCTTTAATGAACGACTCATAATTTACGCTTGTTTTCTTGTTTACTTCTTGTTAGCTCTTTCAATAATGTACTTGTTTGAAAGTTTCTTAGGTGCACGTGTCTTCAGACCCTTAGCGTAGAGACCCTTACGTGAACGTGGGTGACCACCAGACTGACGACCTTCACCACCACCCATTGGGTGATCATGCGGGTTCATAACAACACCACGGTTGTGTGGACGACGACCCAACCAACGTGAACGACCAGCCTTACCAGACTGTTCCAGAGCGTGGTCAGAGTTACCCACTGCACCTACAGTAGCTTTACAAGCAGAGAGTACCTTACGTGTCTCACCTGAAGGGAGCTTAATCACGCAGTAGTCTCCCTCACGAGAAGTCAACTGTGCAAAATTACCAGCCGAACGAACGAGCAATGCACCCTGACCAGGACGGAGCTCAATGTTATGAATCACCGTACCTACAGGAATGTTGGCGAGCGGAAGAGCATTACCAATCTCAGGTGCTGCCTCTGCTCCAGACATCAGAGTCGAACCAACCTGCAGTCCATTAGGAGCAATAATGTAACGTTTTTCACCATCTGCGTAGAAAAGAAGCGCAATGCGAGCTGAACGGTTAGGATCATACTCGATTGTCTTAACTACAGCAGGAACACCATCTTTCTCTCGCTTGAAGTCGATAACGCGATACTTCTGCTTGTGGCCACCGCCCATGTAACGGACAGTCATCTTACCGGTGTTATTACGACCGCCGGTAGAGCGCTTACCGTAAACGAGAGACTTCTCTGGCACGGATGCAGTAATATCCTCGAACGTGCCAATAATCTTGTGTCTTTGACCCGGAGTTACGGGCTTTAATTTACGTACTGCCATTTCTATTAATCAATATTGCTATAAAAATCAATTTCTTCACCCTCTTTCAGAGTGACAATTGCCTTCTTGAAGGCGTTCTTCTGTCCCTTAACGAGGCCGGCCTTTGTGTAGCGCTGGCTACGCTTACCAGCATAACGAACCGTGTTTACATCCTCAACAGTAACGTTGTAGAGTGCCTCAACTTCCTTCTTAATCTCGATTTTGTTGGCCTCAGGACGGACAACGAAGCCGTAGCGGTTAGGCTGCTTCTCCGTAATCTTGGTCATCTTCTCAGTGACCAGGGGTTTTATAATAAATGCCATAGTCTAAAATCTCCTTTTACTTGTTTAAGATTCCGTCGATGGCCTCCAGTGACTTCTCAGTAATAACGAGTACGTCAGCGTCAAGCACCTTATAGGTGTTAACATTAGCTGCCTCGATTACCTGAGCCTTCTGCAGGTTGCGAGCCGACAAATATACATTTTTATTTGCTTCTGGCAAAACGAAGAGCATTTTCTTGCCGTCAACTTTAAGATTTTTAGCAATATTTACGAATTCTTTTGTTTTGGGAGCCTCGAAAGCGAAGTCCTCAACAACCAATATTGCATTATCCTGAGCCTTATAAGACAAAGCTGACTTACGAGCAAGCTGCTTAACCTTCTTGTTCAGCTTAAAGCTATAGTCACGAGGAGTAGGACCGAACACACGAGCACCACCACGCAACAGAGGTGAGTTAATATCACCATGACGTGCGCCACCGCCGCCCTTCTGACGACCAAGTTTGCGAGTTGATCCAGAGATCTCGCTACGTTCCTTAGACTTAGCGTTACCCTGACGCTGGTTAGCCATATACTGCTTAACGTCCAGATAGATCACGTGGTCATTAGGCTCAACACCAAAGATAGCCTCATTAAGAGTTACCTTTCTACCGGTCTCCTGACCGTTGATATTCAATACACTAACTTCCATCTCTTACTTTTCGATTAAAACAGTTGAACCATTACATCCAGCGCAGCTACCCTTCACAAGCAGAAGGTTGTGCTCGGGAATCACCTTTAACACTTTCAAGTTCTGCGTGGTCACGCGATCGCCACCCATGTGGCCACCCATACGCATTCCCTTGAACACCTTAGCGGGATAAGAACAGGCACCGATAGAACCGGGCTTACGCAGACGGTCATCCTGACCGTGAGTGCTCTGGCCTACGCCACCGAATCCATGACGCTTCACAACGCCCTGGAAGCCTTTACCTTTAGAAGTACCTACAACGTCTACGAACTCTGCGTCTGCGAAAAGCTCTACGGTGAGAGTATCACCAAGGTTGTAGTCCTCTTCAAACTTGAACTCGGCCAAGTGGGCCTTCGGAGTTGTGCCGGCTTTCTTGAACACGCCCATCATAGGCTTTGTGGTGTTCTTCTCTTTAGCCTCGCCAAAACCGAGCTGAACAGCCTTATAGCCATCCTTCTCAACTGTCTTGACCTGGGTCACAACGCAAGGACCAACTTCGATAACAGTGCACGGTACATTCTTACCGTCGGCACTGAAAACGGATGTCATTCCGATTTTTCTTCCTAATAATCCTGGCATTTCAGTTTAAAATTTAAATAATAATGTTATAAATACAAATGTTAATTACTCACGTTTTAAGTGTCATTTTGCCATTCAAACACCTATATACACACAAAAAGCAGAAACAGCCCACTCCTTCCTTTTGGAGTCATAAACTGCTCTTTTTCAGTGTATTGTTAGCATTCAGCCAGCGCAATAGCCACTTTTGCGGCTGCAAAGGTACACATTATTATTGAATATTCCTATACACCATAGGTATGCTATAACATTTTTTAGCATTTTTTATAAGAAAATAAAAAGCGATACACAATTCTGTGCATCGCTTTATATAATGAGGAATAAGATAGTACTATACCTTGATCTCTACCTCAACACCGCTAGGAAGTTCGAGCTTCATCAGCGCATCAACAGTCTTAGCTGTTGAGCTATAGATATCAATCAGACGCTTATAGTCTGACAACTGGAACTGCTCACGGCTCTTCTTATTAACGAAGGTTGAGCGGTTAACGGTGTAGATACGCTTGTGAGTAGGAAGGGGAATAGGACCGCTAATAACAGCACCTGTAGCCTTCACAGCCTTCACAATCTTCTCTGCTGACTTGTCTACGAGTTTGTGATCGTAGCTCTTCAGCTTAATACGAATTTTCTGACTCATTGTCTATTCAATTATATGTTTTGTTATTAATACCTCCGCTAAAGAGTCATTTGCTCAGCGAAGTTTTTTATATAATCCAGGAATTCCTAGGAAAACCTAGAAACTCCCAGACATTTACTAATTAAACGAGGTCGGCGCGACCCTTAACCTCCTCAAGCACAGTCTTTGCAATAGCACTTGACAGAGGAGCATGGTGATCATACTCCATTGAGCTAGTAGCACGACCTGAAGTAATGGTACGAAGAGCGGTTACATAACCGAACATCTCTGACAGAGGTACCTGAGCCTTTACAACACGAGCACCACTACGAGCTTCTTCCATGCCTTCTACCTGACCACGACGCTTATTCAAGTCACCGATCACGTCACCCATGTTCTCTTCAGGAGTAACAACCTCAAGCTTCATCACAGGCTCCATCAGCACAGGCTTAGCTTTAGCGCAAGCCTCTTTATAAGCCATCTGTGCTGCGATTTCGAATGAGAGCTGGTCAGAGTCAACGGGGTGGAAACCACCATCAACAACAACCACCTTCAAAGAATCAACAGGATAGCCGCCGAGGATACCATTCTTCATAGCAGCCTCAAAGCCCTTCTGGATAGAAGGAATGAACTCCTTAGGAATGTTACCACCCTTCACCTCGTTAACGAACTGAAGACCACCGTTAGTCTTAACATCATAGTCAGGATCAACGGGACCAACCTTAACAAGCATCTTAGCGTACTTACCGCGACCACCAGACTGCTTCTTGTAAACCTCCTCGATCTCAACTTCCTTAGTGATGGCCTCCTTATAGTTAACCTGAGGCTTGCCCTGGTTACACTCTACCTTGAACTCACGCTTCAGTCGATCGATAATAATATCGAGGTGAAGCTCACCCATACCAGAGATAATGGTCTGGCCGCTCTGCTCATCGGTACGTACAGTGAAAGTAGGATCCTCTTCTGCCAACTTAGCCAGACCGTTATCCAGCTTAGCAATGTCAGCCTGAGACTTAGGCTCAACAGCGATAGAAATCACAGTGTCGGGGAAAGTCATTGACTCCAGCACGATAGGCTTCTCCTCATCACAGAGGGTATCACCAGTGCGGATATCCTTGAAACCTACACCTGCACCGATATCACCAGCGTCGATTGAGTCCATAGGAATTTCCTTATTAGAGTTCATCTGGAACAGACGGCTAATACGCTCCTTTTTACCCGAACGGGGATTGTAAACATAAGAACCAGCCTTCACGCTACCAGAGTAGACGCGGAAGAACACCAGACGACCCATGTATGGATCGGTTGCAATCTTAAATGCAAGAGCTGAAGTTGCCTCATCCTCACTTGGCTTACGACTTTCCTCTTCCTCAGTGTTGGGGTTTGTACCAATTACTGCCTCAGTATCCAGAGGAGAAGGCAGAAATGCACATACATAGTCGAGCAAAGGCTGAACACCCTTGTTCTTATATGAAGAACCCAGCAACATTGGAGTACATGCCATTGAGATAGTACCCTTACGGATAGCGGCAATAATCTCATCCTCAGTGATTGAGTTAGGATCATCAAAGTACTTCTCCATCAGAGCCTCATCGAACTCAGCAGCAGACTCAAGCAGCTTGTTACGCCATTCATCGCACTCTGCAGCGAGGTCAGCAGGAATCTCCTCAACATCATACTCAGCACCCATAGTCTCATCGTGCCACAGAATAGCCTTCATTTTGATCAGGTCAACCAGACCCTTGAAGTTCTCCTCAGCACCAATAGGTACCTGAATCACAACAGGGTTAGCACCCAGGATATCCTTCATCTGCTGAACAGTCTCAAAGAAGTCAGCACCAGAGCGGTCCATCTTGTTAACATAACCAATACGAGGTACATTGTACTTATCAGCCTGACGCCACACAGTCTCAGACTGAGGCTGAACGCCATCAGCAGCAGAGTAAGTTGCCACAGCACCGTCGAGAACACGGAGTGAACGCTCTACCTCAGCGGTGAAGTCCACGTGTCCCGGAGTATCGATCAAGTTAATCTTATAGTTATTATTATTCCACTTCCAACTACAGGTAGTAGCAGCAGAAGTAATAGTGATACCACGCTCCTGCTCCTGAGCCATCCAGTCCATGGTAGCTGCACCATCGTGCACCTCACCAATCTTGTGAGTCTTACCTGTATAGAACAGGATACGCTCTGAAGTAGTTGTCTTACCGGCATCAATGTGAGCCATAATACCGATATTACGGGTCAAATGCAAATCTTGTTTTGCCATTGTTTCCTTGTTTAGCTGTTAACCTATTACCTTAAATTAGAAGCGGAAGTGAGCGAATGCACGGTTAGCCTCAGCCATGCGGTGCATATCTTCCTTACGCTTGAATGCGCCACCCTGGTTATTGAAGGCATCCATGATCTCGGCAGCCAACTTATCGGCCATTGACTTACCACTGCGCTTACGTGCAAAGGCAATCATGTTCTTCATTGAGATACTCTCCTTACGGTCAGGACGAATCTCAGTAGGAACCTGGAATGTTGCACCACCGATACGACGGCTCTTCACCTCTACAAGAGGAGTGATGTTGTCCAGAGCCTGCTTCCAGATTTCCAGGGGAGCCTTCTCAGCATCCTTCATCTTGTCCTTCACAATCTCCAGAGAGTTGTAGAAAATCTCATATGACTTCGACTTCTTACCATCGAACATCAAATGATTCACGAACTTTGAGACCTTCTGGTCATTGAACACGGGATCCGGCAGGATCACACGCTTCTTTGGTTTTGCTTTTCTCATTTTTTTGTTTTGAATGATTTTGTCTGCTAGGGCTGTTCTTCGTCTGTTCTTCAACGTCCACACTCGGACATTTACTCAACCTTTTTAAGATTCACCAGCAAAACGGTTTTTCTTTTTCTTTCTTTAATTCGGCTACTTAACCATCACCGGTTAATTACTTCTTAGCCTTGGGACGCTTTGCACCGTACTTAGAACGACGCTGCGTGCGGTTTGCAACACCGGCGGTATCCAGAGTACCACGAACGATGTGATAACGTACACCGGGAAGGTCCTTCACACGACCGCCACGAACCAGCACGATGCTGTGTTCCTGCAAGTTGTGTCCCTCTCCGGGAATGTAACTGTTGACTTCCTTCTGGTTAGTCAAACGAACACGGGCTACCTTACGCATAGCCGAATTAGGCTTCTTGGGAGTGGTCGTATAAACGCGAACGCACACACCGCGACGCTGAGGACAGTTGTCCAACGCGGGTGACTTCGACTTGTCTACGATCACCTTTCTGCCTTTGCGAACCAATTGTGAAATTGTAGGCATAATTAATTTTAATTTTGTTTATTATTTATATATTATATTGTGTAAATTCCTGTATATAGTATGCCCTCGCCACTTACGGAGACATTTCGGGCTGCAAAGGTACACATTTTATTTTAATCTACCTAATACACACAAAAAGAAAACCTCCACTTTCTACCAAAATTAACAAAGTATAAGGTTTTTAACTTAAATTATATCTTACCAATATGCCAATAGATATATTACGTACGCGATAAAACAAAAAGTCCACAGAAAAAGAGCACCTTGTTTCATAAATAAAGTATGCCATTTAGCAGGTATAAGTGACATACTTACACATGCCAAATGGCATACTTATGACATACAAATATATTATGCCTCGCCCTTACCTGAGCCAAATGGAGCAATGGTGCGGGGACCTTGTGGTTGTTCTGGCATTTTGATGGGGCCAAATTGGCGTTCATATCGCATAATATTCTCTTGCAGAGCGCCGAGTAAGCGTTTTGCATGCTCGGGAGCGAGGATAACACGGCTACGTACCTGAGCTTTAGGGAGTCCCGGCAACATACGAGCGAAGTCTAAGATAAACTCACTTGAAGAATGTGTAATAATTGCAAAGTTAGCATACTCGCCCTGAGCTTTATCGGGCGTCAATTCTATCTGCAGTCCAGGCTGCTTCTGTTCGTTCTCATTCATTTCTTTAAAGGTTTTTAAATTACAAAGCAAAGGTACTACTTTTCCATGAATCCCACAAGAATGAAGTGCTAATAAATGCCAAATCAACGAAAAACACCGAACAAATGCTTATTATTAAAGAGTTTCATAACCTCCTGCTCTACCGTTGTACGACGAACAATCTCGTTATTATCCCAGAAAGTAGAGTCATACCCCTGCTTGTCTATCACCTTTTGAATCTGACTATCAAACCTCATTCGTCCCTTACGCTTTTTGAACAAGCGCTGAAAGAAACTAGTCTTCTTAACGTTCTCATTCATACTCAAGTTAAACAATGTAGACCGAGTGATGATTTTCTGCCCCTTAAAAGCATGCATAGACTGCACGAAGACCGACTGCACCTCTGGAAAGCCCCTTTCTTCCGTTAAATTCACATCAAACAAAAAAGACGTCGGCAACAAATGCTGGTTTTTGAGATGATATCTACCCATTTTAGGCTCACGCGTTACCACCCAGAAATTATACCCTTGTCCAACAATACGTCTCAGATGCAGTGTTTTTTCGTCCACAAAGAGTGTACAACCAATAGTTGCATATTTAGATGCCGAACTCGGATTGGGGAAGAAATCAATAACAAAAACTCGGTTGCCGTCATCATCTATAACCCGATATGAATACTTATAGTATTTTTTAAAATTACGGAACAACGGCACCAAATCAGCATCTGGAGAAGGCGATCTATAGGACGCAGCCACCACGATCTCCGAGAAAGTATAAAAATTTCCGAAATATGAATAGAAGTGAGATGAGTCGGGCACAATCCCCGCATAGCGTCCCGTCATCAACTGTAAATCGTGAAGAGCCACCCCAGAGCCACCAGAGAGGAAAGCTTCAAGAAACTCATAGCACGTGCTATCAGCGAAGGCCGTCTGTCGATAAAAGAACTCAGAGGTCTTACGTTTGTGGTTTCTCATTTGCGTAAGTGTCTCCTTACATATTTTATTAATCAATGGAGCCACAGGTGTAACCACCAAGTCTGGCAACAGATGTTCATTGGGTTTCAACGTCACCACGCCTTTCAATTCTGAAGCCTTCACGTGAACAGCACGATAGCCCACATAAGAAATGTGCAGCATAGCATCAGGAGCACAATCAATAACAAATTCGCCATCAAGGTTTGTAATGGTCGATGCTTCGGGACCGACATAGACACTGGCAAAAGGCAGGTGAGAACGGGTCACCGCGTCGACCACAGTAGCCTCAAACCGTGTAGTCTGAGCATGAGCCATTAACTGACCGAAAAACAGCACCATGGATATGAGCAAGCTTTTTCTCATAGTTTATCCGAATATTCACCTTCACGCAAAGTCTTATCACTTAATCTCATTGGAACACAGCGCAACGAGCAGTCAGGTTCCTTCTCATCTGTATCAGCATAGCGTCCTTGAGCCCTGTAACGGCGACCTTGATAGGTAAAGACAAGGGAGAAATCGAACTGCAGTGTATCTCCCTTTTTCTTCTTACAACTCAGTTTACCAGTCTCCACCTTCTCGCGTTTCAATTGTCCACGTTTGGTTACGAAAGCCTTATTCAACTTAAGAACATCCTCTGGAGGGGCAGCATAAATCAGTTGCACATTGAGGTATACCGAATCGGTCACCGCCGTCTGCAGACTAACGGTTCTACTTTGCTGAGCAGAAACGTCCAAGACTGTAGCCACAAGAATGGCAAGTATGACAAGAATCTTCTTCATTTGCCGTTCATGATAGGTTGACCATTAGCCGTGATACCCTCAGCCGAGACTGCCAGACGGCGACTAAACCCATTATTATAAAATTCAATATGTGCACGACCATCGGCATCTGTCTTCACCTGTGGGTTCCAATAAACCGTACGTCGATAATCCGTATCCTCAGGTTCCGGCTCCCAGTCATAATCAGGATGATAGAACTCCGCAGGCTGAGTGAAGCCTTGAAAATTAATGCGGAAGCCCATGAAATCTGGCAAAGGATGAGTATTACTATAAGTACTGTCCGTTATAAAGTTGAATACCGAAGTGACAGGCATATAAAAGTTACCTGTGGGGAAGATGCCTTCGTGATAGCGCCCCGGCTGATGGGTCAACTGCCGATTGTTAGTATCAGCAAACAGTTGTAATTCCTTAAAATTCTCGTTGACCGGAAACATACGGAGGCCATTGGGTAACAAGCTCTGTGAACCAGCAACAGCAGATGTAAAATGAGGAATAGTTCCATCAACATTAGCATCAACATAGACATCATTCATACCATCAAGTCCAAATATATAAAGCATTTCAGACAGATGTGCAAAATACGGACGATCCTCCAACTCATGAGTCACATGCGGTATCCATTGATCAACAGCCGGATTACTTTCGTTAGGATGAATCATCCTGCCAGCACTTGCATCCTTTTGTAATTCATCAAGCATCCATGCATAATCTTCACTCATCATCCTGCGTGCAAAATCATCATTTATCTCACCATAAGTATGCTGATAAGTTGTATTAGTACGGAACTTAAAGTCCTGTATATCGCCAAAGATATTGCATAGCCAAGTCATCATATCCTTCACGTTCATCACAGATGCAGGAGTCGCTTTACTCAACTCTATCCAACGGCGATTCGCAGTTTTCTGAATATTAGGCAATGTATACGTCCTGCTTTTGTTGTCGTAAGCTATTCGTTGCTCCGCCTCTTTAGTATTAACAGCCATATACCCATAGCGGAAGATGTCACGGTCAATAGGATCAGTCAAAGCAGCCGTCTCATAATAGTCATAATTCTTAGGCAGCGGCGAATACTGGTTGAGCGGCTCCATACGCTTACCAATCATAAACAGGGGTCGTTTAATGGTGTTCCAACGGAAATTATGACCAATCACCCCACCCTTCGTCGGTCCAATTTCCTCTATGCTATTCTTGTTAAGCATCAAAGCCATTTGGCCCTTGCCATAGAACGGTTCCATATTAAAGCGAAAAGTTCCAGCTGAATCAATCTTGGCCTCACAGTCCAGGATAATCATCTTAGGCTGAATAAAACTATCAAGCGAGTGATCACGTGCCACAGTATCTCCCTCAATATACAGTTCAGAGTAGACCCAATAGGGCTTGTTGGCTTGAAGTTTCCAATGCTTTTTTGCATGATAGTCGTTATCATCCCAAACACGAGCGGCAAATGTCAATCCACGTTCCACAGCTAGCAAGGGCTCATAGTCGCTGCCACTCATCATCTGTTCATAGTCGTAACGAGTCCACCCCTGAACCATCATCAACTGATCCAGGGCTCCTCGATGTTCCGCATCATCAGATTCGAAATAATACCCTGGGTGCGGAATAAAGCCCTTCACCTCTGACGATAACAGCAAATAAGTCAATACTGTGTTATCATCATAAGTCTCCTCGCGGCTAATATCATCAGTAACCGCAATCGAGAAGTCGTGCTCGGCTCTGACAGGCTGTCCCTTGGAGTCTACCAACTGATAATCCAGAATCATCTTCTGATAAGGCTCCAGACTATCCGCCTGCCATGTTGAAAGCGTTTGTTGCAGTTTATAGCCATCCATATCGTGGTTATTCACAAACACCAGTCGCTGTGCCAGAACCTTTCCGTCGGAAGTAAAGAGTGACACCACATTAACACCCGTCTGAAGAGAATGCTTATCTATCATCATGACAGCCGAGAGATCGTTCTCCAAGTCAACTACATCATAATAATAGGTATGACCACGCGAGGTCACACTAAGACCCAGTTGCTGACCTGGTGTCTTAGCATTGCGTGCTACGATGGTCTTCATCTGTTCGTTATTTGAGAATACGCAAAGTGAATAGCCACGCCTCTTCGGTTTCGGCAGAGGAAAAGAATAATCCTTTCCCGCATAGTTCACCTTCAGTTCCAGTCCTTTCATCAGTTCCTCTGAATCCAAAGAATCGGGAGTCACTGAAAAGACGCCACGACCAGCATAGTCTGATTTAAATCGACCTATTACCTTTCCTCGACGAACCAACTGTCCTTCTACGTTCAGTGTACGACCTTCACTATCATGCGCTTGATAAGCTATACGTCCTTCCACATCACGAATCATATTTCCTCCCTCGGGATAGAAGTCAATCTTTAAGCGATTCTTCTCTCTATCAATAGTCGAAGAGGTAGCCTTAGCAAGTTGAGGCATACGACGCTGGTAATAGTTTCCACTATCCACTGGCTCATAGATAGGAAACACACGCGAAAAGACACCAGCATTACCCTGCATATAGCGAAGCACACGTTCGCCCCACTGGCGACGTGCCTGATTAGAATGTAAGCGGCGCCAGCCATGAGGATCGCCCGTAGTAAAGTTCAGCATCCACTGGGTATAGGCGCGCACCTCATAGAAGCCGGCATTCAACGTATCCTTCAGTTCAAAAGAACCATGAGCCTGACCGTTCTCAATAATCAGTTTCTGTGTCTCAACGGGATAACCAATTGGATTTAGCAATTCTACATATAGTATTCTACTAATGTCCGTATGATGAAGATTATCATCACGCACCACATAAGCATTAAACCAGATGTTCTCACCTTTATAATACGAGGTATTGTCAAAGTGTACATACACGCGCTCGGTAGGGAACAAACGCGAGAAACGCTCAAAATTCTCCTGACGCGAGAGCAACAATGAATCCTGATTGACATCTTCTGCGAATGTCAACGTGAGGCTAGAGAGCCAGATAACCAATGCGAAAAATACCTTTTTCATATGTACTACATTAAATAATTTCTGCTGCAAAAGTACGATTTTCGCGCTTTTCAGCCTCACATTTCACTTCACAAACACTTCACAATCGCTTCACAATGTCTTCACAGCCCCGTTTTCGTCGGGAAAAGTCGCAAGAACTGGTTCAAATCGTCTGCCGCCCCCTCCTTGTCAAACATCTTTTGGAAAAGTCGTTTACGCAGATTTGTAATGGCTTGTTGTGTCTTACAAAGAACAGCAGCTATTTGTTGATTAGTAAATTCCAACTTCAACAGCATACACGTTTGCAGTTCTTGTGGTTTGATGGCTGGGTAAAAAGCCGTCAGTTTCTCTGCGAACCCATCAGCATGGGTGTTGACATAAGCCATAATCTCCTCCCATTGTTCAGGATTAATACTCTCGTCCATCAATATCTGACGATAGAGTCGGGTGTTACGGAACTGCTCAACCAGCTGTTCTTGAGAACTGCGAGCACGATTAACCAAAGCCTGACGGTCTTTCTCCTGCTGTTGTTTCAGCCGAGCTATACGACTGCGAACATAAATTATAACTATAGCCAGTAGCATGATAGCTGCGAAGACAACCACAGCCATCATCCTATAGAGTCGATAGTTCTCACGTTCAACATCCAGTTGACGGGCCAACGAACTCACCAGATTGGCGTTTTCCTCCTGCATCTGTAGTTTTGCCGAATCAACCAAGGCGGCACACTCCTGTGCATAGCCATAAGCCTGTTCCCAGTCGTTAGCCTCACCCGCCAACTCTCCAAGATACATAGCAGCAGAGGCCCTGCTATTCACATTGTCGGTCTCCATACATCTCTGAAAGAAATATTCGGCCGAATCCGTAATACCTATCTCCAGGTAGAAGCGGCCAGCTACCAGACATGATGGTCCCGACTGATAATTCTTTGTTAACTGAAACACAAGTTGACGAGCATCATCTGCGCGATTCATTCTCATCAGCAAAGAAATATACTCAGGATACACATACAACTTCAAACTATCTGCTGACGACGACAGAATCAAGCTGTCAGCCTCTTCAAAACACTTTAAAGCCGCTTCCAGTTGATGTTCAGAACGAGACAAACGTCCTATGTCACGTAAAACAAGAACCTTTTGAGTTACATCATTCTGTTCAGAAACCATTTGCAAAGCCTGCTCATAATAAGTATGGGCCTGTTGTATATTATGCTGATCCATGGATAAACGACCCAACTCACACAAAGCCTTCACCACATATTGTGCATCGTCATCCGCCTCTACCGACAACAAGTATTCACGCATAGCATCAGCCACGCGATTATGCTCTGCCAGTATCTCTCCACGCTGATAACGAGTCTGCGACTCATCACCTGTAGAACATGAAACGAAGAAAAGAACGATAACAAATATTATCGCCTTCATCCTACACATTTCATTCTCAAAGAACATAGTAGTAATTTTTTCGTTTGCAAATATAAATAAAAAAAGCCGAAAGTACAAAACTTCCGGCTTTTTTCTAATATGATAAAACGTTTTAGTTCTCTTCGATCACAGCTTCTCCTGTGAAGTCAAGCACATTCTTGCGATTAGCCTGCATGCGCTCGTACTCTTCCTTTGAACCAACAATAATCTTCTCGAACTCGCGAAGACCAGTACCAGCAGGAATCAGGTGACCGCAAATCACGTTCTCCTTCATACCCTCCAGGTGATCCTGCTTGCCGCGGATAGCAGCTTCGTTCAGAACCTTCGTGGTTTCCTGGAACGATGCAGCCGACATGAACGACTTGGTCTGCAATGCAGCACGAGTGATACCCTGCAGAATCTGTGTAGATGTAGCGGGCACAGCATCGCGAACCTGTACGGTTCTCAAGTCACGACGCTTCAGAGAAGTGTTCTCATCACGCAGACGACGAGCAGTCACAATCTGACCAGCCTTCAGGTTCTCAGAGTCACCTGCATCGGTAACCACCTTCTTACCCCAGATACGGTCGTTCTCCTCAGCGAAGTCGAGCTTGTCGACAATCTCCTGCTCGAGGAATGAAGTATCACCGGGATCGTTGATCTGTACCTTACGCATCATCTGACGAACGATAATCTCAAAGTGTTTATCGTTAATCTTGATACCCTGCAGACGGTACACGTCCTGAACCTCGTTCACGATATACTCCTGTACAGCGGTGGGACCCTTAATAGCGAGGATATCGCTCGGGGTAATTGCACCATCCGACAGAGGAGTACCGGCACGTACAGCGTCGTGCTCCTGCACCAGGATTTGCTTAGACAGCGAAACAAGATACTTACGCTGGTCGCCAGCCTTTGATGTAACAATAATCTCACGGTTACCACGCTTCACCTTACCCATGGTTACCTCACCATCGATTTCTGATACGACAGCAGGGTTAGATGGGTTACGAGCCTCGAACAACTCGGTGACACGAGGCAGACCGGCGGTAATATCACCACCCTTAGCAGCTGCACGAGGAATCTTAACGAGCGTCTCACCAGTCTTCACTGTCTGACCGTCCTCAACAACCACGTGACCACCCACAGGGAAGTTATAAGTACCAATCTTCTCGCCATTGGCATCCAGCACATCACAGGTAGGCACCTTTGTCTTATCCTTCGACTCGGTAACGATCTTCTCGGTCAGACCGGTTGTTTCGTCGGTCTCGGCACGGAAGGTTACACCTTCGATAACATCATTAAACTTCAGTGTACCTGCATATTCAGTTACGATGACGGCATTGAAGGGATCCCACTGGGCAATCTTCTCACCCTTGCTAATCACATCGCCATTCTTAAAGTAGAGTGACGAGCCATAAGGCAAGTTCACCGTAGACAGAACAATCTTAGTATTAGGATCAACGAAACGCATTTCACCCAGACGGCTCACTACCATCTCGCACTCGCGACCATCCTCATCAAATGGAACGGTACGAACCTCTTCGAATTCAATACGGGCAGACTCATACTTGCAGACGATGCTCGCATTGGCTGCTGCGTTGGCAGCCACACCACCGGCGTGGAACGTACGCAGAGTCAGCTGAGTACCAGGCTCACCAATAGCCTGAGCAGCAATCACACCGACAGCCTCACCCTTCTGAACCATGCGACGGGTAGCCAGGTTACGACCGTAACACTTGCGGCAAACACCCTTCTTCGACTCACAAGTCAGTACAGAACGAATCTCAACCATCTCGATCTCAGCCTTTTCGATCTCGTCGGCCAGAGCCTCAGTGATTTCCTCACCAGCAGGAACAATAACGTCGCCAGTCTTGGGGTTCACCACATCGTGTACACTCACACGACCAAGGATACGCTCAGACAGAGAAGAGATAATCTCGTCACCACTCTTCAAGGCAGTGCACTCCAATCCACGCAATGTACCACAGTCTTCCTCGTTGATAATCACATCGTGAGAGACGTCCACCAGACGACGGGTCAGGTAACCAGCGTCGGCAGTCTTCATGGCCGTATCAGCCAGACCCTTACGAGCACCGTGAGTAGAGATGAAGTACTCCAGCACAGACATACCCTCCTTAAAGTTCGAAAGGATTGGGTTCTCAATAATCTGGTGACCCTCGGCACCGGCTTTCTGAGGCTTAGCCATCAGACCACGGATACCAGAGAGCTGCTTAATCTGGTCCTTACTACCACGGGCACCAGAGTCAAGCATCATGAACACAGCGTTGAAACCTTGGTCGGCCTCGGTCATTTCCTTCATCAGAATATTACCGATATCATTGTTCACGTGCGTCCAAGTATCAATAACCTGGTTATAACGCTCGTTGTCAGTAATAAAGCCCATGTTATAGTTGTCAGTAATCTGCTGTACCTCTTCATTACCCTTAGCAATCAGGTCAGCCTTCTCCTTAGGAATAATGATATCGTCGAGGTTGAACGACAGACCTGCCAGATATGCCATACGATAACCCAGGTTCTTAATACCATCCAAGAACTCACATGCCTCGGCAAAACCAACGTTCTTAATTACGTCGGCAATGATATCGCGCAAAGACTTCTTAGAGATAACCTTATTTACATAACCCACCTCAGCAGGAACGATGCCATTCACGATGACACGACCAACAGAGGTCTCTACCTGGTGACGGACCTTGATACCATCAACCACATCGTCAACCATCACCTTCACCTGAGCGTGCAAATCACACTTACCCTCGTTGTGAGCGATGATAGCCTCCTCGGGGCCATAGAATGAGAGACCCTCACCCTTAGCACCTGGACGAATCTTGGTGATATAGTACAGACCAAGCACCATATCCTGTGAAGGCACAGTGATAGGAGCACCATTAGCAGGATTCAGAATGTTATGACTCTGAAGCATCAGCAACTGAGTCTCGAGGATAGCTTCGTTTGACAGAGGAAGGTGAACAGCCATCTGGTCACCATCGAAGTCAGCGTTGAACGCGGTACAAGCCAGTGGGTGCAACTGGATAGCCTTACCCTCAATCAGCTTAGGCTGGAAGGCCTGAATACCCAGACGGTGCAGTGTTGGTGCACGGTTCAGCATCACAGGGTGACCCTTCATCACGTTCTCCAGGATATCCCAGATAACAGGCTCACGGCGGTCAACAATCTTCTTAGCGCTCTTCACCGTCTTCACGATACCGCGCTCAATGAGCTTACGGATGATGAATGGCTTATAGAGCTCAGCTGCCATCAACTTAGGCAGACCGCACTCACCCATCTTCAGCTCAGGACCTACAACGATAACCGAACGGGCTGAGTAGTCCACACGCTTACCGAGCAAGTTCTGACGGAAACGACCCTGCTTACCTTTCAGTGAGTCAGAGAGAGACTTCAGAGGACGGTTACTGTCACTCTTTACAGCGCTCGACTTACGAGAGTTGTCGAAGAGTGAGTCAACAGCCTCCTGCAGCATACGCTTCTCATTTCTGAGAATCACCTCAGGAGCATGAATCTCCATGAGTCGCTTCAGACGGTTATTACGGATAATCACGCGACGATAAAGATCGTTCAAGTCAGAAGTAGCGAAACGGCCGCCATCCAGGGGAACGAGAGGACGCAACTCAGGAGGAGTAACAGGAATAATCTTCATGATCATCCACTCAGGACGGTTAATGCCCTTCTCCACAGACGAGCGGAAAGCCTCTACCACCTGCAGACGCTTCAGAGCCTCGTTCTTACGCTGCTGTGAAGAGTCGGTGTTGGCACGGTCACGCAGTTCGTACGACAGAGAATCGAGGTCAAGCTGCTGGAGCAACTCGTAGATAGCCTCTGCACCCATCTTAGCAACGAACTTGTTGGGATCAGTATCATCCAAATAGTAGTTATCCTCAGAAAGCTGATTATCAAGGATCTCATTGTATTCCTCCTCAGACAGCAGGTCAAACTTCTGTGAGCCCAGCAGAGGATTACCCTCAGCATCCTTACGACCCTCCAGAGCACCTGGCTGGATAACGATATAGCGCTCGTAGTAGATAACAGCATCGAGCTTCTTGGTAGGCATTCCCAGCAGATAGCCGATCTTATTAGGCAGACTGCGGAAATACCAGATATGTGCCACGGGCACCACCAGCTCAATGTGACCGCTACGCTCACGACGAACCTTCTTCTCGGTCACCTCAACACCGCATCGGTCGCACACGATACCCTTATAACGGATGCGCTTGTACTTTCCGCAGGCACACTCATAGTCCTTGGTAGGACCGAATATACGCTCACAGAACAGACCATCGCGCTCGGGCTTATAGGTACGGTAGTTGATAGTCTCTGGCTTGGTAACCTCACCAAAAGAACTCTCAAGGATCTGCTCAGGCGAAGCAAGACCAATGGTAATCTTGGTGAAATTATTCTTTGTCTTTGAATCTTTCTTGAAAGCCATATTTCAATTTTCTTATTTACTTTTTTACCTTATTACCTTTAATCGAGGGTTACGCTCAGACCCAAGCCACGGAGCTCGTGCAGCAACACGTTCAGAGACTCAGGAATACCAGGAGTAGGCATGGGCTCACCCTTCACAATGGCCTCATAAGCCTTTGAGCGACCTACGGTATCATCAGACTTGATAGTCAGGATCTCCTGCAGCACATGGCTGGCACCAAAGGCCTCCAGTGCCCAGACCTCCATCTCACCGAAACGCTGACCACCGAACTGGGCCTTACCACCAAGAGGCTGCTGAGTGATGAGAGAGTACGGACCGATAGAACGGGCGTGCATCTTATCCTCAACCATGTGACCGAGTTTCAAGAAGTAAGTGATACCTACAGTAGCAGGCTGGTCGAAACGCTCACCAGTCTCACCGTCATACAGGTGAGTAGAGCAGAGACGAGGCAGACCGGCCTTGTCGGTCCAAGCAGCCAGATCGTCAAGCTTAGCACCGTCGAAGATAGGAGTAGCAAACTTCACGCCAAGACGCTTACCGGCAGCACCGAGGATAGCCTCGAAGATCTGACCGAGGTTCATACGAGAAGGCACACCCAGCGGGTTCAGAACCAAGTCAACGGGACGGCCATCCTCGAGGAATGGCATATCCTCCTGACGTACGACCTTCGACACGATACCCTTGTTACCGTGACGACCGGCGAGCTTATCACCCACACCAATCTTACGCTTTTTGGCCACATATACCTTAGCCATCTGCAGGATGCCAGAAGGCAGCTCGTCACCAATGGTGATAGCAAACTTCTTACGCTTCATCTCAGCATCAAGCAGCTTGTACTTCTTCATATAGTTGATGATGAGCTGACCAATGAGTTCATTCTTATGCTCATCATTTGTCCACTTGCTGGTCTGGATATCACCGTACTCCAAGTTCTTCAGGTTTGTCATAGTGAACTTAGAACCCTTAGAGATAACCTCTGCACCAGTATAGTCCTTCACACCCTGTGAGGTCTTACCCTTCGTGAGCTCCAGCAGCTTGTCAACCAGGATATCCTTTAGGTCGTCAACCTTAGCCTGGTACTCATCATCAATCTTAGCCAGCACGATCTTATCCTGCTGCTTGGTCTGACGAGTCTTGATAGCACGAGCGAAGAGCTTCTTATCGATAACGACACCAGTCAGTGAGGGGTTAGCCTTCAAAGAAGAGTCCTTCACATCACCTGCCTTATCACCGAAGATAGCGCGGAGCAACTTCTCCTCAGGTGAAGGATCGCTCTCACCCTTAGGTGAAATCTTACCAATCAGGATATCGCCGGGCTCTACACGAGCACCCACACGGATCACACCGTTCTCGTCCAGATCCTTGGTAGCCTCTTCACTCACATTAGGAATATCAGAGGTGAACTCCTCCACGCCACGCTTGGTCTCACGCACGTCGAGTGAGTACTCATCCACGTGAACAGAGGTCAGCACGTCCTCACGAACGATACGCTCGTTCAGCACGATAGCATCCTCATAGTTATAACCCTTCCAAGGCATGTAAGCCACCAGCAGGTTGCGACCCAGAGCCAACTCACCATTCTCAGTAGCATAACCCTCAGTCAGGATATCACCCTTCTTCACACGCTGGCCCTTATTACAGATAGGACGCAGGTCGATAGTCATGTTCTGGTTGGTACGGCGGAACTTAGCGATACGATATTCCTTCAGAGCAGGCTCGAAGCTTACGAACTCCTCATCCTCGGTGCGGTCGTAGAGAATACGGATGGTTGTAGCATCCACATACTCAATCACGCCATCACCCTCGGCGGTAACCATGGTGCGAGAATCCTCACACACCTGCTTCTCAATACCAGTACCCACAATAGGAGCCTCGTTATGGAGCAGGGGCACAGCCTGACGCATCATGTTCGATCCCATCAGTGCACGGTGAGCATCATCGTGCTCCAAGAAAGGAATCAGCGAAGCTGCGATAGAGGCAATCTGCTGAGGTGACACATCCATGAGGTTCACTTCTGTGGGAGGAACCACGGGGAAGTCAGCATCCTGACGACACTTAACGACAGGACGGATAAACGTACCATCATCGTTCAGAGGTGCATTACCCTGACCAATAATGAAGTTCTCCTCCTCCTCGGCAGTCAGATATACAATATCGTCGTTATTCAGATTGGCAATACCATTCTCCACCTTACGATAAGGAGTCTGGATAAAGCCAAGATCATTAATCTTAGCATACACACAGAGAGAAGAGATCAGACCAATGTTAGGTCCCTCAGGACTCTCAATAGGACACAGACGACCATAGTGTGTATAGTGTACGTCACGCACCTCGAAGCCAGCACGCTCACGTGACAGACCGCCAGGACCCAGAGCAGAGAGACGACGCTTGTGAGTCACCTCGGCCAGCGGGTTGGTTTGGTCCATGAATTGAGACAGAGGATTGGTTCCGAAGAACGAGTTGATAACACTCGAGATAGTCTTCGCGTTAATCAGATCCATCGGGGTGAACACCTCATTGTCACGCACGTTCATGCGCTCACGGATGGTGCGGCTCATACGAGCCAGACCGATAGAGAACTGATTAGACAGCTGCTCACCGACGGTACGTACGCGACGGTTAGACAGGTGGTCAATATCATCGACAGTAGCCTTCGAGTTGATCAACTGAATGAGATACTTGATAATCTCAATAATATCTTCCTTAGTCAGGACGCGAACATCCATTTCGGTGTCGAGACCCAACTTCTTATTGATACGGTAACGACCAACATCACCCAGGTCATAACGTTTATCAGAGAAGAACAGGTTCTGGATAACCTCACGTGCACTGGCATCATCGGCAGGATCTGCGTTACGCAACTGACGATAGATGTAAAGCACGGCCTCCTTCTCAGAGTTACTGGGGTCTTTGGCCAATGTATTGAAGATGATAGAATAGTCCTGAGCAACAGACTCGTCCTTGTGAACCAAGATGGTCTGAGCACCGCTCTCAAGAATATCCATCATGTTGTCTTCCGTGATTTCAGTCTCACGGTCCATGATGACCTCGTTACGCTCGATAGAAACAACTTCGCCAGTATCCTCATCAACGAAGTCCTCGTTCCAGCTCTTCAGCACACGGGCAGCCAACTTACAACCGATAACCTCCTTCAGAGCCTTCTTACTTACCTTAACCTCCTCGGCCAGGTCGAAGATCTGCAGGATGTCCTTATCGGTTTCAAAACCGATGGCACGCAACAGTGTAGTAACAGGCAACTTCTTCTTACGATCGATGTAAGCATACATCACGTTGTTAATGTCAGTAGCGAACTCAATCCAAGAACCCTTAAAAGGTATGATACGGGCTGAATACAGCAGTGAGCCATTAGCATGAACGCTCTGGCCGAAGAATACACCAGGTGAACGGTGCAACTGCGATACAACCACACGTTCGGCACCATTGATCACAAAGGTACCGTTAGCAGTCATGTAAGGGATAGGACCAAGGAACACATCCTGAATAACTGTACCGAAATCCTCATGATCAGGGTCAGTGCAATACAGCTTCAGCTTGGCCTTCAAAGGTACGCTATAGGTCAGACCGCGCTCCAAGCACTCGTCGATGGTGTAGCGGGGCGGGTCAATATAGTAATCCAAGAACTCAAGAACAAAGTTGTTACGAGTATCTGTGATAGGGAAGTTCTCTGCGAAAACCTTATACAGACCATCGTTCTTGCGTTCCTCAGGCGGAGTGTCCAACTGCAGGAAGTCTTTGAAAGACTTTAATTGCACATCGAGGAAATCAGGTAACGGCATCGGATTCTTGACGCTGCCAAAATTTACTCTATTGTCTATTACTTTCGAAGTCATAAATAAATGATTATTTGTTTGATCCGGAACTTCCGGGGAATCCGGGTAAACCGGACTAAGACAAGAAAAGGTTAGGAACCCTCTACTGGAGAGTCCCTAACCAAAAGTTATTGTTGTGCTTAAATTACTTCAGCTCAACTACGGCACCAGCAGCCTCGATAGCCTTCTTCAGGTTCTCAGCCTCTTCCTTAGACAGGCCTTCCTTAACAGTAGCAGGAACAGCGTCTACGAGGTCCTTAGCTTCCTTCAGACCGAGACCGCAAGCCTCTTTAACTGCCTTTACAACCTGCAACTTAGCAGCACCAGCCTCCTTCAGAATTACATCGAAAGAAGACTTCTCCTCAGCTGCGGGAGCAGCGCCACCAGCAGCAGGACCAGCAGCTACAGCAACGGCTGCAGCAGCAGGCTCAATTCCATACTCGTCCTTCAGGACTGTTGCCAACTCGTTAACTTCTTTTACAGTAAGGTTTACCAACTCTTCTGCAATAGCTTTGATATCTGCCATTTTATTTAAAATTTTAATTGTTTTTAATGTTAATGAAATTACTTTTTCGCTTATTTGTTACGCTCAGCGATAGCGTCAAGCAGACCGTGGACCTTGCCACCGGCATTCAAGCCAGAAACAACATTCTTGATCGGCGACTGCAGCAAAGCCACAACCTCGGCGATAAGCTCGTTCTTGCTCTTGATAGCAACCAACTCGGCAAGTTTGTCAGCACCAACAAAGATGCTTTCCTCGGCATAGGCACCCTTCAATGCAGGAATGCCGTCCTTCTCATATTCCTTGAGGAGTTTTGCAGGAACATTAGCTGTCTGTGCGAACATAACAGCAGTGTTACCCTTCAAGCAGTCATACAGGGGAGAGAAATCAATCTCCGAAGCCTCAAAAGCCTTGTGGAGCAGGGTGTTCTTAACAACAACCAATTTGATTTCGTTCTTGAAGCACTTGCGACGTAGGTCGCTTGTCTTCTCAGCGTTCAGTCCAGCCAGGTCGACCAGATAGAAATGAGGATACTGCTTCAGTTTCTCACCAAGTTCTACGATGATAGTATCTTTTACTTCCTTTTTCATTTGTCTAATCTTTTAACGAGTTATTCAACTGATTTAGGATCGATCTTGATACCCTTACTCATAGTGCTTGAAAGGAAGATACTCTTAATATAAGTACCCTTAGCAGCAGCAGGCTTCAACTTGATAATAGTAGCGACGAACTCCTTGGCATTCTCGAAGATCTGATCAGCGGTGAAGTTGATCTTACCGATTGATGTGTGCACGATACCGGCCTTATCAACCTTAAAGTCAATCTTACCCTGCTTTACTTCCTTAACTGCCTTGGCGACGTCCATAGTTACAGTGCCACTCTTGGGGTTAGGCATCAGTCCACGAGGACCGAGCACGCGGCCCAAAGGACCGAGCTTACCCATGCATGAAGGCATCGTAATGATCACATCAACATCAGTCCAACCGCCCTTGATCTTTTCGATATATTCATCGAGACCAACATAGTCGGCACCAGCTTCCTTAGCGGCAGCCTCCTGATCAGGAGTACAGAGAGCGAGAACGCGAGTAACCTTACCAGTACCGTTAGGCAGCGAAACAACGCCACGAACCATCTGGTTAGCCTTACGCGGGTCAACGCCCAAGCGTACATCGATATCAACAGAAGCATCAAACTTGGTTGTGGTAATTTCCTTAACCAATGCTGCAGCTTCCTTCAAAGAGTATGCTTTCCCTGCTTCAACCTTATCAGCTACCAACTTTTGATTTTTTGTCAGTTTACTCATTGTCTTAAAATTGAAGTTATTTGTTATTCACCAGGGAAATCCCCTTTTACAGTAATACCCATACTACGAGCAGTACCAGCAATCAGCTTCATAGCAGACTCAATTGTGAAACAGTTGAGGTCAGCCATTTTATCTTCTGCGATAGCGCGAACCTGATCCCATGTTACGGTAGCAACCTTCTTACGGTTAGGCTCAGCACTTCCACTCTTCACCTTCGCAGCCTCGAGCAACTGAACAGCTGCGGGAGGAGTCTTGATGACAAAGCTGAATGACTTGTCGGCGTAGTAAGTGATAACAACAGGAAGAACCTTACCTGCCTTATCCTGGGTTCTGGCGTTGAACTCTTTGCAGAATCCCATGATGTTAATACCCTTTGAACCAAGAGCAGGTCCTACGGGAGGTGAGGGATTTGCAGCGCCACCTTTAATCTGTAATTTGATTAATCCAGCAACTTCTTTAGCCATTTCTTTTTAATAATTTTGAATGTTTTGCATATAAGTCATAGAGTGGAAGCCTCTAGTGACCGTATACTAGAACGGCGCACGTAACAATTACGCTCTATTCTTTCTCTACTTGATTAAATCCAAGTTCCAAAGGTGTTTTTCGTCCGAAGATCTTAACCATCACCTTCAACTTGCGCTTCTCAGCGTTAACCTCTTCGATAATACCACTGAATCCGCTGAAAGGACCATCGGTCACCTTCACAGCCTCATCAACAGTGTAAGGTACAGTTACCTCTTCTGTTCTGATAGCAGTATCCTCAACGGTGCCAAGAATTCTATTAATATCAGCCTGACGAACAGGACTGGGATTATCCATTCCACCCAAAAAGCCAAGCACATTAGGAATAAAGCGCAGTGTATGAGCAGTCTCACCATCCAGGCGAGCCTCAACGAGAACATAGCCAGGGAGGAACAACTTCTCCTTGACCACGCGCTTTCCATTGCGAAGCTGGGCATACTTTTCTGTAGGCAGCAAAATCTGGCCTACATTTGCAGCCAGCATTTCGTTATTCTTCATCAGTGCCTCCAGATACTCCTTGACCTTAGCCTCTTTACCGCTAACAGCCTTCAGGACATACCATTTCTTTCCAGTTTCTGCCATTACCTAATCTACTATATAGCATTAGCCCGGATAAACCAGGCTCATGATTTGTTCAAATATCTTGTCCATTACGAAGACAACCAAAGCAATAATCAGCGAAGCCGACAGTACTAACACAGCACTTCCAGTGAGCTCCTTAGATGTAGGCCAAGTTACCTTATGTGCCAACTCATCATAGCACACCTGACAATACTTGAAAAACTTCTTGAAAATATTCATCTCTTTTATTATTTAGCACGGGAAGGAGGACTCGAACCCACGACCCTCGGTTTTGGAGACCGATGCTCTACCAACTGAGCTATTCCCGTAAGTAAGCCCCCACCCTAGAGCGGGGGCTTCTTTTATCTAGTGTTACTAGAATTCTTAGATGATCTAGAGATCAGAGGAGATTAGTCCTCATATACCTCAGTGATCTGGCCTGAACCTACGGTACGACCACCCTCGCGGATAGCGAAACGCAGACCCTTGTTCAGAGCAACAGCGTAGATCAGCTCAACAGTGATCTCAACGTTGTCACCAGGCATTACCATCTCAACACCCTCGGGCAGGTGAATCTCACCGGTGCAGTCCATGGTGCGGAGGTAGAACTGAGGACGATACTTGTTTCCGAATGGAGTGTGACGACCACCCTCTTCCTTCTTCAGAACGTAGATAGAAGCCTTGAACTTCTTGAAAGGCTTGATCTGTCCGGGATGGCAGAGCACCATACCACGCTTGATCTCGTTCTTATCGATACCGCGGAGCAGCAGACCTACGTTATCACCAGCCTGACCCTCATCGAGGAGCTTGCGGAACATCTCAACACCAGTTACAACTGAGTTCTTATCCTCACCAAGACCGAGCAGCTCAACAGCGTCACCAACGTGGATAACACCAGTCTCGATACGACCAGTAGCAACAGTACCACGGCCAGTGATTGAGAATACGTCCTCAACAGGCATCAAGAAAGGCTTATCGGTAGCACGAGGAGGCTCCTGGATCCAAGTGTCGCAGGTATCCATCAGCTCCATCACCTTCTGCTCCCACTTCTCAACACCGTTCAGGGCGCCAAGAGCAGAACCACGAATGATAGGAGTCTCATCCTCGAACTCGTACTGAGCGAGAATCTCCTGAACCTCCATCTCAACGAGCTCCAGCATCTCCTCATCCTCAACCATATCGCACTTGTTCAGGAATACAACCAGACGGGGAACGTTTACCTGACGAGCGAGCAGAACGTGCTCACGAGTCTGAGGCATAGGACCGTCAGTAGCAGCAACAACCAGAATAGCACCGTCCATCTGAGCAGCACCAGTTACCATGTTCTTCACATAGTCGGCGTGTCCCGGGCAGTCAACGTGAGCGTAGTGACGCAGCTTGGTCTCGTACTCAACGTGAGCAGTGTTAATAGTGATACCACGCTCCTTCTCCTCGGGAGCATTGTCAATCTGGTCGAAAGACTTAACCTCAGAAAGACCAGCCTTAGCCAGCACAGTGGTGATAGCAGCGGTCAGAGTAGTCTTACCATGGTCAACGTGACCAATTGTACCAATGTTTACGTGCGGTTTGGTACGCACAAATGTCTCTTTTGCCATTGTTTTGTTGTTTTATTAATTTTGTGAATATACTTATGTTTTTGCTCCTCCAATCGGTCCTCAGAGAGAGCTGTAACTGAGAGTTGAACTCAGGACCTCTTCCTTACCAAGGAAGTGCTCTACCACTGAGCTATTACAGCATTTTGTTTATAGAGCGGAAAACGGGGCTCAAACCCGCGACCCCCAGCTTGGAAGGCTAGTGCTCTATCAACTGAGCTATTTCCGCAAAAACCATCTCGTGAGAGTGGGTGCTGATGGATTCGAACCACCGAAGTCGAAAGACAGCAGATTTACAGTCTGCCCCATTTGGCCACTCTGGAAAACACCCAAAAGTCTTGCGTCCCAACTTGCTTTGAGCCTCTTGTCGGATTCGAACCAACGACCCCGAGATTACAAATCACGTGCTCTGGCCAACTGAGCTAAAGAGGCTTTTCTAAGCAGCCGTTCTCTATTCAGATTTACGACCTGTTGGAAAACGGCTGCAAAGTTACTACTTATTTTTGAATTACCAAAACTTTTCCTTGATTTTTTTAGTAATTTCTCAATTTTTCCTTGAATTTCTGCAATTGAGCCCTCATAGAGTCAACGCAGAGATCTATACTCTCTTCAAATGTGTCGCTAACCTTCTCTACTCTTAGTGTATTTCCAGGGACTGCCACTTGCAAACTGGCTTCCTTATTCTGGGCGGTAGCAGGCTTTACGACCTTTAATTGCACCTCTACTTTCTGTATATCTTCGTACGACTTTTCTAACTTGGCGACTTTCTTTTCGATAAACGCCTCTAACTTCTCGGTAGCGTCGAAATGGATCGACTGAATCTTAATTTCCATAGTTACCTCCTATTTTAATAAGTTAAACTATAAAGGTCTAGTCCCTAGGATGGGACTCATGATAAACTCGCTTTAGTTGTTCGAACGTGGTATGTGTGTAAATCTCGGTCGTTTCCAGGCTCTCATGTCCCAGCAACTGCCTCACACTTTCCAATCCAGCATCATGATTAAGCAATGCGGTTGCAAAACTATGCCTTAGCACATGGGGCGACTTCTTCTTTAAGGTTGTCACTTTCGAAAGACAATCCCTAACAACTTTGTACACCTCGTTTGCAGTTATCCGATTTCCCCTGGTTCCCAGGAAGAACGCAGAAGAATTTCTTTGGATTTGCTCATCACGGCAAGCCTTATACAGGCTCAGCTGTTCGGCCAACTCTTTGCCGAAGGGGATGACGCGCTGTTTATTGCGTTTACCGGTAACCTTCAACTGCATAGCAGTCAGGTCAACGTCTTTATCGTCAAGCCCCACTAGTTCGCTTCGTCGCAACCCTGCCTCATATAGAGTAATAAGAATGGTACGCGCACGTACATCTATATATGTATCACTCCATTCCGTCTGATCCAAGAGTTCGTTAAGTTCCGACTCCTTCACAAACTGCGGCAGCGGTTTCCGCTTTTTCGGACCCTTCACCATATGCGCCGGATCCCGACTGACCAACCCCCTTGCCAGGGCGAAACGGTAAAAGGATTTCAAGGCCGAAAGCCCTGTATTCACCGTCGAGGCGATATTACCCTTTTCCATCAGACTTTCCATCCACGACCGGATGACGTCGGCATCCACAGACGCCCATGTGAGCCCACCTTCTAGTCTCTCAAAGTATTGTTGGAAGTCCTTCAGACTATCCTCATACCTTTCTACTGTCAGTTCGCTGCGATTCCTTTCGTAGCGCAGATAGTTGAGAAACTGGTCAATCATAAAGCGTTGCAATCAAACTAATGTTTTCGGCAACGAATTTACGGAAATTTTATGAAACTACCAAATTTTTGAGGAAATAATTTTAATTATTCCTCAGTAGCGCGGAGCTTCTGTACGTAAACGGCGTGCTCCATCTTCAGGCGCTTCAGAACAGAAGGCTTGTCAAACTGCTGACGACGACGCAGCTCTTTCACAATACCTGTCTTCTCAAACTTTCTCTTAAACTTCTTGAGGGCCTTCTCGATGTTCTCGCCTTCTTTTACTGGTACAATAATCATACTGTTTTTTGACTTTAAATATTAAATAGTTATACATAAATGCCCGCGTGCGCACACTGCGCGCACGAAAAGCGGGTGCAAAGGTACGACTATTTTGTGAATTATCCAAGATATTTTTAATATTTTTTGCATTTAGCCTCCAAAAATGTATTATTTTTAAAGACAAAGGCCGTAAAACTAATATTTATACCAATAATATTTATTTTGGAAAAATATACGGAAATATTTGGCTATATGCAAAAAAGTTTGTAATTTTGCACCGCAATTCTGAATAAATATACTATTATGAAGGAAAAGAACAATAGACTAGAAGCCCTCCGCCTCATCATTTCGAGTCAGCAGATGGGTAGCCAAGAAGAGTTGTTAAATGCCCTGCAAAAAGAGGGTTTTCAGTTGACACAGGCCACATTAAGCCGCGATTTAAAGCAGTTAAAGGTAGCCAAGGCCGCCACCATGAGTGGAAACTACGTCTATGTACTCCCCAACGAATCCATGTACAAGCGCGTGAGCACGCCAAGTTCCGCTCGCGAGATGATGCAGATTCCCGGCTTCATTAGTATCAGTTTTTCAGGCAACATGGGCGTCATCAAGACGCGTCCAGGCTATGCCAGTGCCATTGCCTGGAATATAGACCGCGGTGACCTACCTCAAATACTTGGGACCATTGCCGGCGACGATAACATCTTTGTGGTGATAAAAGAAGGGTTCAGCCATAGAGAGGTGACGGAAGCGCTCAGCAAGGTCGTCCCTAATATGAAATGAACACAATTACTATTATAAATGGAAAAAGAAGAAATTGAAGTCCTTGTGGCTGATGTAGAACACGAGGCCTATGTAGACACCATACTTGACACCATTGCCGAGGCCGCCAAGGTACGAGGCACCGGCATTGCCAAGCGTACACACGAATACCTGGCCAAGAAGATGGCAGAAGCCAAGGCCGTCATTGCCCTTCGCAAGAGCGACGGACGCTTCGCCGGATTCAGTTATATTGAGACATGGGAGAACCAGCAGTATGTAACCACCTCCGGTCTTATCGTACATCCTGACTTCCGTGGTTTGGGATTAGCCAAGCGCATCAAGGACATGACCTTTACGTTAGCCCGCACCCGTTGGCCCCACGCCAAGATTTTCTCGCTGACCAGTGGTGCCGCAGTGATGAACATGAACACCAAGTTGGGCTATCAGCCTGTAACCTTTGCCGACCTGACCGACGATGAAGCATTCTGGAAGGGTTGCGAAGGTTGTGTCAACGTGGATGTACTGCATCGCACAGGACGCAAATACTGCATCTGCACAGCCATGCTCTACGACCCAACAGAGCATCTGCCAGCCAAGATCACAGACGACGTGCTGGCCCGCATTCGCCACCTGGATGAATTAGAAGAGAAATAAAAAAAAAGAAAGATATGAGTAAGAAGAAAGTTGTAGTAGCATTCAGCGGTGGATTGGACACCAGCTACAATGTAATGTATCTGACCAAGGAGTTAGGTTACGAAGTATATGCCGCTTGTGCCAACACTGGCGGATTCTCGGCCGAGCAGCTGAAGAAGAACGAAGAGAACGCCTATAAGTTGGGCGCTGTGAAATATGTGACCCTCGATGTTACACAGGAGTACTATGCCAAGTCATTGAAGTACATGATCTTCGGCAATGTGCTGCGAAACAACTGCTATCCCATCAGCGTATCGTCAGAGCGTATCTTCCAGGCCATCGCCATTGCCCGTTATGCCAAGGAGATTGGCGCCGATGCCATTGCACACGGCTCTACAGGTGCAGGCAACGACCAGATTCGTTTCGACATGACCTTCCTGGTGATGGCTCCTGGCGTCGAGATTATCACCTTGACACGTGACCGTAACCTGACACGTAAGGAGGAGGTCGACTACCTGAACGCCAATGGCTATTTTGCCGACTTCACCAAGTTGAAGTATTCATATAACGTAGGTATCTGGGGCACCAGTATCTGTGGCGGCGAACTCCTCGACCCCACTCAGGGGCTGCCTGAGGATGCTTACCTGAAGCACGTCACAGCCAAGGAAAACGAGGCGCTGCTGAAGATCTCCTTCGACAAGGGTGAGATTGTAGCCGTCAACGGTGAGCAGTTTGACGACAAGGTGAAAGCCATCCAGAAGATCGAGGAGATTGGCGCATCCTACGCCATTGGCCGCGACGCCAACGTGGGCGACACCATCATCGGCATCAAGGGTCGCGTAGGCTTTGAGGCTGCCGCCCCCAAACTGATTATCGAAGCACACCGTCTGCTGGAGAAGTCAACCCTCTCTAAGTGGCAGCAGTACTGGAAAGACCAGGTGGCCAACTGGTACGGCATGTTCCTCCACGAGAGTCAGTACCTGGAGCCAGTGATGCCCGATATCGAGGCCATGCTCACCTCCAGCCAGCGCAATGTCACTGGTACAGCCATTCTGAAGCTCCGTCCTTACGGCTTCGAGACCGTAGGCATCGATTCTGCCAACGACCTCACCAAGAGTAAGCTGGGCGAATATGGCGAGACCCAGACAGGCTGGACAGCCGACGAGGCCAAGGGCTTCATCAAGGTCAGCTCTACCCCACTCCGCGTTTACTACGGCATTCACAAAGACGAGAAACGCTAATTTACTTTGACCACAAATTTAACGGATTAAACGGATGATAAAAGTAGGTATCTTAGGTGCAGCAGGCTATACGGGTGGTGAACTCATCCGTGTGTTGCTCAACCATCCTCAGGCAGAGATTGTCTTTGCCAACTCTGAGAGTAATGCAGGCAATCTGGTTTCTGACGTACACGAAGGCCTCATCGGCGAGACCGATCTGAAGTTCACTGACGAGATGCCCTTCGACAAGGTCGACGTTGTCTTCTTCTGCTTCGGCCATGGCAAGAGCGAAGCCTTCCTCAAGGAACACACCATCCCTGCAAGCGTGAAGATTATCGACCTGGCGCAGGACTTCCGCATCAAGGGCGACCACGACTACGTGTATGGTCTGCCAGAAATCAACAAGGCCGACATCGCGCAGGCACAGCATCTGGCCAACCCAGGCTGCTTTGCCACCGCCATCCAGTTGGCGCTCCTCCCTGCCGCCCATATGAACCTGCTGAAGGAAGATGTGGCCGTCAACGCCATCACGGGATCCACTGGTGCTGGTCAGAAACCAGGCGCCACCACCCACTTCTCATGGCGCAACAATAACCTGAGCATCTATAAGCCCTTCCAGCATCAGCATATCGCCGAGATCCGTCAGAGTCTGAAGCAGGTGCAGGGCTATTTGGATGCCGACATCGACTTCATCCCCTATCGTGGCGACTTTGCCCGTGGCATCTTCTGTACAGCCGTGGTAAAGACCGCAGTACCTGCAGAAGAGATTATCAGCACCTATAAGGACTTCTATGCCGATGCCGCCTTTACGCACTATACCGACAAGGCCATCGACCTGAAGCAGGTGGTAAATACCAACAAGGCATTGGTGCACTGCGAGAAGTTTGGCAACAAACTGCTCATCACCTCGGCCATCGACAATCTGCTGAAGGGCGCCGTTGGTCAGGCCGTACAAAACATGAACATCATGTTTGGCATCGACGAAGCTGCAGGATTAAAGTTAAAAGCTTCAGCCTTCTAAGCGAACAAACAATAAAAATACAGGAACCGACTAACATTTTTCATAGTGTTAGTCGGTTCTTTCGTTATTCCACTGCTTTTCTGTGATTTTGCAATGTTTTTCTGCGAATATGAGAGTACCTTTTTTCAACACATTTCGTATATTTGCAAACAATCTAATAACAAACAATATTATTACGACTATGAAAAAAGAATCTATTTACACTCGTACTGATGCTCACTGCACTAAATGCAGGAGCACAAGATTTAGAGTACTCCTTTGACAATGCAACGAGGACGGCAAAGGTGACGTATCGCATGAGACAATTAGGCGACGGCACATGGGAGCGCATCCAAGGAGGTTATCATGGCGATATCGTCATACCAGAAGAGGTATCAGGCTATACTGTTACAGGCGTTGGCGAGTTGGCATTCGACCAATGCTATGATGTTACATCCGTTAAGTTTCCTAACACGATGAAGTCAATTGAGGAGCGTGCCTTCTGTGGCTGAATTTGGATTCACCGCATGTGAAAACGTGAACACCATTACATGTCTTGCAACGACTCCACCCGTATGTAGCAACTATGTTTTCTCCAATACCGACAAGCAAGCCTGCAAGCTATATGTTCCTGAAGCAAGTATAGAGTTATACAAGGCCGCAAATATATGGAAGGACTACTTCAACATCGAATCAAATGTTCATAGCGTCGCCATGGATGCCTTATTCACGAATGGCGCATCTTACGACCTGCAAGGACGAAAAGTAAACAGTCAGACAGTTGATAAGGGTCTGTATATCAACAACGGCAAGAAGATAATCGTTCGCTGACAACAACAAACTACTCATCATCTCCTGCATCGATAACCTAGCCAGGAGAATAGGATAAGGCCGTACAAAACATGAACATCATGTCTTGTGCGGCTTTTTTCAGAACTTATACTCAACGAAGGCCTCCATGGCCTCGTAGCAGGCCAGGCCCAGGTCGTCGTAGAGTTTGGCCGTGGCACGGTTACGATCCTCGGCACGCTGCCAGAACAGACGCTCGTCGTTACCCAGAAACGGTGCACTCTCCATCTGACTCTGATGGCGAAGGATGGCGTTGCGTTTCTCGCGCAACTCCTCAGGACTCATGGGCACGCACATCTCAATATTCTCAATCTCCCATTCAGACCAGGCCCCACGATACATCCACACGCGACACTCGTTGAGCCATTCAGCGCCAGCCTTCTTCTCCTCGTCGATGGCAGCCAGCACAGCATCAGTACACTTGCGATGCGTGCCATGAGGATCGGCTAGGTCGGCAGCCACGTATATCTGATGCGGCTTGATCTGCTGCAGCAACTCCTGAATGATGTGCACATCGCGCTCCGACATGGGCAACTTCTCAATCTTGCCACTCTCATAGAAAGGCAGGTCGAGGAAATGAATATGATCCTTCTTAACACCATTATATCCACAGGCATTGCGCGCCTCACCACGACGGATGAGTCCCTTGACGGTCAGCACATCGCGACTGTCAAAGTCGCCCTCCTGCTTCCGTTTGATGAATCCCAACACCTCATCGGCATAACGCTTGATGAGTTCATCGCTGCCATTGGCAAACACCTCATTGAAAGAACGCAGGAAATGCATGTAGAGTCTCACCTCCTCGTCGGCCACAGCAATATTACCTGAAGTCTCATAGGCAATATGCACGTCGTGCCCCTGCTGCTTCAGTCGACGGATAGTGCCACCCATCGAGATAACATCATCGTCAGGATGCGGCGAGAAGACAATGACACGCTTGGGATAAGGCAGCGCACGCTCTGGACGCGTAGAATCGTCAGCATTAGGCTTTCCTCCAGGCCAGCCAGTGATGGTGTGCTGCAGGATGTTGAACACAGCGATGTTCACCAATCCTGCCGATCCATATTCTTCGACATAGTGCTGCATGCCGTTGTCCACATAATCCTTCGTCGAAAGCTTCAGCACAGGCTTTCCCGTTTTGAGGCAAAGAGCAATCACATCGCTTCGCAACTGACGGTCAGCGATATGATCGAAATTGATAGTAGATGTTAGATTCAGGTTCATCATTATTAAATTTATATCATTAACAACGTTATCTTCTGGGTGCAAAGATACTAAAAAAAGTTGCTCAATTGTTCAAAAACATAAGGAATCGACGCAAAAGTATTGTCCTGCCTACCCATTCTCACCATGATAAGGCGCTTATAGGGGTTCACATAAAGCACCTGTCCACGAATGCCATGGGCATAATAGCCAGGATATGGCGCCTTGTCGGCCCCAATACTACTTAGGTTATACCAGTTGAAGTGATAGCCGTCGTTGTCCTCAGAATAGTCGGTGGTCTGATGTATCCACTCCTCGCTGACGATGCGCTGGCCGTTCCACACACCACCGTTCATGTAAAGCCGACCAATCTTGGCCAGGTCCTGCATCGTGGTCGATATGCCACCAAAGGCATGCGCCACCCCATGCTTACGACTGTCGATATTGACAATGGCAGGCGACTCCATCTGCAAGGGCTTCCACACCTTCTCGCTGAGATAGTCAATATAGCGCTGGCCAGTGGCCCGTTCGATGACAACACCAAGGATCTGGGCCGTCATACTCTCATAGCGATGTTCCTTGCCAGGCTCGCACCTGAACTTCAGCCCACGAATCTGCTTCATCAGGTTATGGCCGTAGTTCAGCTTCGCCATGGCGTTGAGACGCTTCAATTCCTTCAATCGCAGCGAGTAGGTATCGTCGAAGTCCAGTCCACTCCGCATGTCGAGCAGGTGTCGGATGGTGAGTTTCTGCCACATAGGGTCTTTCTTCTTGAGTTCAGGCAGATAGTCAGTCACCACATCGTCCACACTCTTGATGTAACCCTCATAGACAGCAATGCCACACATCAGCGACGTGATAGACTTCGACACAGAGAACACCGTTCCCAACCTATCGATGGTGATGTCGCCCACATAATGCTCATAGACGATGCTGTCGTTGTGGATGATGAGGACGCCCTGCGTATCCGTCTTACCCTTCAGGGCCTCCCATAGCGTCACGTTCTTATAGCGCTTACCCTGATTAAAAAAGTGGAGCGTGTCTATCCATGCGGACTGTTGCTTGGCATGAGGAAACGAGAACGTCGACGTTCCATTGGCGATGGTGTCGTGCACATGATGCTCAAAACTATAGATATCCGGCCCACTTTGTCCATCGGCCCGATAGCCCCTTATAATAGCACACGACGATAAGAGAAGGGTGCACACGCATGCCAGCGAAAGCACCACGGCGTTACCCTTTTCAATCCTAGATCTTGATTTCAATTGCATTTGTTCCTGAAAAATATCTGTTAAGTTTTTTATGTGGTGCAAAGGTAGGTAAATCCTTTTTACCATGCAAACATTACAGATACTTTTTTTAGTATTCACTAGGCTTTATTCTTTCGATATTTCCAAACGAAGTAGAAACACAAACACAAGGCAACCAAAACAACGATGATTGTCAGAAGAAGATTATCACTTACCATTCCCACAGTCTCCGTAGGATCGGGAGCAATGTCTGCCAACTGCTGTTTACCTGAAATCACATCAGATGTCACAGTAATGGTATCCATTGTTTCAGTAGGAATTACAGAGTAAGGGACTTCAGGTTCGGGTGCAGGAACTGGAGTTTCTGAATGTGAGCGGAACAGGGAGTCATTTGGGTCAATGATAATGTCTAATAATGTCATAATACAATAGTTTTATAGGGTTTATATGCTAATAAGTTGATAATACGCCATAAGGAGTTGCACCAATAGTCCTGTCAGGAAACTGATGGCATTACACAGAAAACTATAGATGAATGCGCGCGACAAGATACGAATGAAAAGATAGTACCATAATGCCTCTACAGCAACCACCAGCAATTCACCCATAACAATCGTCATCACGCTGCTATCAACATAAACGATGTAAAGATTCAAGGGAATATTTGTGAGAATGTTGATGACAACAGACGAGCCCAGCACCAGCCTACGACGTTCGCGTAAGAGCAACAGGACCACGAATTCTATCATGATCGTTGGCACGAGGGCAAGTAATAGCATCGGAAATATCATCATAGGCTAAATGAAAGCTAATAAATATCCTGGAATAAGTGCAGCAGCCAGCAATCCGAAGGCCAGTCCTTCGCGCTTAGGCAGCACCACATTTGCCAGATAAAGGGTGACGGGCATCGTACAGTTGACAGCGAACAAGCCAACTAGAGCTATCACCATCTCCTGACTCCTGAACACCAAGCAGACCAGCACTAAGACGATGACCAATGCAAACATCCTGACGATGCCCAGATGATGCGCCAGCCATCCGCCAGCCATCTTTCCCAACATTGAGAGCAATCCTATCAGAAGTACCACACTGCTGGTCCTCGACATCTCACCACTGAACGTCTCTCCCACAAAAGAGCGCAGCATGACCACAAGCATCAGAACCAACAACGACATCCATATGAACAGCTTACTGAATCGACATTCCGCCTCCTGACTATTGATGGCAGAGATGCCCGCTTTGAGGTCCAGGTGCACGTAAGCCGTTGACAACACACAGATAGTAAGCAAAACTGTATAGAGTAAAGGCCACGAGAAGAAAACAATGCCAAGGGCCAAGCCAAAAGCTCCTGTTGAGACAAAAGCACCAAGGGCACGCATATCATTACCCGTCGTAACGGCCACTTGTTTGCCTCCCCACACATGAAACAGCGAGTTTCCCATTCCCAGTAATATAGGTATCACCATCATACCCACAGTTGACAACCTGAAACTGACGACAATCGATGTTGCCAAGACTGCCACCGTCAGCAATAGGACAGATGCCAACAGCATCCAGTGATGGCGCTTCAAGCTGTCTGCCCACAATCCCGTCAACGGCTGTGTCAGGAAGGCCAATATATTATAGGTAAGAAAGATGCCTACAAGATGCAACGCAGAAAATGATGATGCTATCAGGTAAAGACTGCATACGCATAATCCGTCGACCAACAAATGCAGCACGGAACATAAAAGGATGGTTGCAAGTGAGAGCGGTTTTATGCGTTTCATATTATTTATTTCAAGTGGACCTTAAAGGATACGGGGATGGGGGCCACATTCCAAACACGAACAAATTCACCGTGATACTTACCCGGATTCCATTTAGGCATGGCTTTGATAACACGAACGACTTCATCGTCCATGGGCTGAAGTGCTTTGTTGTGTGCCTCGGCTTTCTGACGATACTCGGCTGTCATGCTGTCTATGATGGGAATGGCATATGAGGAAGCCAATGATCTGATTAATTTAACGTGACTGATAGATCCGTCTCTCTCTACAACAAACCTTACTATTGCATGCCCTTCTGCACTTGTTCCTTCTGCAATAGCGGGATAACGTGTTTCATTATATAAATAGGTCATCAGGTCACCCTGGAAAGACGGATAAGTGTCAACAACATCGTATATCTTGTTGGTATCAGCAGGCGCCTCTAGCTCCTCTGGAAGATTGTTACATTTCATCCTAATTACATGTTCTTCAGGATCTAGCGGTAATGGAGGTGCACTGAACCTGATGATTAGGGTAAAATCCATGTTGATATTTTTATTCCCTTCCTTTGCGGGAATCCATTTGGGCATTTTTCTAACGATGCGTAGTGCCTCTCTGTCTAACGAGGGTGAGACACTAGTAGCGACTTTAGGATGAACTACATTACCAAGTGTGTCGACGGTAAAAACAACGTAAACTGTTCCAGCCTCTCTTTTCTTTAAGGCTTCATCGGGGTATTTCTTTTCTTTCTCTATAAATTCCTGCAAAGCTTTATACCCTCCAGGAAAAGATGGCCTTAGCTTGACATGCTGAGCACAACAAGCTGAGCATATCAGTAGACTCATCAACATCGTTTTCATTCTTGTTTTCATTGTCTTTGGCTTTTAGTTGATAACCACGCTACAAAGGTAATTCCTAATTTCTTTGTCTCCAAATTTTCAGAAAGAAAACAATTAAACAGAAACTAAACAATGAGTAAACAATGAGTAAACAAACCGCTGATTGATAATTATTTCCTAGCGCTTCCATAATTCTCCATCACCCAGTTAAAGCAGGGATCTATGCCCTTCTGGTAGTCTTGGAAGGAGGTGGAAAGGGTTTTTGCCAAAGGAACATCCTGGCCCTTTGTCTCGTCTGGACGAACAAAGCATTTATGAGAGATATAACCTTTGGTCTGAGTGTTAGGCAGGCTCCAGGATATCATGTCACCATAATGGGTGGCAGCGTAAGAAGCCGGTTCGCCAATGGCGATGCCAATATTATTGTCGATAGCCATCGTCATCAGCAGTCCTGCGCTACTAAAAGTACGCTCGCCTTGGATAAAGATGACGTTGCCCAGAAACGGTGACGCTGATCCCTGCAACTGACTATGAGCATCCGTTGCACTATACAATAGGGATTTGTCAAGACCTATGGCCTGATAGTATGCTTCTGCCATCTGAGAGGGACGTACAGATACTCTTGGACCCACGATGGCTGACTTAAGTCTGCCTAGCAGTTCGTCACACAGTGCACTATTGCCACCAGAGTTCTCCCTTACATCCACAACAAGCGTCTTAACGTCCTGCTTCGCCATGGTCTGGAACATAGAATCAAGAAATTCTGTGAAGACGGGGATACGCTTCAGCTGTTGCTCCAATCGCGCAAGCAACTTTTCATTGCCAGCCACCTGAGGCAGATACTGCTGTCTAAGAGTGTTGCGATCGGCACACTGGTCAAACAACATATAGCACACCCCTCCGTCGAGTATCTGAAACGAGAAAGGCATTCCACCTGCACGCAGCCTCATCTGTTGAACCTGCGACTTGTTTTCCACCCCACAGATATCCTTGTTCTGGATTTTGATGGGTTTCATTTTCAGTGTGTTGCCATCCGAAAAAGACAGCGTTATGGATGAGTCAGACTCACAGAGTCCCAGTTCCTTCCATAGATAGAAAGCATTTGAGAATTGCTTGAACGTCTTCTTGTAGTCCACGTCGTTAGTCGTACTGAAGAAGTCCCTGAACTGGTCATAGATGAACAACATATCCTTTCCATTAATCTTCAGAACCTGTTTTCCCAACGATGATTCCATACTTTTCAGCACAGCATCCAGATACATCCCCTTATCATCAATATAGAAACGCATGGGATAGTACAGATCCGAACTAGCTGCGTTTTGCAAACCCGTATGCCCATCATGCAACTTGGCTGCAACTTGCTGCAAAGTATAGACGAAAGCCTGCTCACTCTCACACTTTCCACAACGTTTATACCCCTGCTTCAACGCCTTCTTTACATTGATGGGAGTCCCTTTTTCAAAGGCAGGATGCGTGGTCTGGAGCATATCCATGAAAAGCAGAAAATCCTTCTGATAATCGTTGCCCTTCACGTAATCCTTACTTTCCTCTATGACCTTGTTATGATAGGTGACGACCGTTTGCGCCGTTGTTTGAAGGGCGAACAGCAGAGAGGAGCATAACACGATTCTGCGAGCGTATTCAAAAAATCTGTTTTGCATTTTTGCTAAATCATTGGTTAAAGAATTCTGTTGCAAATATACAACTAATTCTCATTCGACAGTCATCCATGACGGTTCTTTTAAGCTAAATTAACGAATAATCTTTACAATAGCACCTCTGAGATTTAAAAATTCTGAGCCAAAAATTTTTTCTGTGCGTACAGGCGAAATATGAGCACGTTCGTAAATTACTGAAAATGAGGGGCTTACGAAATTAGCTCGAAAAGTGTAAAGATTTAGAACGCAATCGAATATTCGTTTAGGTTGTAACGGAGCCTGAGTTACACTGCAACGGAGCCTGTTTTGCATGGTAAAACAGCATGAGTTGCATCGTAAAACAGCCTCCGTTGCAACCTAAAATCGATAGGGGTATAAAAAAGGGGCAAAAAGCCCCATTTTTTCGTTCTAGTTTGCATTTTTTCAGGACCCTGTTTTTCGGCAGTATTTTTTGACATTACCACACTGCGCCACCCCCAAACAAGCAACAAACGAAGTCGTATCATTCCGTGGTCAAATAGCCCACATGCAAGTTGCCCTTCTTGAGCAACTGCTTCAGATGATCCTTCAAAGACGACGGTGTGACCTTCTTATCGCAGGTCAGATCGTCGTTTTTCAATAAGACGCCATTGAGTTCGCGCTCGATATAGTCAGAGCAAGGTCCGTCAACACCATCCTCATAAGGCTTTCTAGCACTCTCACGATTCTTGATGTAGTTATCAACAAGTTCCTGCGTAATCAGGTTGCCCTCAGCCATTTCGTTGACGAGTTGCTTCACGTCCTGGGCAATGCGTTCACGCTGGGTGGGATTGCAAGTATAGGAAATGGCGCATCTCATGCGAGGAACAGGCAACAGGTCGTCCACCACCTGACACACCGGCGTATAGACATCACCATGTTGCACTCGGATTCTGTTCATCAGGAGTTCACTAATCACACTTTGCAGCGCATGGTTCAGCGCGCGCACATCCTGATTCAACTGGAAACCCTTCTCCCAAGTATAGTAAAGAGCTGTGACACAAAGCGGCGACGGATTACTAAACTTCTCCACAGCAGTCGTGTTGGTTGTCTTATAATGGTCAGCACTCCACACCAGGCGCTTCACTGGTTCAGGCTTCGAAGGCAGTGAGCCGATATACTTCAGAACCAAGGGCATGATGGAGTCTTGATTCACATCACCACAAACGAGGAACAGCGTACCGTTGAAGTTAGAATAATAGTCCTTCACCAGTTCCCTGAGGCGTTCCACCGATAATCTCCCTGCCTCTTCCACCGTAGGCGGCATGAGTCGCTTGCTTGATTCAAAGGGCAGGCAATTGAGGCGATTAGCTGCCTGAACGGAAGCGACGCTACTCTGCGTGGCGACATTCTGTAAAGTGGTGATAATCTCAGATGCTGCGACGGAGTCAACCTCTGTTGTTGTCAACGAGGCATAGAACATCTTCAACGCCTGCTCGATGTCTGTCCAATACGCCTCATCCTTCTCTGCTGAACTGCAAAACAAATCAAAGACGTCGTCAAACGGCCTAGCGAGGACAAACGCATGAGTGCTTGCCTGGTATTTATATTTTCTTCTGCAACTCAGCATCTTGCTGTATTGGAAATCTTCATCGCTAAGTGCCGAGTAACCCATAGGACGGTCCAGCTTCATCTTGACACCATTATGATGGAGCTTCTTTTTCCAGAACACCACCTTCACGCCATTCGACAGAAGCACCTCGCTAATACTATCGTTGAGAACGGTGGTTTTCCTTATGGTGCCTGGTGTCGGATTGATGTCAACGCTATCCACATGGAGCGACTCCAGTTTCTTAGGCGCCTCCACAGTTGCTTCCGCCAGTTCCTCATCCTTCATCTGCTTCACGCGCTTCAGGATGTCCGCCACCTCCTTCTCTGTTGGGAAGGCCACGCCTTCAGGAAACGTCTCGACAATAGCCATATTCCTTCCACTAACCAGTTTTCTGAACGCATCGCTCAACTGCTCCTTTGTGATGGTGCTGCGAATGTGTTCCCTACTGGCCTCTGTGCTCTTCATATCCAGGAGCTTGGTGCCATGAAAGAAACTATTGGTTATCAAGGTTGTCCACGATGAGCGAGCCCCCACTTTGTCAACAGCTGTCGTGTCGGCAAAGTCGATAGCCGTAAAGTCATCATTATACTTAGGGTGCTCAGCAAACTTCACCTTATCGTCGTCCGTGAACCCTTTTCTGCGAACATACTCCACGCGCTTGGCCAACTTCTCAAGCGCCTTTTTCCAGTCGTCCGGCTTCGAGCCCAACTCGAATATCATCGTCTCGATGCCTTTCACTTCGACGGGTTTTGCCATCGCCGAAGCCGCATAGACAGTATTCTTGTCTTTCATGCCATTGAGTTGATTGAGCATCAACCCACTCAGATGGTTATATACCTGCTCCGACCTCAACGCGCCAACGGTATTCTCTTTCGCAGCATCGTCAGCAGGCAGTCGCATCATCATCGCGCTGAAGTGATAGGGCGAGGTCGCGTTTGAAAAGAAGCGGATACGGGGTGACTCTTCATCATGAAGCGCAGGAGAAGGAGGAACCACGTTCTTGCCTCGCTTCAGGTTGCCAAACAGCTTCTTGATCTTCGCCACCACCTCGTCGGCATCAATGTCTCCCACCACAACCACAGCCTGGTTTTGTGGCTGATACCAACGCTTGTAGAAGTCACGAATGGTCTTGGGCGAGCAGTTCTTCACGACATCCATATCACCAATGGGCGTCCAATCAACATAACAGGGCGTATTGAGAATTTCATTGACGATACTCATTTGATAAGCCTTTGAGGTTCTGCCACGCCATTCCTCCACAATCACGTTGCGTTCACTCTCAATGGCAGCGTCATCCATCGTGGCATCGCTGGCCCAATCTCGCATCAGAAGGAGACATGAGTCAACCACCAGCTCATCATTAGGCATGGAATTGAGGAGATAGCGCACGTTGGTATAGTCTGTAAAGGCATTGCTATCATGTCCGAACTTCAAGCCACATCTTCCCATAAAGGCGATCGCCTCCTGACCAGGGAAGTGTTTCGTACCATTAAACACCATGTGCTCCACAAAATGGGCCACGCCGCGTTCATTATCCTTCTCGATGATGCATCCTCCCTTCACCAGAAAAGTGAAATCTACCTTTTTGTCTGACTGTGTGCATCGACGCACATAATAGGTGAGGCCATTCTTCAGAACGCCTTGCCTGACAGTGGTGTCGAGAGGTATCTCCTGCTGTTCAATGATATCCAGATGAGCCATCAGCAACGAGTCGTTGCGTTGTTTTGAGTCAGAAGGGTTATGGTCCTCCGCTTGAGCGAAAAGTGCCACGCAGCACAGCGAGGCAGCCATCGCCAGAAAGAATCTTTTCATGCGTTTAATGATTTACGTTTTTAGTTTCTGGGATGCAAAGATACGTGTTTTTATTCACAATCTCAAGAAAAAAATGAAAAAAGAAAGGCGTTATCAAACATTTCTTGTATAATTATGCAGCAACAGCATTAAAATGCAAAAAAAACTTGGGTTTCTTGCATTATATCGCCCCTTTTTCGTAACTTTGCAGTCGATTATATAAGAAAGATTAGCGCAAAGATGAAACTATTCGATGTCTATCCCCTTTTCGACGTCAACATCGTCAAGGGCCAAGGTTGTAAGGTATGGGACGATAAAGGTCAGGAGTATCTGGACCTCTACGGCGGACACGCCGTCATTTCCATCGGACATTGTCACCCCCACTATGTGGAGAAGTTGAATGGTCAGTTGCAGACACTGGGATTCTACAGTAACTCCGTGCAGAACAAGTTGCAGGTGGAACTGGCAGAGCGACTGGGCAAGATTTCTGGTTATGAGGACTATCAGCTATTCTTGGTGAACAGCGGTGCCGAGGCCAACGAGAACGCGCTGAAGCTAGCGTCGTTTAAGACGGGCAACATTCGCGTGCTGTCGTGCGAAAAGGCTTTCCACGGACGCACGTCTCTGGCTGTCGAGGTAACCAACAACCCCAAGATTGTGGCCCCCATCAACGATAATCATCATGTGCGCTTCCTGCCCCTCAACGATATTGAGCCGTGGGTACGCGAGTTGACCCGTGGTGGCATTGCTGCCGTCATTCTGGAGTGCATCCAGGGTGTGGGCGGCATCCAGATGGCTACACCTGAGTTTGCTCAGAAGCTGGCCTACGCCTGCAAGCGCTATGGTGCCGTGCTCATCTGCGACGAGATTCAGTGTGGCTACGGACGCAGCGGTAAGTTCTTTGCCCACCAGTGGCTGGGCATCAAGCCCGACATCATCACCGTAGCCAAGGGAATCGGCAATGGTTTTCCCATGAGTGCCGTACTCATCTCGCCTGAGTTTGAGGCTGTCTACGGACAGTTGGGCACCACTTTTGGCGGCAACCATCTGGCCTGCACAGCCGCATTGTCTGTCATCGACGTGATGGAACAGGAGAACCTGGTGGAGAACGCTCGCGAGGTGGGCGACTACCTGATGGACAAGATTCGCAACCTGAAGAACGACAAGATTAAAGAGGTGCGTGGCCGTGGTCTGATGATTGGCATCGAGCTCTACACCCCACAGAAACCCGTACGCCAGCGCTTGGTCTACGAGCAGCACGTCTTCACAGGCTGCTCAGGCGAGAATGTACTTCGCCTGCTGCCACCGTTGACCTTCACCAAGGAGATGGCCGACGAATTCGTTGAACGTTTACAGAAAGCATTATGAAAATATCAGTAATAGGTGCCGGCGCTATGGGCGGTGCCACCGTAGAAGGCATGATCAAGGCCGACTACTTCGACAACAACAGCATCGTGGTGAGCGACCCCTCTGAGGCCGTCACCAAGAAATTCTCAGAACAGGGCATCCGCACCACCACCGACAACGCACTGGCCGCCAAGGAGGCCGACATGGTGATGGTATTCGTCAAGCCATGGCTGGTGGAGACGGTTCTGAAAGGCATCAAGGAGAGTCTGAACCCTGAAAAGCAGATTCTCGTTGTCATCGCCGCTGGCGTAAAGTCTGAGAGCATCAAGGAATGGTTGGGTGAATATTGTCCACCGCTGTTCCTCTGCATCCCCAACATCGCCATCGCTGAACTGGCATCCATGACGTTTCTCGTTGACTGTGGCGCTGCGTCACAGCGCCAGACAGAAATGGTGAAGGCCATCTTCGACGCCATGGGCAACACCATCCTCACTGACGAGGCACACCTCGCCGCAGGCACTACCCTCGCCTCTTGTGGTATTGCCTATGCCATGCGCTATGTGCGCGCTGCCTCGGAAGGCGGCGTGGAACTGGGCTTCAAGGCCGACCAGGCCAAGGAGATTGTGATGCAAACTATGCTGGGTGCCGTGAAACTGCTGGAGGCCAGCGGACTGCATCCTGAGGCTGCCATCGATCTGGTGACCACACCTGGTGGCGTGACCATCAAGGGCTTGAACGAGATGGAGCATGCTGGCTTTACCTCGGCCGTAATCCGCGGATTGAAGGCTGGCGCAAAATAAACATGTATCATTCCATAACAAAATAAACACAAAATGGACGAACAACTGAAACAGATTGGCGAGCGTCTGAAAGGACTGCGCGACGTACTCGACATCCCCGTGAGCGAGATGGCCGACACGATTGGCATCTCATCGGAGAAGTATGAAAAGATTGAGGCTGGCGAGGTGGACATCACCATTTCGAACCTGATGAAGATTGCCAAGAAGTATGGCGTATCGACAGAAGAATTGATCTTTGCCGAGGCACCTCACATGAAGTCATACTATGTGACACGCAAGGGACAGGGTATGAGCATTGAGCGCACCAAGGCCTATAAGTATCAGAGTCTGGTGGGCGGCTTCGTGAATCACAAGGCCGACGTATTTATCGTCACCGTAGAGCCTAAGCCTGAGGCTCACACCATTTATAAGAACACACATGCCGGCCAGGAATTCAACCTCGTGTTGGAGGGTAAAATGGAACTCTATATTGCAGGCAAGACCATCGTACTGGAAGAGGGCGACAGCATTTATTTCGACTCTACCAAGCCCCACGGCATGCTGGCCGTAGGCAACAAACCCGTGAAATTCTTAGCATTTACAGTAGAATAAACTAGACATGATAGAAAGATTTTTAAAGCAGACGCATTTCGAGTCTGTAGAGGATTACAATAAGAACCTGGAGTTTATCGTTCCAGAGCACTTTAACTTTGCCTACGACGTGATGGACGCATGGGCTGAAGAAGCTCCAGAGAAACTTGCCCTGCTTTGGACCAACGACCAAGGCAAAGAGATTCGCGCCACATACGCACAACTGAAAGAGCAGAGCGACCAGGCTGCAGCCTACCTGCAGTCGCTGGGCATTGGCAAGGGCGACCCTGTGATGCTGATCCTGAAGCGTCACTACGAGTGGTGGATCATCATGCTGGCCCTGTGTAAGATTGGTGCCATCGTGATTCCTGCCACCCACATGCTGACCAAGCACGACTACGTCTATCGCAATCAGCGTGCCTCTGTGAAGGCCATCATCTGTGCCGACGACGACTATATCATCAGTCAGATTAAGCTAGCCATGCCTGAGAGTCCCACGGTGAAGCATTATATCACCTTGCGCGACGAGGAAGGTTTCCACAACTGGAAGGCCGAATGGCAGCAGGCTCCTAAGTTTGAGCGTCCTGCCTTCGTCAACAACAACGAGGACACGATGATCATGTACTTCACAAGTGGTACGAGTGGCGAGCCCAAGATGGTGGCACACGACTACCTCTATGCCATGGGACACCTGACCACAGGTGTGTTCTGGCACAACCTGCACGAGGGTTCGCTGCACCTCACCGTGGCCGACACTGGCTGGGGTAAGGCTGTATGGGGTAAGTTCTATGGCCAGTGGTTTGCTGGCGCCACGGTGTTCGTGTTCGACCACGAGAAGTTCAATGCCGACACCCTGCTGCGCCAGATGGAGAAATACAAGGTGACAAGTTTCTGCGCACCTCCCACCATCTATCGCTTCATGATTCGCGAGGACCTGAGCAAGTACGACCTGAGTAGTCTGCAGTATTGCTGCACGGCTGGTGAGGCTCTGAACCCCGCTGTCTATGATAAGTTCCTCGAGAAGACTGGCATCCGCATGATGGAGGGCTTCGGCCAGACTGAGACCACCATGACGCTGGGCACCTTCCCCTGGATGACGCCAAAGCCCGGCTCAATGGGTATTCCCAATGCACAGTACAACATCGACTTGCTGCGTGCCGACGGCACCAGCTGTGAGGACGGTGAGAAGGGCGAGATTGTGGTGCGCGTGGGTGACAAGAAGCCTATCGGTCTGTTCAAGGGCTACTATCGCGACGAGGAGAAGACGCGCGAGGCTTGGCACGACGGCATCTATCACACTGGCGACATGGCTTGGCGCGATGAGGACGGCTACTACTGGTTCGAGGGTCGTATTGACGATGTGATCAAGTCGTCTGGCTATCGCATCGGCCCGTTCGAGGTGGAGAGCGCACTGATGACCCACCCCGCTGTGGTTGAATGTGCCATCACTGGTGTGCCCGACGACATCCGCGGCATGGTGGTGAAGGCTACTGTGGTACTGGGCAAGGAATGGAAGGACAAGGCTGGCGACGACCTGGTGAAGGAACTGCAGCAGCACGTCAAGAAGGAGACGGCTCCTTATAAGTACCCTCGTATTGTGGAGTTTGTCGACGAGCTACCCAAGACCATCAGTGGAAAGATCCGTCGCGTGGAGATTCGTAAGAAAGACGCTGAGAAATAAAGCGGGAAACAAGATGATACAAAGAAAGGACTGCCAGCATGCAGTCCTTTCTTGTGTTTCAGAACATCATCACCAAGAGTGGGATGGTTATCATCGACAGGAGTGTGGTGATGAAGGTTACTTCGGCCATCAACGAGGTGTCGCGCCCATATTTCAGGCAGAGGATGGTGCCATAGGTGGCCACAGGCATGGCGATGACCACGGTATTGATGTTCACCACATAGGGATCGAAGCCCAACAGCATGCACAGGAAATACATGGCAATGGGCACCACGGCCAGTCGCATCACGGTGGTTACATAGACGGTGGTGTTGCCCATCAGCGCCTTGAGTGGCAGTTGCGACATGCTGGAGCCAATGATGAGCAGGGCCGCAGGCACGGTGATGTTGCCTATCATGGTGAGTGGCTGACTGATAAAGGCTGGGATGTTTTCTATTTGCAACGCCACAATGAGCATGGTGAGATAGGCTGACAGCATGGGCGAGCCATAGAGCACTTTCTTCTGGAAGCGAGGGCCCTCGACTTCGGTTTTACCTGTTACGAGCACCGTTCCAACAGTAAAGACGGCAAATGTGTTGACCACATTGAGCACGGCGGCATAAAAGACGGCTTCATGACCAAAGATGCTGGCCACCACGGGATAGCCCATGAACCCTACGTTTCCAAACATCATGGCGAAACCCACCACACCCTCGTCTTCCTTTCGTTTGGTCAGGAAACGGGGCAGCCAGAAGGCCACGCCCGTGAGTACCACATAGGTCACCACGCTGATGGCAAGGAGCGGCAGGATGAAACGACGGTCGGGCAGTTCGCCCGTCATGGCCGACGAGAGAATCAACGCCGGACAGGTCCAGTTGAGCACCAGACTCGACAGTTTTCTATCAAAATCTCCTCCCATATATCCCAGTTTGCCTGCCATGTATCCCACAATGACAATGACAAAAAGTGTAGCCATCACAGTAATCATCTTACAAAAGTGCTTCTTTTTCTCAATTTAACTAAATTGGATGCAAAATTACAATTTATTTTTCGTAAATTTGCAGCAGTTTATGTGTTTTATCGGAGAAAGTAGAAAATCATGAAGAAAAGAATCGTCATCAAGGTGGGGTCAAACGTTCTGACACGCAAAGACGGTAAGCTCGACGTGACCCGTATGTCGGCCCTTGTAGACCAGATTGCATGGCTGCGCAAACAGGATATCGAGGTGGTTCTCGTATCATCAGGTGCTGTGGCCTGCGGACGCAGAGAACTGACCGTGGACCACTCGCTCGACAGTGTGGAACAGCGCCAGCTTTTCTCGGCTGTGGGACAGGTGAAACTGGTAGGTCTTTACTACGACCTGTTTCGCGAGTTCGGCATTCACGTGGGTCAGGTGCTCACCATGAAAGAGAACTTTGAGCCAGGCGAGCAATACCAAAACCAGCAGGCTTGTATGAAGGTGATGCTGGAGAACGACGTGCTGCCCATCGTCAACGAGAACGACACGGTTTCTGTAACTGAGCTGATGTTTACTGATAACGACGAACTAAGCGGCCTCATCGCCCAGATGATGAACGCCGACACGCTGATTCTTCTCTCAAATATCGACGGCATCTATGACGGTCATCCTGACGACCCTGCCTCAAAGATTATCCCTCAGGTGGAACCTGGGCGCGACCTCTCGCAATACATCAAGGCCGAGAAAAGTGCCTTTGGCCGTGGTGGAATGCACTCTAAATATACCACAGCATCGAAGGTGTCACAGGCTGGCATCCGAGTGATTATTGCCAACGGCGAACGAGAGAACATCCTGGTGGATCTGATGGAACGCAGGGCAACCACACCACACACAGAATTTCTACCGACAGAACATTAAGACTGAAACAACATGAACGAACTATTCGTAAAGACCAAACGGGCCAGCAAGAGTCTGGCACTGCTGAGCGACCAGCAACGCAACGAGATACTGCTGGCCGTGGCCGACGCCATTATCGACCAACAGGAGCGTATCCTGAAGGCCAACGCTGAGGACCTGGCCAAGATGGACAAGTCTAACCCTCTCTACGACCGACTGCAACTGACTGCAAGCAGACTGGAAGGTATTGCTGGCGACATGCGTAATGTGGCCACCCTGCCCACCCCACTTGGTCATATCACCAAACAGAAAACGCTGCCCAACGGCTTGCGCCTCTGTCGTGTGTCTGTACCCTTCGGCGTCATCGGCATGATCTATGAGGCTCGACCTAACGTCACGTTCGACGTTTTTTCACTTTGCTTCAAGAGTGGCAACGCCTGCGTGCTGAAAGGTGGCAAGGATGCCGACAACTCGAATCGCGAGGAGGTGGCACTGATTCACGAGGTACTGGAAAGGTTTGGCGTATCAAAGGATGTGGTGGCATTGCTGCCCGCTACCCATGAGGCTACGGGCGAGATGCTGAATGCTGTGGGCTATATTGACCTGTGCATTCCTCGCGGTGGTAGAAAACTCATCGACTTTGTTCGCGACACAGCCCGTGTGCCTGTCATCGAGACAGGAGCCGGTGTGGTACACACGTACTTCGATAAGGAGGGCGACCTGGAGATGGGAAAGGCCATCATCAACAACGCCAAGACGCGTCGCGTCAGCGTTTGCAATGCGCTCGACACGCTGCTCGTCCACAAGGACCGTGAGGCCGACATCCCCCAACTGCTGGCACCGATGCAGGGAAAAGTTACGTTCTACTATAACGACGAAAGCCTGTATGACACGGAGTTCATGGACTACAAGATGAATGTAGTCACTGTATCGTCGCTCGAAGAGGCACTGGCCCACATCGACCAGCACGGCAGCGGACACAGCGAGGCCATCATCACGCAGAACGAGCAGACAGCTCGCACGTTCCAAGCTCATGTTGATGCGGCTTGCGTCTATTGGAACGCGCCCACCTCGTTTACTGATGGCGCACAGTTCGGTCTTGGCGCCGAGATTGGCATCAGCACCCAGAAGCTGGGTCCTCGCGGTCCTATGGCGCTTGAGGAGATCTGTACCTACAAGTGGCTCATTGAGGGCGAAGGACAAATACGTGCATAAAAAGGAAAAAGGGTAAAAAGGGAGTCGCTTTAGCGCTTTTACAAAGCGTAGCGACTAAAAGAAGATAGTAAAAAACAAAAAAGATATGAAATCATTTATTAATGTACAGGACCTTGGCCCGCTGGAAAAGGCCATGGCCGAAGCATTTGAGATTAAGAACGACCGTTTTAAGTATCAGCATCTGGGCAAGAACAAGACCCTGATGATGATCTTCTTCAATAATAGTCTGCGCACCCGCCTCTCTACACAGAAGGCTGCCATGAACCTGGGCATGAACGTCATCGTGCTCGACGTGAACGCTGGCGCCTGGAAGTTGGAGACGGAACGTGGCGTCATCATGGACGGCGACAAGAGTGAGCACCTGCTCGAGGCTATTCCCGTGATGGGATGCTACTGCGACCTGATTGGTGTACGCTCGTTTGCAGGACTCACCGACCGTGAGTACGACTATGCCGAGACGGTACTGCACCAGTTTATCAAGTATAGCGGCAAGCCTGTCTTCGCCATGGAGACTGCCACAGTACACCCCCTGCAGGCCTTTGCCGACCTCATCACCATCGAAGAGCATAAGACGGTAAAGAAGCCTAAGGTTGTATTGACCTGGGCGCCTCATTGCCGCGCTCTGCCTCAGGCCGTGCCCAACTCGTTCGCTGAATGGATGAACGCTGCTGAGGATGTGGACCTGGTAATTACGCATCCTAAGGGCTACGAGCTCGATCCGAAGTTCGTGGGCAATGCCCGTGTGGAGTACGACCAGAGAAAAGCCTTCGAGGGGGCTGACTTCATCTACGCCAAGAACTGGAGTAACCCTGGTGTGACGAACCCTGCCGACTATGGCAAGATTACCTGTGAGGACCGTTCATGGACGGTGGATACAGAGCATATGTCGTGGACCAATAATGGTAAGTTCATGCACTGTCTGCCTGTGCGCCGTAACCTCATCGTGACCGACGATGTGATTGAGTCAAAGAACTCGCTAGTCATTCCTGAGGCAGCCAACCGCGAGATATCATGCTCGGTAGTACTCAAGCGAATGCTGGAGACACTCTAAACATTATCATCTGAACGATATGGACATTCTTCCACTTTGGGCGTGGCTTCTGTTCTACGTCTTGGTTTTCATTATGCTGATTGCCGACCTGAAGATGTTCGGCAAAAAAGGCGAGCATGAGGTGAGCATCAAGGAAGCCCTGAAGATGACGGGCGTCTGGATTGGCGTTTCACTCGTATTTTGTGCTGGCATCTATCTGCTCTATCCCGTAGAGCCTCACGAGAAGGCAATGGAGTTTCTGGCAGGCTATCTCATCGAGAAATCGCTCTCGATGGACAACCTCTTCGTGTTCCTCATGCTGTTCTCTTTCTTCGGTGTTGAACGCAAATACCAGCACGAAGTACTGTTCTGGGGCATCTTCGGTGCCTTGGTCCTGCGCAGCATCTTTATCTTTGCTGGCGCAGCAATGGTAGAGCAGTTCGAGTGGGTACTGGGTCTTTTTGGCTTGTTCCTGCTCTACACTGGCAGTAAGATGTTCAGCCATAGCGAGGAAGCAGAGAGCGATCCATCGCAAAACATCATTGTGCGCCTGTTTAAGAAGTTCTTCCCCGTCACCGACCAGATGCACGGTGAGAAGTTCTTCATCAAGCAGGGCACCAAACGACTGGCCACGCCGCTGTTCATCACGCTGCTGGTTATCGAAACCACCGACGTGGCCTTCGCCGTCGACTCCATCCCTGCAGTGTTCTCTGTGAGTCGCGACCCGTTTATCGTGCTCACCTCGAACATCTTCGCCATTCTGGGTCTGCGTGCGCTATACTTCGCACTGGCAGCCGTGGCCAAGTACTTCACCTATCTGAAGTATGGCTTAGGCATCATCCTCATCTTTGTGGGCGTCAAGATGCTCTTGGCCATGAACGAGTATATCAACATGGGAGCCGCCTGGCTGGGCTTCGACCTGCACATGCCTCATATTGAGATTCCCACGATATGGTCGCTGGCGTTCATCTTCGGCACATTGATACTATCTATGGGACTCTCATACCTTATATCAAAACCAAATAAGAACTAATTAGAAAATGATTTCATTTGAATGTGACTATGATAACGGCGCCCACCCATTGGTGATTGACGCCTTAGTAAAACACAACAACGCCCGTCCCACACCCTACGGCTTCGACGAGTTCTCGGAGCGCGCCAAGCGACGTATTCGTCAGGCCTGCGGACTGCCCGATGCACAGATATTCTTCCTGACCGGCGGCACACAGACCAATGCCACCACCATCGACTCGATGCTCTATCAGTATGAGGGTGTGATCTGCGTGGGTACTGGCCATATCAACGTGCACGAAGCTGGTGCCGTGGAGTTTACAGAGCATAAGATTATCACCCTGCCCGAGACGCAAGGCAAGATGGAGGCGCGCGTTCTGCGTAAGTATCTTGACGACTTCATGGCCGACGGCAACAAGAACCATGCCGTTCATCCTGGACTGGTCTATATCACCTTCCCCACGGAGTTAGGCACACTCTATACAGCACGCGAGCTTGATGATATCTATCAGGTGTGTCGCAGTTTCGATATTCCTCTCTATGTAGACGGAGCCCGTCTGGGCTATGGTCTGATGGCCGAGGGGTGTGATATCACCCTGCCCTATCTGGCACGTCATTGCGATGTATTCTATATCGGAGGAACGAAGATTGGCGCCCTGTGTGGCGAGGCTGTGGTGTTCACACACGGCAATGCCCACAAGCACTTCTTCTCGATTCAGAAGCAGCACGGCGCCGTGATAGCCAAGGGTGCACTCATTGGTCTGCAGTTCGAGGCCTTGTTCACCGACGACCTCTACTTCAAATTGGCACGCCATGCCATAGAGAAGGCCATGGAGATGAAACAAATGTTCAAGGAGGCCGGCTACAAATTCTATTTGGACTCGCCCACCAACCAACAGTTTGTGATTATTCCCAATGCGAAAGTACAGCAGTTGGAGAAGAACATACAGTTCACGCACTGGGGCCCTTACGACGACCGTAACATGATTTGTCGCTTCGTCACCAGCTGGGCCACCACCGACGATGACCTGAAAACATTAAAGGATTGCCTGTAATCACAGACAATCCTTTAATATTTTCTCACCATCGTAAGTATTCACCTGAAGGGAAATAGAGTCGACCTTGATGCCTTGTATCGGAATACTCACATAAACACGTTGCGAGTAATACTCCGGCACACCACCCTGATCGTGATAAAGTGTCAGACGAAGCGTCTGCGTGCCGTCAGCGTTCTTTGTAACGCCATCACGGCGGCATCCTAGCGTCTGCTTTACATCGTCATCGCCCGTTGTGCCCGTCATCACATAGAAGCTCATGTTCAGATACTTCTTCGATCGCCCTATCCACATGCCCTCCATTCGCACTGGGTCGATCTTCATCGCCTTGATTACCTGTGGCGAGAAAACCGTTACACGCCCCATAGACAACGGTTCCGCCTTCCCTTCCACCATCTTATAATAGAAAGACACTCGGTAGGTCGTGTCGGCCTTCGTGATGAACCTGGCGGATGCTGACTGACTGAGCATCAGGTGTTCGCCTTCGTCGGTATCCACATAGTCCACACGTTTGTCGCTGTTCACATGAGCATCTGCCAACTGAGCGGTCATCTCAGAATAAGCACCCTCGCCCTTCTCATAAGCATCCTGAGTACAGGCAACGGCTGCAAAGACCATCAGCAGACAGAGCAGGTTTCTCATTGGGCAGCAAACTGATTCCTAACAGGATTAGCATACATCTCTAACATCTTATGGCGCAAGAAAGCCTCATCCTTGTTAGCAATGCGTATCTTTGCCAACTGACCAGCCAGGTAGGTCTCAAAGCGCTGACGATCGGCTTCTGTATAGTGAGTAGCTTGCTCCCTGTTGCCATTCAACTCATCGAGCGCAATATAATTACAAGGATAGAGTGTATAGCCACGATGAATCTCGCGGTCCATACGATGCGCCAACTCAGCGAAGAACTCGTTCTTAGGCATGTCAGCCATCTCGTCGAGCCATTGGTTAACGGGTGTGCCACAGTGATAAGTCACACGACCCTTATAGCCCAGGATACCCGTCTTCATGTTGTCCAGGTCATCCTGCTTACTCTTCTTAAAGCCAGGATTATCGCGTTTCTGCTGGAACTCCTGCGCCTTGAGATAGTCGCAAGGGTCAAACTCATAGCTGATGGTCAGTGGTACGATGTTCAGTTCCTTCAAATCGCCCCCCATCGCCATCATCTTTAACACCGACTCCTGCGTACGGTCGTCAGAGTCCTTGGCACGTCCCTCACGCTGCGCAATCCAGATATTCTCCTTCTTCTTAGTCACAGCGAAATGGATATACTGACTCATCAGCTGACTCGATGCAAACATCTCCTTAGGCGTCAGTCCGCGACGTACCGTGAAGGCTTTGTTCATGCGTACCAGACGCTTAATCCAAGGATAAATAAGCAGATTATCGCCAATACCAATTTCGACAGTTGTGGGATAGCCCGCCTCAATGAGTTTCAGGTCAAGGAAGGCCGAGTCGAGCACGATGTCGCGATGGTTACTCACAAAGGTGTAGCGTGGTGTCTGCTTGTCGGCCAACAGGTTCTCATGAAGGAACACACAGCCATCAGTATGCTTGCGAATGATATATCTTACCACAGGCTTCATGAAGCGCATCTGAAAGTCCAGAGGCGACTTCACGCCCATGAAGGCTAAGCGCAACACGCCATTACGAACGAACTTGGGCAGCCAGGGAGCAAAGCCCTTCATAATGAGATTAAACTGGCGGTCGCTCAGCAGATCCTCAAAGGCCTGCCTCATCTCCTCCGGCTCGTAGGGTCGGATGGCGTCAAACTGCTCTAAGCCCTCAATCATAAGCTATTAGAATTGGTTTTCAACGATTTCTGTCAGCACATCCTTCATTTCCAGACCAGCGGCACGCACCTGCTGGGGAATAAAGCTGGTAGGCGTCATACCAGGTGTGGTGTTTATCTCAAGCATCGAGATCTGTTGGTCCTTCGAGATGATATAGTCAATACGGATGATGCCATTACAATGCAGGATATCATAGATATGACTGGTAATCTCGGCCACACGCTTAGCGGTCTCCTCAGGGATACGAGCAGGGGTAATCTCCTTTACCTGACCGTTATACTTCGCATCATAGTCAAAGAAGTCGTTCTCACTGACCACCTCGGTGGCAGGGAACACGACCGACTTGTTCCTCGTCTTATAGCAACCGATAGAGATCTCGGTTCCTTCTAGGAACTGTTCGATCATCACCTCGTCGCTCTCCATCATAGCCTTGCGCATGGCAGCAGCCAACTGATCGGGCTTCACCACCTTCGACACGCCAAACGAACTACCATCGTTGGCGGGCTTCACGAAGCAAGGCATGCCAATGGTGTCGATGATATCCTTCTTGCTAATCAACTTCTCCTGTCCGCGGCGCACCAACACACTGTCGGCCACTTTCACGCCAAAACTGCGCAGATAGTTGTTCAGCACAAACTTATCGAACGTCATAGCCTCTACTAGCACACCACTGGTGCTGTAAGGAATATGAAGAATCTCCAGGAAGCCCTGCAGGATACCATTCTCACCAGGAGTACCATGGATAGTGATATAGACATAGTCGAAATGTCGAGTCTTACCCTCCTCCTTAAACGAGAAGTCGTGCACCGTCATACGTGCCTTGGTACCATCATGCAGATAAACCTGCCAGTCGGTACCTTTCATTTCCACCACATAGACATTATATCGCTCTTTGTCAAAGAACGAATAAAGACCCTGAGCCGAGCGAAGAGACACGTCGTGCTCAGAAGAGTCGCCACCACAAACGATGGCAATTGTGCGTTTCTGCTGTTGCATAGTATTTATGATATTAATTCTTTTATCTCGTTATTCTTCAGACGGTTGCGCCATTTCTCAATAACAGCGCTCATATCATCGGGCAGCGTACTGGTAAAGTCCATCTGCTCGCCAGTCTTTGGATGCACAAAACCCAGCGTCTTAGCATGCAGAGCCTGACGTGGACAGAGTTTGAAGCAATTCTGGATATAAGCCTTATACGAGGCCGTACGTTCGCCACGCAGAATCTGGTCGCCACCATAGCGCTCGTCGGCAAACAGTGGGTGACCGATATGCTTCATGTGAGCACGAATCTGGTGCGTGCGCCCCGTCTCGAGCACACACTCCACCAACGTGGTATAGCCATAACGTTCCAACACGCGATAATGCGTAACGGCAGGCTTTCCTATCTCCGAATCGGGTGGAAAGACTGCCATGCGCAAACGGTCCTTGGGATCACGACCGATATTACCCTCAATGCGTCCCTCATCCTCAACAAAGTTGCCCCACACCAGCGCATGATAACTGCGATGGGTGTCGTGCTTAAAGAACTGCTTTCCCAGGTGCGACTTCGCCTCAGGCGTCTTAGCCACCACCAGCAGTCCACTGGTATCCTTGTCGATACGATGCACCAGTCCCACCTGCGGATCATTTGGGTCGTAGGTAGGCAGGTTGCGCAGATGCCAGGCGATGGCATGCACCAACGTGCCGTGGAAGTTGCCACAGCCTGGATGTACCACCATTCCGGCGGGCTTATAGATCACCATCAGCTCGTCGTCCTCGTAGCGCACATCAAGGGGAATATCCTCGGGTTCAATGGTCGTATCGAAATGCGGACGATCCAGCATCAGCGTAATGACATCACCCGAGCGCACCTTATAGTTGCTTTTCACAGGACGGTCGTTCACAAACAGGAAACCCGCCTCAGCAGCCTGTTGAATGCGGTTTCGTGAAGAATGCTGGGTATGCTCCGTCAGATACTTGTCAATGCGCAAGGGCTCCTGACCGCGGTCCACCTCTATGCGAAAATGTTCATAAAGGCCCTGACCTTCAGTCTCTGTTGACTCTCCCTCTTCCAGGAGCTCATCCTCTATATAATCCTCGTCTATCAAATTCTCTTCTTTTAGTTTCCTACTCAACTTCCAGGAAATCATCAATATCATCGCCCATGACGTCGGACAGACCACTTTCGTCCACCTCGCCGTCCTCCGAGCTAACATCTTCGCCAGCCGAGCCATTACCAATGACCAACGTCAGTTCCGACTCGCGTGGCACATTATCGCCAGCCACGAGGTTGCGGCCGCGAAACTGAATGCCATAGACCCAGTCCTTCTCGCCATCAATAAGTTTTGGGGCAAGCAACACAAAGCCGAGCGACTTCAAACGCGCCTGTGCCTCACGGAAGCTACAGTTGTCAATCAAATCGGGTATACGTTCGCATGGCATTGTCAGCGAGTTGATGGTCACATAGATCACGCGACCCCTCTTCACCTCCATACCAGGCTCCGGCGACTGCGACACGATGGCGCCAGCCGGCATGCCGTTGACATAGGTTGAGTCGTTAACGACCACCACCAGCTCATCGGCCTCAAACTTCTCCACAGCCTCCTGATGCTTCAAGCCATAGAGGTCGGGCACCTTCACGCCCTCGCCATGATGTGTATAGGCCGACAGCCACCACTTCAGACCGAAGCACAGCAGTATAACGACCACAAACATGGCCAGCAGGTTGCCCCATACCATGGGTGCCGATAGTTTCTTATAGAATTCTTTTGCGTTCATCAGTCAATAATGCTTTCTGAATGCAAAAGTACTAAAATAATCTGATAACAAAGACTTTTTCAGAAAAAAAATAAACGGGATGAAGCCATGAGCCTCATCCCGCCTATTGGTCTGTTGCCAACGAACGGCTTACTTTCCGTGTCTCTCGTCAGAAACGGTCAACTTCTTGCGGCCCTTTGCACGGCGAGAAGCCAGGACGCGACGGCCATTCTTTGTGGCCATGCGCTCGCGGAAACCATGCTTGTTCACGCGGCGACGATTGTGCGGCTGAAATGTTCTTTTCATTGCTTTATTCTTAATTTATTTACTATTATTCACCTTTAAAATATGACGCGATGCCACATTTCGGGCTGCAAAATTACACAAATCTTTTGAATTACACAAGTTTATTGCTAAATTTTTCACTTTTCACTTTTCACTTTTCACTTTTTTTTGTACCTTTGCACCCGAAAATAACAAAATACATTATATTATATTTATATGATTAACTCACAAGACATTAAGAAGGGTACCGCCATCCGCATGGACGGTGCTATTTGGGTTTGCATCGATTTCCAGCACCGTAAGCCTGGTAAGGGCAACACCATCATGATTATCAAGTTGAAGAACGTAAGCGATGGCCGCGTGCTGGAGCGTCGTTTCAACATTGGTGAGAAGCTGGAGGACGTTATCATCGAGCGTCGTCCCTACCAGTATCTGTACGAGGACCAGTCTGGTCGTATCTTCATGAACCAGGAGACTTTCGAGCAGATTCCCATCGACAACGAGTTGGTTATCGGCCACGAGTTCATGAAGGAGAGCGACATCGTGGAGGTTGTTTCTGACACTACCGATGGCACCATCCTCTATGCTGAGATGCCCGTGAAGACTATCCTGCGCGTTACTCACTCTGAGCCCGGCATCAAGGGCGACACTGCCACCAACACCCTGAAGCCCGCTACTTTGGAGACTGGTGTTGAGGTTCGCGTTCCCCTGTTCATCAACGAGGGCGACCTGATTCAGGTTGACACCCGCGACGGTTCTTACCTGGCTCGCGCAAAGGAATAATGAAATATTCTATCATCGTTCCCGTCTTCAATCGTCCTGACGAAGTCGACGAATTGTTGGAGAGCCTCTGTCATCAGGAGGTAAACAACTTTGAGGTTATCATCGTTGAAGACGGATCGAAGAAACCATGCAAGGATGTCTGCGACAAATACGCAGGCATCCTTGATTTGCATTATTACTATAAGGAGAACAGCGGCCCTGGCCAGAGTCGCAACTATGGTGCTGAGCGTGCCAAGGGCGACTGGCTCATCGTGCTCGACTCTGATGTGGTGCTACCAGCCGGTTATCTACGTGCCGTAGATGAAAGATTAAAGATGGAAATTGATGCCTTTGGCGGTCCTGATGCTTCGCATCCTTCTTTCACGCCCATCCAAAAGGCCATCTCCTATTCGATGACATCGTTCTTCACCACAGGCGGCATCCGTGGTGGCAAAGGCAAGAAGCTCGACAAGTTCTTCCCCCGTTCTTATAACATGGGCATCCGCCGTGAGGTCTATCAGGAGTTGGGAGGCTTTACGAAGATGCGCTTTGGCGAGGATATCGACTTCTCTTATCGCATCGTTGAAGCAGGCTATAAGACAGCGCTCATCCCTGAGGCTTGGGTATGGCACAAGCGCCGTACCGATTTCCGTAAGTTCTTCCGTCAGGTCTACAACAGCGGCATTGCCCGTATCAACCTAACGAAGCGCCATCCAGGCACGCTGAAACTGGTACATCTGCTACCAACGGTCTTCACCCTTGGCGTCATTGGTCTGCTGTTACTGTCCGTATTCAGCATCTTGACACTTATCCCCATTCTATTTTATAGCGCTGTCATCTTGCTTGACTCTAGTCTCAAGAACAAGAGTCTTTGGGTGGGTCTCCTCAGCATCCCTGCTGCCTTTGTACAACTCATGGGCTACGGTCTAGGCTTCATCGAGTCATGGTGGAAACGTTGCATCTTGAAGCAGGACGAGTTTACTGCCTTCGAGAAGAACTTCTATAAATAAGAAAAACAATAGAAACGAAATTGGGTCGGAGAAGTCATGTTCTCCGACCCAATTTTTGTATGTCACATCATCAGATAACCACAGCCGTACCGCTGGTGGCCACCATCAGCATAGAGCCACCATTGCCCACAGTCTCGTAGTCGATATCGATGCCCACGATGGCATTAGCTCCCAAAGATTGAGCACGTAACATCATCTCTTTGAGTGATGTATCCTTGGCCTCGCGCAGCACACTCTCATAACTGGCAGAACGTCCGCCCACTATGTCGCGGATGCCTGCGAAGATATCCTTAAAGATGTTAGCACCGATAATTGTTTCACCTGTCACCACACCCTTATACTCGCGGATGGTGTGACCTTCAATTGTTGGGGTTGTTGATAAAATCATAATAAAATTTATTTTGTTTATAACTTAATACACATCTTCGTCAAGTCATCACTGGGCTCAGCATCGCCCACAAAGTCGGCCACAGCCTTATGGATGGCCTCTGAGGTCTGACGGGCATCGCCCAGATTCTGTCGTAGCAGAGCCCTCAGACGATCGTCGCCAAACTGCTCTCGCTCATTGTTCTCGGCCTCGTTGATGCCGTCCGTATAGACAAAGAGCGTTTTACCGTGCATATCGTCAACTTCCTCACCCATATAGTCGAGCTCTGGCCACAAGCCTATGGGCGCATTCGGTTCCATCTGCATAAACTCGCCATCGAGCAGGGGCGGGTTATGTCCTGCGTTACAAAATGCCATGTGACCGGACTTGATATTGATAAGACCAATAAACATAGTAACAAACATGCCCTGGTCGTTATCCTCGGACAGCGCATGGTTCAGGCGCGTGGCAATGGCATTAGGCAGGAGTCGTCCATCAACAAGCGTACGGAACATACGTGTCACCTCGGCCATAAACAGGGCAGCAGGCACCCCCTTGCCACTCACATCGCCCACACAGAAATACAACTGATCGTCGAACAACGCATAGGCATAGAGGTCACCACCAACCTCCTTGGCAGGCGTCATCATGGCATACATATCCACATCTTCGCGACGAGGGAACACGCGAGGCAGCATCTGTTGCTGTATCTGGCGGGCAATGCGCAACTCACTCTCCACGCGTTCTTTGGCTTTCGTGGTCTCCTCCAGTTGGACGTAAGCCTGACGCAACTTATTGTTAATAAACTTCATACGTTTCGTATGCCTATTGCATCGGTAGCCATATACAACCAAAAAGATAATGACAAGGAGGGCGATAGCTCCTCCTGCCAAGAGCATCGTCTGCTCCTTGGCCAGTTCCTGCTCCTTGGTCTCGTTCTCGGCATAGGTGATAGAGAGTTCTGTGTCAAACTCGTTCATCTGCGAGCGCGCTTCCGACGACTGGATAGAGTCTATAACAGTACGCGTGCGCTTCTGCCAATATAGTGCCTGGCGATAGTCGCCCATGTGCTCATAGATAGAGGCCATCTGTGCGCATTTGTTTTGCTGGTGAATCAGTTTCTCTGCTCTTTGCAGAGCCAGTTTCCACAGTTTGCGGTTCTTGGCCTGATAGACATTGATAAGCTCGCCGAAGAGTCCGCCCTGACCGCCATTCTCTTCAATCAGTTTGGCGCGTTCCTTATAAGCCTCCTCAAAACCCAGACTGTCATGCTGATTATATCGCGCCAGACACTTATAGCTCCAAGCCGTAATCTGGTTCATGGGGATGATGGTGGGCTCATTCAGCGCACGATGTGCATATTCCTTCACTTTCTCATAATCATTCCTGTGCAGCGCCACCTCGCAGAGGCCTAGGTAACAGGGAGCAGCACTCTCTTCAGGCAGGTATTTCTCCTTGAGTTTCAGTGCCTGCAGGAAACTCTTCTCGGCCAGTCCCATGTTGCCCGACTGCTCGCGAATGGTGCCCAGCGAGAAGGTGGCGAAATACATACCGATGTTACTATTGTTGCTCTTGGCACGATGATAGATGTCGTAAGCCAACTGTACGCCCTTCTTGCGATCCACATACTCGAACATATAGATGGCCTCGTAACTGCACGCCCTATAATAGGTTTCCTGATACTTGGAATACTCAGTGGCCGACTTCAACATCTTCACGGCCTCAAAGAAATCGTCCGTCTCTCTCGCGCTATATAGGCGATAAGTCTCGTCCGACAGTTCCTGAAGCCTTAACGGCAACGGCTCTTCGGCCCTAACAACAGACCAACCCATTGTCAGGAGTAGGACAATCAAACAAACTGTTTTTGCGATCTTTAGTATCATCTTCCTGGTTTTTAGAATCGGTTAATAGAGGATTTTATTCTTTTCCTCGCCACAAAAGTACTAATTTATTTCTAATAAAAGAAAAAAAATGCCAATAACTCGGATTTATTGTATAACTTTGCATGCAAATCTAAAAAACCGATGGAGCAGATTAACACAGAAGAGAGAGGTTTCAACTCGAAACTCAACATCACTCAATGGGCTGAGGAAGACCGTCCACGCGAGAAGTTGGAGCGTCTGGGACCTCAGGCGCTGAGTGATGCCGAGCTGCTGGCCATCCTCATCGGCTCTGGTTCACCAAAGGAGGATGCCGTGACATTGATGAAGCGCATTCTCTGCGACTGTGGCAACAACCTTAACACGCTGGGCAAGAAGAGTATTCACGACCTGTGCCTGTATAATGGCGTTGGACCAGCCAAGGCCATCACCATCATGGCGGCCTGCGAACTGGGCAAGCGTCGCCAGCAAGAAAAGGTAGAGGTGCGCCCTGACCTGGGCACTGCCACAAGAATATACAACCACATGCATCCCCTGCTCCAGGACAAAGACGTGGAGGAGTTCTGGATTCTGCTGATGAACCAGAACCACCGACTTATCAAGGAGGTGTGCATTGCCCACGGCGGCATCTCGGAGGTGAGTGTCGACATCCGCATCATCATGCGCGAGGCCGTGCTCTGCAACACCACCATCCTGGCCGTCTGCCACAACCACCCTTCTGGCAACCTGCGTCCTAGCAGGGCCGACGACGACCTGACCGAGAGCATCAGAAGGGCCTGCGACGTGATGCGCATCTATTTTGCCGATCACATCATCATCACTGATGGAAATTATTTCTCCTATCGCGAGAATGGACGAATATAACAACAACTAAACTTAAACTTTTATATCTATGAAGTTCATTAACACATTCATGTCAATCGCTATTTCAACAGTAATGATTACATCCATGACTGCCTGTCAGCAGGCAAAGACCGAAAACCCATTGTTACAGGAGAGTGACTCTCCTTATAACATTCCTGACTTCGACATGATTCAGGTGTCCGACTATCTGCCTGCCTTCGAGGCAGCCATCAAGGACCAGCGTGAGAATATCCAGAAGATTGTGGACTGTCCAGACTCTGCCACCTTCGAGAACACCATCCTGGCTTTCGAGGAGAGTGGACGTCTGCTCGACCGTGTGAGCCGAATCTTCTTTGCACTCATTGAGGCCGACAAGACACCCGAGTTGGCCGAGATCGAGAAGAAGGTGCAGCCCATGCTCACCGACCTCGAGAACGAGATTATGTTCAACAAGGCGCTCTTCGAGCGCATCAAGCAGGTGTACGACAACCAACACGACAGTCTGCAGGGCGAGGACCAGAAACTCCTGGAAGAGACCTATAAAGAGTTTGTGCGCAAAGGTGCCCTGCTGCCCGACGACAAGATGGCACGCATGAAGGAGATTAACCTGCGCATCGCCGACCTGCAGCAGCAGTGGGGCGACATGGTGCCCAATGCCACCAACGATGCTGTGGTGTGGGTCAACAAGAAGGAAGACCTGGCAGGACTCTCTGAGGCCGACATCGCCCAGTGTGCCAAGGATGCCGAGAACCTGGGTAAGAAGGCACCCTATGCCATCGTCATCGTGAACACCACCCAGCAGGCCATCCTCACCTCGCTCGACAATCGCGAGTTGCGCAAGAAGGTCTTTGAGGCCAGCGTTCATCGTGCCGACGGCACTGGTAAATACAACACCTACCCCATCGTCTGCGAGATTGCCAAGTTGCGTGCCGAGCAGGCCGAGATCATGGGTTATCCCAACTACGCCTCTTACTCGTTGGAGAAGACCATGGCCAAGACACCAGAGAATGTCTATGCCTTCCTGAAGAACCTCATCAGTCAGTATGCACCTAAGGCCGATGCCGAGACCAAGGAGATCGAGGCCTTTGCACGCCAAACCGAAGGTCCTGCCTTCAACCTCGAGCCCTACGACCGTTTTTACTATTCTGCCAAGATGAAGAAGCAGTTGCTCAACGTGAGCGAGGACGAGGTGAAGCCTTATTTCAATATTGACAGCGTACTTATCAATGGTGTGTTCTATGCCGCCAACCGTGCATATGGCCTCACCTTCAAGGAGCGCAAGGATATCCCCCTCTATCATCCCGACATGAAGGCATACGAGGTGATTGACAAGGATGGCAAGAGTAAGGCACTGTTCTATACCGACTATTTCCGTCGTCCCACCAAGCGTGGTGGCGCTTGGATGGATGGTTTCCAGAAGCAGAGTCGCCAGTGGAACCAGTTGCCCATCATCTTCAACGTCTGCAACAGTGCCAAGGCACCTGAGGGACAGCCCTCGCTGCTCACCTGGGACGAGGTGACCACCATGTTCCATGAGTTTGGCCACGCCCTCCACGGCATCCTCTCTGATTGCCAGTACAACCGTCTGAGTGGTACTTCTGTGGCTCGCGACTTCGTCGAGATGCCCTCACAGTTCAACGAGTCGTTCGCCTCTATCCCCGAGGTCTTCGACCACTATGCCCTGCACTATAAGACTGGCAAGCCCATGCCTGAGGACCTGAAGGAGCGCATGCTGAAGAGCATCAACTTCCAGTCGGCCTATGCCCTGGGCGAGAACCTCGCTGCCACCTGCGTCGACCTGGCTTGGCACATGCTGGCCTCAAAGGATATTCCCACGCCTGAACAGGCAGATGCCTTCGAGGCCGAGGCCCTGCGCCAGGTGGGACTGCTCAACAACCAGATTCCCCCACGCTATCACACCAGCTATTTCAACCACGTCTTTGGTGGTGGCTATGCTGCTGGCTACTATAGCTATCTGTGGACCGAGGTGCTGGCTGTCAACGTGGCCGATGTCTTTGCCCAGCGTGGCGCCCTCAACCCTGCCACTGGTCAGGACATGCGCGACAAGATTCTGAGTCGTGGCAACACTGGCGACCTCATGCAGATGTTCTCCGACTTCACTGGCATGGAGCAGCCCGATGCCAGTAGTCTACTTCGCGCAAGGGGACTTTAAACAACTACACAATATTATATATATATGACACAACAAGAGAAGACAACAATAGAAGAGCGGATTGTCGACGTGCTCAAGACCGTCTACGACCCTGAGATTCCTGTCAACATCTACGACCTGGGCATGATCTATAAGATCGATGTCCAGGACGACTCATCCGTGGAACTGGATATGACATTTACGGCTCCCAACTGCCCTGCTGCCGACTTCATCCTCGAGGATGTACGCACCAAGGTAGAGAGCGTAGAGGGCGTCAAGGGCGCCAACGTCAACCTGGTGTTCGAGCCCGCCTGGGACCAGAGCATGATGTCAGAGGAAGCACGAGTGGAGTTAGGCTTTGACTAAGCCTAACAGATGAAAGATGAGAGATGAAAGATATGAAGAATATTTATTTTTTATCTGATGCCCACCTTGGCTCATGGGCCATTGACCACAGACGCATGCAAGAGCGCCGATTGGTGCGCTTCCTTGACTCTATCAAGGATAAGGCGGCAGCCGTCTATCTGCTGGGCGACATGTTCGACTTCTGGTACGAATATAAATATGTGGTACCAAAGGGCTTCACCCGCTTCCTGGGCAAGATATCTGAGCTCACCGACATGGGCGTCGAGGTGCACTACTTCACAGGCAACCACGACATCTGGGCCTACGACTATCTGGAGAAGGAGTGTGGCGTCATTCTGCACAAGCAGCCGCAGACCGTGGAACTCTATGGCAAGATCTTCTACCTGGCTCATGGCGACGGACTGGGCGACCCTAACAAGTCGTTCAAACTCATCCGCAGCATCTTCCATAACAAGACATGCCAATGGCTCTTCTCGGCCATCCATCCCCGTTGGGGACTGTGGTTTGGTCTCTCCTGGGCCAAGCACTCGCGCATCAAGCACGAGGGCGAAGGGGTGCCTGTCTATATGGGCGACGACAAGGAGCACTTGATTCTCTATACCAAGAAGTACATCCAGTACCACTCCAACGTGGACTACTTCATCTACGGCCATCGCCATATCGAGGTCGACAAGCAACTCACAAAGAAGGCGCGCGTCATCATCCTCGGCGATTGGATCAGTCAGTTCTCCTACGTGGTCTACGATGGCGAACACCTGCTGATGCAAGAGTATATCGAAGGCGAGAGCAAACTATAAACACATGAAGAAAATCATCCTGTCAACCATCCTTGGCCTTGCCGCCATTACTGCCGATGCACAGTTCCTGTTTCGCATCAGCGGCAGTGGACTGACAGAGCCGTCGTATCTGCTTGGCACGATACATCCGCTGTCTGCTTCGCTGCTCGACAGCATACCTGAATATCAAGAGGCCGAGGCACAATGTCAGCAGATGTACATTGAATATCTTCCCCCAGAAAACACTCTTCAGGATGCTATAGGAAGAACGTCTCGCCCAGGGAAGGAGAAGCAAACGACCAAGTATCCTGACGGCAAGAATATCTTCGACGTCATTGACAAGGAAAGTGCCGAGATTCTGAAGGTGAAGTTCAAGGAGATATTACCCATCAATCTGGATGACCCAACCTGGAAGGAAATGTGGAACTGGTCTCCATCCGTTTTTCAAGACTTCCTTTTTGACCCTATCATGAGAGAATATATCAAGAAAATCCAAAAGAATATTATCATGGATTTTCAACTCATGCAAAAGGCGAAGGCACGCGGCTGGCAGGTGGGAGGACTCGATGGTGAGAATTTGTTGGTACAAGACGTCATTGGGTCTCTGAGACAAACGCCTCAGACTATCGAGGAGCAGGCCGACTCGCTGATGGCTTTTCTGAAGACCTACGATGAACGTAAGCAGAAACTCATGGAAAGGACTGAAGGAAGAGATGGTTCTCTTGATAAAATCTGCAAGTATTGGATGTCAGGCGATTATGAAAGTTTCGCCACTTTCTGTCTTCCAGAAACCAACCAGCCGATATTGAGGGACCGCAACAAGAAGTGGCTCCCCAAGATATTGGCAGCGATGCGCGAAAAGCCAACGATGTTCGTCTTCGGCTCAGGCCATCTTGTAGGCGAGGAGGGCATCATCGCAAAGCTACGAGAGGCCGGGTATAAGGTCGAACAGGTAAAGACAAAAACTAACGAGATTTAATTCACAGACCGATTCGTAAAGCACATTGAGGAAGAAACAGAAAAGATGAAATAATCATATAAAACGGGAAAAGCCAATTGACTTTTCCCGTTTCTTTTTTATTATCTTCTTGTTCGCAGTTTGTTTCTATGGGAGTGTCTTGTTTTAAATAAGGTTGACACCAAAAGTTCAACATTATGGTGAAACAACCCAAAGAAAAATGTTATTCTAGAGATGTAAATCTGATTAACGAGATGAAGGATGTCTTTGATATGCGTTATGTCCAGCACCTCCGTGAGAGTGAAATTTTATCACGTACAGGTCTAAATAGAACTCGTTATTACAAAATTCTTCGTACCTTTGCTGCGGAATATCCAGATTTAGCAGATCAAATGAAGAAAAAAGGCAATGATGTAACTCCGGAGGACTACAAGAAGTTACTTGAGGAGGTGTCAACCCTGAAGTCTCAACTGAAGAAAGAGAAGCTTCGTGCAGACTTCTATGAGGAGATGGTGGCTTTTGGCAAGGAAGTGTACGGCATTGACTTAAAAAAAGCTGGCACCAAGTAGTGAGTAGGCTTTACACTCGCGACGCGAAGGCTTATCCTGTCACGTCGCAGTGTGAGCTGCTTGGTGTGAGTACACAGGCCTACTACAAACACGGCAACAGTCAGATGCGTAAGCTCGCAGAAGAGACATTTGTAGTGGAGTTTATCAAGAATATCCGCAAGAAGGACCGCGGCATGGGCGGTGGTCCGCTGTGGCATAAGTATACAGATACATTCGGCGAGGAACACAGTGTGGGCTACAACCGTTTCTACGACATCATTGACAAATACGGCTTGAAGGTGCGCAAGAAGAAGCGTCGTACCAGGACAACGGACTCCGACCACGACCTGCCCTTGTATCCCAACCTTGTGAAGAAGCTCATCCCGTTACGTCCCAACCAACTATGGGTGAGCGACATCACCTATATGGTCGTCTATCTCAATGGCCAGACTGGCGAGTACGATTTCTGCTACCTGTCGCTGGTGACGGACTACTATACGAAAGAGATTATCGGCTGGTGCGTGGGCGATACGCTGGAGGCCAAGTTTGCCATTAACGCGCTCAACATGGCTTTGAAGCGTCTTGGCGGAAATCCTGCCCATGACCTCATCCACCACTCTGACCGCGGCGTCCAATACGCCAGCTACGCCTATACGGATATTCTGAAAGCAAACAATATCAAGATCAGCATGACTGAGTGTGGAGATCCCAAGGAGAATGCAGTAGCCGAACGTGTCAACGGCATTATCAAGAACGAATTGCTTATGGACATGTCGTTTTTCTCTATTGATGAGGTAAAAAGAGCCCTGAAAGTAGCTATTGACTTCTATAACAACGAGCGTCCACATATGAGCCTTGACTGGAAAACACCAGCTCAGGCTGCTCTCTGTACTGGCGAATTGAAGAAGAAATGGAAGAGTCACAGAGAAATTGCACTCAAAGCTTTGGCTGCATAAAATTAAATAGGTATCTTTGCATCAGAATAGGTGTAAACCCGATTTATAACTAATTCCAAATAGAGTCAACGTGAAATAAAAATTAAGTTTAATTGAGTCAACTCTTATCATTAATAAGACTGGAAGTAGTCAACTAAAATCGTTAAACTACAGAGAAACGGTTTGTTTCTATAATGGAAACAGTCTGTTTTGATAATGGATACAAAGTGTTTCCTTGTGCGAAACAAAGTGTTTCCAACGTTGAAACACATTGGAAACAAAAATAGAAATTGTTTCAACAATAATAACGGTTGATGAAGAGGGGCTGCTTTTGAGATGTATCGTCCGCGATATATCGTTAAAAACTCTTAAAGTTTCACTTGAATCGCTTGCGATATAAAATATTCTTTGTACCTTTGCATCGTGAACGATATAAACAAAGTATAATTATCAGGAAATAAGTATTGGATTCAACACAAAACACATTATATATTATGGCAAAGATCTATGATTTCAAGGCTCAGACGAGCAAAGGCAAAGAGATTGATTTCTCACAGTTTCAAGGCAAGGTGCTGCTGGTGGTGAACACAGCCAGCAAGTGCGGATTCACGCCTCAGTTTGAAGGTCTGGAGGCACTGAACCAGAAGTACAAGGATCAGGGACTGGTGATTGTTGGTTTTCCCTGCAACCAGTTTAAGGAACAGGATCCCGCAAACGACAGTAAGATTGAAGAGTTCTGCCAACTGAACTACGGCGTGACCTTCCAGATTATGAAGAAAGGCGACGTGAACGGTCCTGATGCACAGCCCATCTTCGAGTATCTGAAGACTCAGGCTCCCACCGAGGAGTATAAAGGTCTGAAGGCCAAAGCAGCCAAGGCCCTCTTCAAGGTTATCAGCAAGAGTGTGGAGAAGGACAGCGACATCAAGTGGAACTTCACCAAGTTCCTCATCTCGAAGGACGGTGAGACCATCAAGCGCTATGCACCCACTACGGAACCTCAGGAATTTGAAAAGGACATCGAGGCTTTCTTGAAATAAGAAGAAGGAAGAAGAAAGACATAAGAAATTAAAAGAAGAAATATGCACGAAGAATTGCGACTCGACAAGCAGATTTGCTTTCGCCTTTATACGGCGGCACGACTGATTACGCAGGCCTACACCCCACTGCTCAACACACTGGGCATCACCTATCCGCAGTACCTGGTACTGATGGTGCTGTGGGAGCAGGACAAACAGCCTGTGAACGACATTGCCCACAGACTGCTGCTCGAAACCAACACAGTGACTCCCCTACTCCAGCGTATGGAGAAACTGGGCGTTGTCACCCGTCAGCGTGGCGAGCAGGACAAGCGTCAGCAGATAGTATCGCTGACGGAAAAAGGCAAGGCGATGGAGGAAGAGGCCTATAAGGTGATTCCTGCCGGCATGGGTCGTGAGTTGCGTGCATGTCCCTTCCAACTGGAAGACTACGCCAAGTTTGCCAGCGAACTCGACACGATTATAGAAACACTTAAAAACAGAGAAAAATAATATTATGGCACATCAATGCGAGAATTGCAAATTCAGAGCTCATTACGATCAAAAGCCCAATTCCATGTTGGGTAAGTTCTGGCGCTGGCACATCAATTTCTGTCCAGGTTGGAAGGCATACTTCACAAGTCTGGATGAAGAAAAGAAAGCAGAGCTGAGAAAGAAATATCAATTCACGAAATACCAGTAAACATTGCAAATGACACAAAAACGATTCCATAGGCATTTTGCCACCCCAGGGCTGCCACTCTACTGGATTATCATTGCCTACATCATCCTGGCATGGTTCTTCCCAGTGATAGGACTGCTGGCACTGATCTGCATGATTGGTCCAGTGCTGACCAGCATCTGGAAAGGCCGTTACTGGTGCGGCCACATCTGTCCACGCGGCAATATGTACGACCGCTTGCTGTCGAAGTACTCGCCCCATCGCGAGATACCCAAGTTCGTGCGCACCTTCGGCTTCCGCCTGTTCATGGTGATCTTCATCTTCACCATGTTTGGCATCCAACTGAGTATGGTGCGCTGGAGCGAAGGCGGCCTCACCATGTGGGGCGACATTGGTCGCGTGTTCTGGACCATCATCGTAGCAACCACCATGGTGGGCGTCATCCTGAGCTTTATCTATGCTCCACGCACCTGGTGTTCGTTCTGCCCCATGGGCACCATCTCACGATGGGTGGCACCCAAGCATGCGCCACTGCCCAAGGCCTTCACAAACATCCACGTGACGAGCGCCTGCCAGATGAAGTGTAAGAGTTGCGCACGTGTGTGCCCCATGCAACTGACCCCCTACGACAGTCGCGGCCAGGAAGAGGGCTATCTGCACCCCGACTGCATTAAATGCGGCAAGTGCGTGCTGGCATGCCCCACGAAGATTATGACATTAAATCACTAAGAAAGACACACTTAAAAAACGGAAAAGGTGCCGAGCAAACGAATGCCCGGCACCTTTCTTATTTTGTTTGAGACGATGCTGCTTAGAGCAGGTTCATCGTATCGGTAGCAATCATCAGCTCCTCGTCGGTGGGGATGACAACAACCTTCACCTTTGAGTCGTCGGCCGAGATAACAGCTTCCTCGCCACGCACCTGGTTCTTCTGCTCGTCGAACTTCACGCCCAGGAACTCCAGACCCTTGCAGACCTCAGAACGCATAGAGATTTGGTTCTCGCCCACACCAGCGGTGAAGACAATCACATCGACACCACCCATAGCGGCTGCATAGGCACCGATATACTTCTTAATGCGATAGAAGTACATCTGCTGAGCCAGGATAGCACGAGGCTCGCCAGCCTTGGCAGCGTTCTCCACGTCGCGCATATCGCTTGAGCCACCAATGATACCAGCCACACCACTCTTCTTGTTGAGCAGGTTGCTCATGCCATCGGCATCGAGACCCAGCTTCTTCTCGAGGAAGGTGACAGCGCCACCGTCGATATCGCCAGAGCGAGTACCCATGACGAGACCCTCCAGAGGTGTGAGACCCATTGAGGTGTCGACACACTTGCCATCGAGCACAGCAGCCACAGAGCCACCGTTACCAATATGACAGGTAATCATCTTGGTACCTTCGGCCTTGATACCCAGGAACTCGCAGGCGCGAGCTGACACATAGCGGTGAGAGGTGCCGTGGAAGCCATAGCGACGCACGCCATACTTCTCGTAGAGCTCGTAAGGAATGGCATACATATAAGCCTTGGCAGGCATGGTCTGATGGAAGGCAGTGTCGAACACACCCACCTGAGGCAGGCCAGGCATCAGCTCCTTCACGGCGTTCACGCCCTTCAGGTTGGCAGGGTTGTGCAGGGGAGCCAGGTCAGAGCACTCCTCAAAGGCCTTCAGCACCTCGTCGGTCAGCACCACTGACTTGTTGAACTTCTCGCCGCCATGCACCATACGGTGACCCACGGCATCGATCTCCTTCAGGTCTTTAATCACACCAATCTCAGGATCGGTGAGCAGAGAGAAGATGAACTTCACACCCTCAGTATGCTCAGGGATGTCGTGCATAATCTGCTTCTTCTCGCCATTAGCGAGCTTCACCTTTACGAAAGCATTGTCCAAGCCAACGCGCTCAGCGCCACCGCTGGTCATCACACTCTTGTCGTCCATGTTGTACAGAGCGTACTTGATAGACGAAGAACCGCAATTCAATACAAGGATTTTCATTGTTTTCTACCTTTTTACTTTTTGACCTTTTTTTGTTTTACTTCTTAGCGTCCATAGCCTGACAAGCGGTGATAGCTACCAGATAATAGATATCCTCTACTGAGCAGCCACGAGACAGGTCGTTGACAGGACGAGCGATACCCTGCAGGATGGGGCCGATAGCAGTAGCACCAGCCAGACGCTGCACCAGCTTATAGGCGATGTTACCTACCTCAAGACAAGGCATCACCAGCACGTTGGCCTTACCAGCAATTTCTGAACCAGGAGCCTTCTTAGAACCTACAGAGGGAACGAGTGCAGCATCAGCCTGCAGCTCACCGTCAATCTTCAGGTTGGGATCGAGTTCCTTGGCCAGCTTCGTAGCCTCAACCACCTTGTCAACCACCTCATGAGAAGCAGAACCCTTGGTAGAGAAGCTCAGCATAGCCACGCGAGGATCAGCAAAGCCAGCCACGCTCTTGGCAGTCTGAGCTGTGCAAACAGCAATCTGACTCAGCTGGTTGGCATCGGGCATAGGCGTAACGGCAACGTCGCCCATCACGAGCACACCGTTCTCGCCATACTCAGGCTTGTCGGTAATCATCAGCATAGCACCGCTCACGCAGGTGATGCCAGGGGCACACTTGATAATCTGGAGGGCAGGACGCAGGGTCTCACCTGTTGTTGAGAGTGCACCAGAAATCTGGCCGTCGGCACCCTCGGTTTTGATGATCATACAACCCAGATAGAGGGGATCCTTCACCAGCTCGCGAGCCTTCTCGATGGTCATACCCTTCTTCTCACGCAACTTCTGCAGGAGCTGAGCCAGTTCCTCGCTCTTCTCGTAGTTCAGCGGGTCGATGAGGGTGGCCTTATCAATATGAGTGAGGCCCTTCTCCTTTGCCAGAGCGTGAACCTTCTCAGGGTTACCAATCAGAATAAGGTCTGCCATGTCATCTGCCAACACACGGTCGGCAGCCATCAGAGTGCGCTCCTCTTCAGCTTCAGGGAGCACAATGCGCTGCTTGTTACTCTTAGCACGCGCAATGATTTGTTCAATTAATCCCATGTTTTTATATCGATTTAGAAATTTTTCATATGATGCATGCAAAATTACAAAAAATAATCCGAACATCTGCCAGATATCCGGATTATTTTTGTTTATTTAGTCTTTCACACAGTTCTATGCCTTCATCAGGTCTGTCAGCGTGGATTCCAACTCCTCGGCCGACAAGCGCAGCTTCAGATGACCATTGCGGGCAATGCTGATGCCACCCGTCTCTTCTGAGACGATGACGCAGAGGGCGTCACTCTCCTGAGACATGCCCAAGGCCGCGCGATGACGCAGTCCCAGGTACTTTGGTATATCCAGGTCGTGACTCACTGGCAGGATACAGCCAGCCGCTTTGATGCGATGATTACTGATAACCATCGCGCCATCGTGCAGGGGCGAGTTCTTAAAGAAAATATTCTCGATAAGTCGCTGGTTCACAGCCGCATCAATCACCTCGCCAGTAGCCACGATATCGTTCAGGGGCATGTTACACTCGATGACGATGAGCGCACCCACCTTGCCTTTTGCCATCGACATGGCAGCCATCACAATAGGCATGATATTCTTCTTCACCTTCGCAGCATCCTTCTCCTCTACACGTTTGGGCGAGAAGAGGCGCACCAGCGTACGGATGCGACGATGGGCACCTAGGTTATAGAGCACCTTGCGGATGTCCTCCTGAAAGATGACCACGATGACGATGACACCCACCGACACGAGTTTGTCGAGGATGGCGCCAAGGAGCTTCATCTCGAGCACCTGCGACACGAACACCCACACCAAGATAAAAATCATGATGCCCACGAACACGTTCAGCGAACGCGATTCGCGCATCAGCCTGTAGGTGTTGTACAACAGTACGGCTACCAACAGAATGTCAATAATATCCTTAACTCCGAAGTCTATCATACATCTTCACTATTTCTACGGCCTCCTTCACATCATGCACACGCAGGATGTCGGCGCCCTTCATCAGCGCAATGGTATTGAGGAACGTGGTGCCATTAAGGGCCTCGTCTTGAGTGATGCCTAGCAGTTTGTAGATCATCGACTTGCGCGAGATGCCCACCAGCAAAGGCAGTTGCAGCACCTGCAGTTTCTCCATCTCGTTCATCAGGCGATAATTATCGTCGAGTGTCTTGCCAAAGCCAAAGCCTGGGTCCAGGATGATGTCTTTCTGTCCCAAGTCGCGCAACTGCTGCACCTTCTGGGCAAAGACCATCAGCGTGTCGTGCAAATCCTTTTGGACAGACATCAGGATATACGGCACCTGCAGGCGTGCCACCATGCGAAACATATCAGGATCGGCACCCTCACCCACGTCGTTGATGATGTCGGCACCAAACTCCTCGACCACCATACGCGCCACATCGGCACGGAACGTGTCGACCGACAGGGGCACGTTGGGTTGTTCGTGCCTCACCACAGCCAAAGCCATACGCAAGCGGCGCATCTCCTCCTCGGCACTCACTTTGGCGGCACCAGGGCGAGTGGAATAGGCGCCCACATCGATCATGGCACCACCCTGTTCTATTATTTCGTTAGCCCTCTGGGCAATATCATACTCAGTCTGCTTGCGACTGCCTGCAAAAAAAGAGTCGGGCGTCACATTCAGGATTCCCATCACCTTCGGCTCTGACAAATCCATCAGTTGGCCTTTCATATTCAGTGTATAATTCATCGTTCTGCAAAGGTACGTTATTTGATAAATATAGCCAAATGTTTTCAATATTTTTTGTGGAAACGTGACGGAATAGAAAAATAAGTTGTAACTTTGCAATCAGTATAACCCATCAAATCATTGTCACATGAAAAAAACAACATTCACACTTGCCAGCGCCATCATCTTGATTTGTGGCATCATGGCTACAATGGCCTGTTCTTCGGAGGACAACGCTTCTGCTGTTGACCCCACAGAAGACAGCAGTCAGTTCGTGACCCTCACAGACGTCGTGCCTGACGCCATCTTGGAAATTCGCTACTTTGGCACTTACAACTTTGTGGGCACGCGTATTGATGGTTATCTGGAGCCTACAGCCCTGCTGACCAAGGTTGCTGCCGACAGTCTGTTGGCTGTGAGCAATGATGTCAAGGCGCTAGGCTATCGCCTGAAGATCTACGATGCCTATCGTCCGCAGATGGGTGTCGACCATTTTATGCGTTGGGGTGCCGACATCGCCGACACGCTGATGAAGCCCTACTTCTATCCTGACCTCACCAAGGAGGTACTCTTTCCACAGGAGTATATCTGCGAGAGAAGCGGCCACACACGCGGCTCCACACTCGACCTGACCCTCTTCGATATGACCACAGAGAAGGAAGTCGACATGGGCGGCACCTTCGACTGGTTTGGCCCAGAGAGTCATCCCGACTTCTGCGGCAATCCTGAGACAGGCGAATATACTGGCGAAAATAGTAAGAGTCCTGCTGGCAGAAGCATCACCCCAGAGCAGTTCCACAATCGCATGATTCTGCGTGCAGCGATGATGCGCCATGGTTTCAAGCCATTCCCCACTGAGTGGTGGCACTTCACCCTGAAGGACGAACCGTTCCCTGACACGTACTTCACCTTCCCCGTCAAGAAACTGAATTAGTATAAACCCACAAATGGATATCAAGGAATTATATCATCTCTATCAGCAGCATCCATGCATCACCACGGATAGCCGCGACTGCCCTGAGGGCAGCATCTTTCTGGCCCTGAAAGGCGAGAAGTTTGATGGCAACCAATATGCAGAGGGCGCCCTCGAGAAGGGTTGCGCCTATGCCATCGTTGACAACCCCGATGTAGTGAAAGACCATCGTTACATCCTTGTTGACAACTGTCTGCAGACCTTCAAGGACATCGCCCGCGAGCATCGCCGCCAGTTCAATATCCCTGTCATCGGCATCACTGGTACCAATGGTAAGACTACCACCAAGGAACTCATCAAGGCCGTGCTCTCTGAGAAATACAACGTGCTGGCCACTGAGGGCAACTTCAATAACGACGTGGGTGTGCCCAAGACGCTGTTGCGCCTGAACAAGGAGCACGAGATTGCCATCATTGAGATGGGTGCCAGTCATCCTGGCGACATCAAGACGCTGGTTGAAACGGCAGAGCCCACCTGCGGCCTCATCACCAACGTGGGACGTGCCCATCTGCAGGGCTTTGGTTCGTTCGAGGGTGTCATCAAGACCAAGGGCGAACTCTACGACTACCTGCGCACCAAGGAGGACGGACTGGTGTTTGTCAATGCCGACAACGACTACCTGTGCGACATGCTGACCGACGAGATGTGGTGCACACCCTACTCTACCGACCCTGAGAAGCAGTATGCCTGCATATCGGGCGAGGTGCTGAGCTGCGACCCTCTGCTGAAGTTCCGCTGGCGCAGGCCTTTGATGGAACTGGAAGAGACGGGTGCCTCGCAGAAGTGGCATAAGGTGCAGACCAACCTTATTGGCGCCTACAACATAGACAACCTGCTGGCTGCCATCGCTGTGGGCATCAACTTCAGCGTGGACCGCAAGCAGATCTGTCATGCTCTGGAGACTTATGTGCCTACGAACAACCGCTCGCAACTCACTGAGACGCCTTACAACCGACTCATCGTGGATGCCTATAATGCCAACCCTTCGAGCATGGCTGCCGCCCTGGAGAACTTCCAGATGGTGGTGCCTCACGAGGGTGAGACGAAGATGGCCATCCTGGGCGACATGCGCGAGTTGGGCGAGGTGAGTCTGGAGGAACATCAGAAGACGGTTGACCTGCTGGCAGCATCGAGTCTAACGAACGTATGGCTGGTGGGCGAAGAGTTTGGCAAAACCAACACGCAGTTCCGCAAGTTCAAGGACGTGGAAGAGGTAAAGGCCGAGATACAAAAAAATCGTCCCGCTGGTCACCTGATTCTCATCAAGGGTTCCAACGGAACGAAGCTCTATCAGTTGCCTGAGCTGCTATAATTTCAGGTAACGCTTCATCATACGCGCGCTCTGTTTCTGCAGGGTGCGCGTCTTTTTGTCTGGTCGCCACTGGGAGTAGACGTTCTTCAGGGCATAACGCTCGGCCTCTTTCTTAGTGATAATCGTCTCTGTGGTGTTCTTCTCGCCGTTCAGCGTAAAGGTCGCCACGTTCGACTTCGGCGTGATGTTGCGCCCATGGGCATCCATCGTGCCATACTCTTGGAAGCGACTCTGAATGGTGCGCATGCCGCGAGGCTCAAAGCGCGATGACTGTAGGTGCTCTGGCTGTTCTATCGTGGTGTAGAGCCACGTGCAGTGGGGCTGCTCCCTCCAGCCACGGGCATAGACAAAGTCCGTGTTGTTGCTACGGATGGTGCAATGACTGAACACATACCCCCAGTCAGTCTTCGACGTGCGAGGAGCAGCGATGATGTCACGTCCGCCACCGTTCTGCCTGCGTTTCTCCATCACCAGCAGACAATGATAAAAGAACACATCGCCGGCACCACAGATGAAGTCGACCGTGCCATGAATCTCGGAGTCCTCGAAGTACGAGTGGCCATGCTCGTTGTTACTATAGTAAGTATCCTGATACGACAGCATTCTCACATGCTTGAAGATGGTGCTGTCGCCCTTGTCTTGCCAGCAGACAGCCCTGCCTGCCGCACCCGAGTGATAGTAGTCGAGCGCATTCTTCAGGGTGAGATCCTGCACATAGGTGTGATGGCCGCGATTCAGTAAGGTGGCCGTCGTACTGATGCCCTCGTTCTCGACCTTTGGTGCATTCACAATGATGGTGCCCTCCATGCTCTGACCCACCAAGGCGATGTTATGACCACTGATGGATGTCAGCACTCGTTCGCCCAGGTCGTAGACGCCATCAGGAATCAGGATAAAGAGTCGTTCTGACAGCGTATCGGCATTCTGAAGGTTAGCCCGTTCGATGGCATTCAACAGACTCTCGGCATTGCCAGCCTCGACCACAATCTGTGCCTTTGTCGTATAGGCGACAGTCAACCATGCTATCAAGATAAGGAGTTTCAGATGTTTCATGTCTTGGTTAATAGGTGACATATGAATACAAAAAACGCTCATCCACCTTTCGGTTGATAAGCGCTTTTGTGGTGGTGCCTCCAGGAATCGAACCGGGGACACACGGATTTTCAGTCCGATGCTCTACCAACTGAGCTAAGGCACCTTTTTTAATTACGGCTGCAAAGGTACAACAAAAAATCGAGATAACATAACTTTTTCAATAAAAATTTGCTTAACTCGCAAAAAAGCACTACCTTTGCAGCCGATTTCGTGCATTCTGAAATCAATCGGGATGTAGCGCAGTTGGTAGCGCACTACGTTCGGGACGTAGGGGTCGGGCGTTCGAGTCGCCTCATCCCGACTTATAAAAAACAAAAGGTGGTCGAACACGATGTTCAACCACCTTTTTTTATTTCCATCGAAGTATTCCCACCACCATCAACAGATAGCCCGCCAAACACAGCATGGGAGCCACCACAATACGCTGAGGCGAAAAGATATCGGGATTGAAAGCCTGCTCAGTACTGTCTGGTCCATACATCAGCAGATAGCCAATAGCAATGAGGAGGAGCGACAAGAGGATGATGAAACGACTGGTGGTCAGAAAGGAAAGCCACTTAGTCTTTGGGGTATTGTTTGACATACTGTTCATAGGATTTACTGTATTGATAAAAGAGTTCTGTTCTGTTGTATTGCGCAGCCACGGTGAGGGCACGCTCCATCGTCTGCAGCCACACATACTGCGAGTAGCGTGAGCCATTGCGACGCTTGGGACGGATGGTCTGTATCCACGAAAGCCACTCGTCAGAACGACGGAGCAGATCGTTTGCGATGGCATCGCCCTGCTGATATTGTCCTGCCATATAATAGCAGCGCGCCATGGAAAGAGCTGCATCTGTATAGGGCACATTCTCGTGCGGCATCTCATGCTGCCATTTTTCACAGACGGTCAGGGCCCGCTTCACATCACCCTGCCGGAGCAAGGAGTCAATCAATATGCCCATGATCAACTGGTGACTGTCGGCCATGCGCTTCACATCCTCGTCCACATAGATGCCTTTCGTATTGAGACCGCCATAGCGGAAACGATGCATAATGTTGTCGTAGAGTCGTTCCACGTCCACCCGCTGTTCTGTGGCCGTAGGACTGATGCGATAGGCCAGTCCCTCGAGCACCAGATGATTGCGAAGGAACGACAGCGTGCTGTTGCCCGTACTGATGGAGAGATAGAAGGGACGCTGCCATTGGGACTGCTGCAACATGTGGAGCACCATCAGTTCGTTCTTAAACAGGTAGTGCACGTCCTTGAGCGAGATGACCGTCTGACCAATGGTGACACTATCAACATCAATGGGCACACAGTCCAGTCGTCCTTCCTGATAGTCTTCATGACGCAAGGCGATAGGCAAGGCTGGCGAGTCGTAGGCCGGGCGTTTCATCTGGTCGATATACCAGTCGGTATTCAGATACTCCAGGTTACAGTCGCGCGTATCTGTTCGCACCCCTTCCACCTCGTGGTTATACCACAGTGGGAACGTGTCGTTGTCGCCATTGGTGAAGATCACGGGATAGCCTTCGCGCTGCATACTCTCCAGATAGTTGGCACCAAAGTCGCGACAGGTATAGCGGCCAGAGCGATCGTGATCGTCCCAAGTCTGCGAGACCATCTGGATGGGGACAGTCATCCCCGCCAATGCCACGATGCCAGCCAACGGCACCAAGTGCTTGCCTGCCCGCTTTTCAAAGAAATGATAGAGGGAAGCCACACCCATGCCTATCCAAATGGCAAAGGCATAGAACGACCCCACATAGGCATAGTCGCGTTCACGTGGCTGGAGTGGTGTTTGGTTCAGATAGACAACAATGGCAAGACCCGTCATCACGAACAGCAGCGAGACAATCAGGAATTGCTGTCGCCCCTCGCGCCCTCTGCGCCATTGCCAAAGGATGCCCATCAAACCGAGTAACAAGGGGAGACCATAGAACACGTTGCGCCCCTTGTTATGCCTGAGGTCGGAGGGCAACTTCGACGTGTCGCACCCCAGCAACCAGTCATCTATCCATCGGAAGCCTGTTATCCAGTTGCCGTGCTCCACCTCGCCATTGCCCTGGATATTGTTCTGTCGACCCACAAAGTTCCACAAGAAGTAGCGCCAATACATGAAGTTCACCTGATAACTAATGAAATAGCGCAGGTTCTCATCTTTGGTGGGCACGCCATCCTTGGTTTTGATGCTGCCAAGCCAATCGGAATAGGCCTTGGCATGGCGCTGGGAGTAGATTCTGGGGAAGAGAGGCGTCTTGCCATACTGCTCACGACTCAGGTACTTAGTGAGTCGCTCCACACTACTGGGTGCATTCTCGCACATTGGCGGGTTGGCGTTGGCCCTTATCAGAATGACACCATAGCTGCTGAAGCCAATCAGCATTACAAACAGACAGACCAGCGACAGTCGAAGTCTACGCTTCCAGGAGGTGCGCTTTGCCTTACGAAAAAGGATCACAAAGAACATGGCTGGCAAACAGAGAAGGCACAGCAGATGAACGCCAATGGACAAACCCGTGATATAGGCTATCAAGACAATCCATCGACTACTGCGAGGACTGTCGGCCTCATCTTCCCACTTCAGAATCAGCCAAAACATCAGGGCCGTAAGGAAGCTGGAGAAGGCATAGACCTCGGCCTCGACTGCCGAGAACCAGAACGTGTCGCTAAAGGTATAGACCAGTGCACCCACCACGCCACAGGCCTCGATGATGATGACTTGCGCCACGCCCTCAGGCTTTATCAGTTTGCGAACGAGGTGTGTGATGGTCAGGAACAAGAAGAAGATACAGCCCGCACTCAGGAGTGCCGACAGGATATTCACCATCAATGCCACATGCGACGGCTCACTGGCAAACTGTGAGAAGAAGTTGGCCACGAGCATAAAGAAAGGGGCGCCAGGCGGATGACCAATCTCCAGTTTATAGCCACACGCAATGAACTCTGGGCAGTCCCACAAGCTGGCCGTAGGCTCCACCGTCATACAATACACCACGGCGGCAGTGGAAAAACACAGCCACGCCGTCATGGTGTTTAATCTCGAAAAAGTTTTTTCTTGTATCATACGTTTGCAGTTTTATCGCTGCAAAAGTATGAAAAGGATAAAGGGAAGCCAAAAATACTTCCTGACATTTGTCTGACAATTACCTGTCAGGAATCTATCTATCTGATAGTCAAGCCATACGCACGACCTCTATCTACCTCAATTTTCAGGTTGGAATGCTCCTCGATGATTGGTTTCAATCTGCGGACAAGCGTATAGAGCGTCTCGCTGGCATCCTCTTTCTTGGGCCAAAGCGCATCACATATCTCCGTTTTCGATAGTTTGTGGGAGGGCGACTGCCACAGCATCTCCATTAGTTGCTGCTGCATGGGCGTCAACCTCACCACACATCCCTTCGCATCAACAAAGTTACCTTCCTGCAGAGCCAGTCCGCCAAACATGCCCATGGCCATGCGTCTACGATGCTGATAGAGACAATACATACCCCAAAGCACCACCATCGACCACAGCACCATCGACGGTCTTTGGTCTGATAATGCAAGAATGGTGGCAGTAGACACCTGCGGACGCGGCTGGAACCCCTTTTCTGTGTCCAACGCCAACACGGCCTTTCCCTTCAGATCCTCTGTCTGAAGGTAGTTGTTAAACACCCTGATGGTGTCGGCGCTAATCACTTCTGACTGCTGTTCTTCCAGAGCCTTAGCCAGTGCCTGGTTCATCTCCTCAGTCACCATCACCTCTGTTGTCCTATAACTGTTCAGACTAAACAGGCTTGAAGCCACAATCAGTGCAAAGAGCACTACAATAGGTAATCGCTGTTTCATCGGTTCATGCTTTTGTCTGCAAAGATAAAACATTTTTCCGAACTCTCAAAATAATTCACAACCTTTAAGATGTACGTCTTCAGCTATCGCATAAAGAAGTTCACGGTGAGGTCGTATCTCACTCTGACGGGCTCACCATTCTGTTTTCCTGGCGTCCACTTTGGCATGGCGTTGACAAGGCGGATGGCCTCAGCATCAAGATCGGGATCGAGGCCCTTGATCACCTTCACCGTCGATAACTGACCGTCGGGCTCTACGATAAACGCACAGATCACATTGCCACGGATGCCCTTTGCCTTAGCCTCGGCAGGATATTTCAGGTTCCTGAACACCCACATCATCATGGCCTGGTCGCCACCAGGGAAGGAGGGCACACGCTCCAGTTTGTCCTTCTCCGTCCATTTTATCACGCCACCATAAGCCTCTTCTATCTCCTTCTGCAACTTAGCATTCTGGGCCAGGATATCCTGTTCGCGTTTCTCCACAGCCTGCCAGTCGACCAGTTCCTTGATAGCGTCGGTAAACTTGTTTTTATCATTGTGATACACATAGTTTTGTTCCACCATGCGGCCGTTCTTCTTGTACGACACCTTGAAGTTCTTCTCATCCATCGACATATGAATGGTGGTTTTTCCTGCATCACCTTTGATGCGCTCCACCAACTCGGGCTTCAGCACATCGCCCAGCGAGAGCACCTTATTGTGGACCACATCGAACACGAAGTTGCGCTCACGGTTCTTCTGCGACGACTCGTTGCCATGAAGAGCCAGTTGCATGTATCCCACGAAGTAATTCAGATAACGCTGTTCCACGCCACCCTTGAACTGCACCACCATCTTCTCGCGCTGACCGATGGTTTCCTTCACCGTACTGGGATCAACGACAGACTCATATTCCGCCATATGCTGTTTCAATCCCTCCTCCAGCGAGTCGGACGCTTTCTCCTTACCAAACAGGATACGCGTGATGGCCCTGTTTAATGCCGCATACTTGCTGTGACAATGAATGGAGGTCTCCACCTTGAACCATTGGTTGCTGGCGCGCGCCGCCTTCACTTCCTGAACATCGAGCATTCCATTAGATTGTCCATCTGCAGCAGTTGCAGTCATTTGATTCTGTGCCATGCACACACAGCCTTGACCAAGCATCAAAAGCAAGGCCAACACCTTCAGTTTGTTTACGATTGTCATCATTGTTTTATGGTTAGTTAAACATTTTTGGTTATTAATTGCGATGCAAAGATAGAAAGAATACATGAAACATGCAAGAAATTTAAAAAGAAAATGACAGGCAGGTGTCTGTCACAGATACCCGCCTGTCGAGAGAGATTTGTTATATTAATAAGATTTATTTTTTAGCAAAGAGGTAAAGCGACTCGTTGACAGCCGTATCACTGATCATGCGATAGAGATCTGAGGGACGATCACGATGGTAGCAGATAACGTGGTTAACACTATCCTTGTCATGCAGACTGTACACCATCTTGTCAACAGGCTGGTCGAAGCACTGCTTCTGATGATTATAGCGACTGTACTCGGCGAAGTAAGAGTTGCTGGCCAGAGTATAGTCGTGGCGTGAGGCACACTCCCAATTGCGCTCGCCAGCGTTCCAACGATAGGTCACGCGACTCTTCAGAGTGCCGTCGGCAGCATAGTCGTACTCATACTTACGATGGGGCTTCAGCACCACATCACCTTTTCTACTACCTGTATTCATATAGACATACATCGTGGAGATGTTGTTTCCCTTTCGCTCAGCGTTGTAGTAATACTCGCCCTTTGAGTTGTTCGACACATCCTCATAAACCTTGTTAACAGTCTCTGAGGTAAGAACCTGTGCGTTGGCACTCATAGCCGATACACACATCATGATTGCAAATACTAACTTTTTCATTGTCGTTCGCTGTTTTAATTATTGATTTCTACTCGTTAGACGACAACACCAGTCAGTTTATTACAACAATTTCTCACTTTTTTCACTTTTTCATAAAAAAAGATGGAGCACATCGCTGTGCCCCATCTTTTTTTTCTTATCCCCTACCCTTGCGGATGCGTGGAAACATCTTCCTGACACGCAAAAGAGGCTGCGAGAGCTTGCCGCCAGAGATAATCAGCGTGACGGCAAAGATGACTAGCGCCATACCAATGGCCAGTCGAACAGTCATGGTCTCGTTAAACAGCAAAACAGCAATAGCCACAGCCGTCACTGGTTCCACGGCACCAAGAATCGCCACAGGCGTACTGCCAATCTTCTGGATGGCAGCACTGGTGCATATCAGCGAGAAGGCTGTGGGAAACAAAGCCATGCCAAAGGCCGAAGGCCAGAGTATCCAATTGCTGTTCAGCGTATGGATACAGTCGGGATCGAAGTTGAACGCAAACAGGAACAGGCCGAACACGATGACATAAAACGTGAGCTTCAGCGTAGGAATCTCGCGCATCGTCTTGCCGTTGACGGCCACCAAATAGATAGCATACGACAGGGCCGAAAGGAACACCAGCAGCAGTCCCATGGCCGACAGCACCTCGCCGCCGTCGCCACGATAGAGCAGACCAATACCCGTGGTGGCCAGGATGATACAGACAATGGTGAGCCAGGATGTGCGCTCGTGAAAGCCAACGGCCATGATAAGCGTCACCAGGATGGGATAGATAAACAGCAGTGTGGAGGCGATGGCCGCACCGATATAGGCATACGACACATACAGCGTCAGCGACGACATTGCCATCAGCAGTCCCATGATGATCAAGGGTATAATCTGATTACGACGCAAGCCAAAGCCACGTCCACGCACCATCATCATCACGGCCAGCATTGGGATGGCAAACAGATAGCGCAGAAACAAAACGCTATAGGCATCAATACCTGCCGACAGTAGCGGCAATGCGAAAAGAGGGTTGGTACCGTAGCTGGCAGCAGCCAATGCTCCCAGTGTGTACCCTTTCAGTGAGTTGTTCATATTTTAATCGTAATTGATATAAGGTTCCAAACGGCGAATAGCAGCAGGCGAGAATGCATCCAGCAATCCCAGGTCATGCAGTGAGTGAATCTTGCCATGCAGTCGACGATAGTCGGTGATGGCACGCGCCTGCGCATAATTAATATAAGGATGCCGGCGTAGCTCGTCGGCCGTCAACTTATTGATTTTGAGCCTCAACGGCTCACTTGTTCCTATGGAGAAATAGGTCTTCACATCCTGCGGCAGATTGGCGATCTCGTCCAGTTGGTCGATACTCACAAAACCACCTAACCTATTCTTATAGTCGTTTATCTTCCGTGCATAATAACTGCCGATGCCAGGCACCTTCTTATAGATGGCCGTATCGCCAGCATTCAGGTCGATGGTCTCGCCCTGGGTCAACTTCTCCTGACGGTGATACGTGGTGTCGCGTTCAAACGCCGGCTGCGTTCTGTGCACCTGAGTTGACGCCAGCTGATAGTCGTCAGAGATATGAATATAGGGTGCCAACTCCTTGTATTGCTTAGCGGTGAGTCCATACGTCTGGGCAAAATCCTCCTTGGTGCGATAGACACCTCCCGCAGCGCGATACTTATAGATGTTGCGCACCATCCACGACGGCAGACCTAAGCGCAATAACTGTGTGCTATCGGCACTGTTTGGATCGAAGGCAAAACGCTCAGCCTGGCGTTCACCCTGTGCATAGTATTGGTGAGATTCATCCTCCGTAGCGGAATTAGTGAAAGCCCCCGCTTTTTCAGGCTGTACAGCCGCATCAGGAGCCGTCGGCTCTGTCGGACCAACCCAAAACATCAGGCCAAAGGCCGCTGCTGCCACCGTTAGCAGCATCAGGAGTCCACGACGGTCATGACGATTCAGATAGTACAGCTTCTCGAGAAAGATCATATCACACCAAACTGATGAAGGAAGATGAGCAGGATGCAGATAGGACAGATGAAGCGCACGGCAAACAGATAGATGCTGAAGAAGCGTCCGCGCAACGTGCCACCATTCGTAAACTCATCCCTCACAATATGCTTAGGTACATACCATCCCAAGAACAGACAGGTGAGCAGGCCGCCCGTAGGCAGGAAGATCTGTCCTGTCAGGAAGTCGAACCAGTTAAACAACGACGTTCCGCCAATCATCAGCCACTCACGTCCGTCACCAAACGACAGCGAGCAAAACACGCCAATAGTCGCACACAACAGGGTGACGATGGTGGCACCCCAACGACGCGACACCTTCAGTTCCTCATGGAAAAAGGCCGTGCTCACCTCGTGCAGTGACATGAGCGATGTCAATGCCGCCAATGACAACAGTGCATAGAACAGCAAGGCAACGATCTCACCCAGGAAGGGCGCACCACCGAAGGCCTGCTGAAAGACGCTAGGCAATGTGATGAACACCAGTCCAGGACCGCAGTACTGACTTGCCTGACTGGGGTCGCTCATCAACTCAGAAGCGTTGGGATAGATGGCAAAGAATGCAGGGAATATCATCAGGCCAGCCAGGATGGCTATCAGCGAGTCAATGCTGACAATCTGGACGGCCGACTTCGTCAGATGCGTGTCTTTCTTAAAGTAACTGGCATAGGTACACAGACAGCCCATGCCCACGCTGAGCGAATAGAACGCCTGTCCCAGTGCGCCCAGAAACACATCACTATTCACCTTCGAGAAATCAGGATTAAACAAGAACGTGATGCCCCTGCCGGCACCAGGCAACATGCACGAGGCCACCGCGATGATAATCAATAGAATAAAGAGCAATGGCATCATCATCTTCGACCCCTTCTCGATACCCTTCTCCACACCGCGAGTGATGATAAAATGGCACATCAGCATGAATACCAGCATCCACAGAATGGGCTTCCAGGGGTGCGACGAGAAGTTCTCAAAGTACGTCTTCACATAGTCGGCATCACCCGTCAGGTGGCCAGCTGCCGAGGCATAGATATACTGCAGGCACCAGCCCGACACCACAACATAATAGCCCGTAATCATGAAACCCGTAAACACACCGAAGAGACCAATGAGGCGCCAGGGCGTACCATTGGCCAGACTGGCATAGGAACGTGCCGTATTGGCCTGTGCCCTGCGTCCGATGATAAACTCATTGAGCATGCAGGGAATACCCAGTATCAGCACACATGCGATATAGATAAGAATAAAGGCGGCGCCACCATTCTGACCCGTCATATAGGGGAAACGCCACACATTACCCAATCCTACGGCCGAACCAGCCGTAGCCAAGATAATGCCCAGTTTTGTTCCAAAGTTTGCTCTCTCTGTCTGATTCATTTCAACTTTGTTATTTTTTCGCGTGCAAAATTAGCAAATAATTACGAAAAGAGCACGAAAAATAACGGATTATTTGTTTTTGGCGCAATATATTAACTTGAAACAAGTGCCCTGCGGCGACCAAAGAACATCGCAGAGATGCCAAACCAATCCATAACGAAGGTAATCAGCAGACTACCCGTGATACATATAACCAGCGATACCGCGAGGAACGCCATACCCGTTGCATCGAACGACAACACCTGCACCAACGGCTTACACAGGATGGTGAAGATGGGCGAGAAGAGTAGTAGCGACAGCGTGTTTCTACCAATGAACAGCAGTGGTCTGCGACAGACAAAGCTCACCACGGGATAAGTAGCCAGGGCGAAGCTGACAAAGAGATACCCCATCAGGATGCCACCAGGGGCCGACGACTGCAGGTTAGAGGGATACATGGCCAGTAAGACAAACGCCGCCAGTGCCAGCCACGACGGGCGGAACACCTGCAACACAGACAGTCCACTATGGCGAATCACCACACCTGCCAGGAAATAGAAAGCCATCGTTATCGACATCACCCCACCCCACAGCGCCATCACAGCATAGAGGATGCCCAGCAGGATAAGTCGCGAGATGGTGTTAAACGGCCACAGGCGGAAGACCGCGAAATACGTGAGTCCACAGAGTACCAGCGTGTGCAGATACCAATACGGCCCCAAGGGATGCAGCAGCAACTTATCAAAGAACACGCCTATCGTCAGGTTGTCGATATGCTCACGGATGGGCAGCAGCGAGGCCATCAGCGTATAGCCACTCTCCATCACCAGATAAGGGATGAAATAGAACATCAGCGTACGCAGATATTGCGTATCCGACTTCTCGACATTCATCAGGAAGCCAGACAGCACCAGGAACACAGGCATATGAAAGGTATAGACCACCTGCTTGGCGTAAGGATACGAATCGCCGATATAGACCAGATGAAAACTAATCATCAGGACAATCAACAGACATTTCAGATAGTCCAACTCCTCTATACGGCGGCGACCGCCTGCCTCAGCTTCTTTCATGAATACTTGCTTTTTAGTTATTTCCGTTGCAAAATTACGAAAATATTTGTAATTTTGCGCCCAACACTAAATAAAAAACAATTCCGTATGCTGTCAATCATCAAGAGATATCCCCTATCCATCCTCTGCATCGCCCTCGTCTGGTACCTGTCCATCTGGTTCATGCCACCCGAGGAACTCGAACTGCCCAGCATCAACTTCCTCGACAAATGGACCCACTTCGTGATGTATGGCGGCACGTGCTCCGTCATCTGGTTCGAGTATCTGCGCCATCATCACACCCTCGACAGAAAGAAGCTCTTTCTATGGGCGTGGCTCGCACCCGTACTGATGGGCGGTCTCATCGAAATCGTCCAAGGCACCTGCACAGCCACCCGCTCAGGCGAGTTTCTCGATTTCGTAGCCGATGCCGTGGGATGCACGCTGGCCGTAGGCGTTGGACTAACTATAAGGAAGATAAAAGATAAAAGATGAAAAAAGTGGAAGAGAGGTTAGGCCTCGTCCTTCCACATCTTATAAGGATTCTTCAAGAGGTGCGCGTTGTAATACCGCTTATCACCCGTCACCTCCTTGCCTATAAAGTCCAACTTCTCGTAAGGCTCATCAGCATCCGATAGTTCCACCTCGGCCATCACCAGTCCCTCGTTGTCGCCATAGAACTCATCCACCTCGAAGGTATGCTTTCCACTGGCCACCAAGAACCGCGTTTTGTCGATAAACCCACCAGCACAAAGCTTGAAGAGTTCCTCAGCCTCTTCCATCGATATCTCCTTCTCAAACTCATAGCGCCCTAAGCCGCCGTCATACGAAGGCCCTTTGATGGTGAGAAAAGCCTGATCGTCGCGCGTACGAACACGTACGGTGCGACCTTTCTCACTACAGATATAACCCTGCTTAATGCGAAAACTCTTGTGTGCGCGGCTCTTATAGTCGTTGCCGCGCACCAAGAATTTGCGTTCAATCTCCATGCCACTCATAGCTTAAGCATATTTAAAGATGCTATAAGCACAGAAAGCAATGGCCAACACGACGAGGACACCAAAGATCCAGTTAACAATCTTACGACCCTCCTGCTCCTGCTTCTTAGCATAAGCCTCACGCTTTTGATTTACTTTCTTGTTTGACATAATGAAAAAATATTTATGGTTAGTTATCAGTCTTCGTCCGAAACGGGGAACTCCATCAGATAGGCCTTGATAAAGCCATCCAGTTTACCGTTCATCACGCTGTCCACGTCGCGTGTCTCGAAGTTGGTGCGATGGTCTTTCACACGCTTATCGTCGAACACATACGAACGGATCTGCGAACCCCACTCAATCTTCTTCTTACCAGCCTCAATCTTGGCCTGAGCCTCCAGACGCTTCTTCATGGCGCGGTCGTACAGTTGCGAGCGCAGCAATGCCATGGCACGCTCCTTGTTCTTGGGCTGGTCGCGCGTCTCCGTATTCTCAATCAGGATTTCCTCCTCCTCACCCGTGTCAGGGTCGGTATACCAGTAGCGCAGGCGTACACCCGACTCCACTTTGTTCACATTCTGACCACCGGCACCGCTTGAACGGAAGGTATCCCACGACAACTTAGCAGGATCCACATACACCTCGATAGTATCGTCGACCAGGGGCGACACAAAGACAGAAGCAAAGGATGTCATGCGCTTACCCTGAGCATTATAGGGCGACACGCGCACCAGACGGTGCACACCGTTCTCGCTCTTCAGGAAGCCATAGGCAAACTCGCCGCCTTCAATCTGCATGGTCACACTCTTGATGCCAGCCTCATCGCCATCCAGCAAACTACTGATGGTCACCTTATAGCCGTGAGCCTCAGCCCAGCGCATATACATACGCATCAGCATCTGTGCCCAGTCCTGAGCCTCCGTACCGCCAGCACCCGAGTTGATCTTGAGTACGCAGTCCATAGGGTCCTCTTTCTGGCGCAGCATGTTCATCAGCTCCAGCTCCTCGATGGCGTCGATGGCCTTCTGGTAGTCCTCGTCCACCTCTTCCTCGGTCACCATCTCGTCTTTATAAAAATCAAAGGCCAGTTGCAGTTCGTCGGCCTTGGTACGCACGTCGTTATAGCCATCAATCCATTTCTTGATGCCCTTCACCTTCTTCATCTGCTCCTCGGCACGCTTGGGATCTTCCCAGAAGTCGGGAGCCTGTGTACGGAGGTCTTCCTCCTCCCATTCTATCTGTTTCTGATCTATCTTCAGATAATGAAACAGCTTCTCTGCTCTGTCTAATACGTCTTTTAACTGATCTTGTGTTATCATAGTCTATTCTTGGTACATCTTATCTATTTCCGCCTTGTAGTTCTCGTTGAGCACGCGGCGCTTGATTTTCAGGGTGTTGGTCAACTCGCCACGCTCCATCGAGAAGGCGTGGGGCAACAGGGTGAAGCGCTTCACCTGCTCGTAGTGGGCCAACTGCTGTTGCAAGGTGTCGATACGCTCAGTGAGCATGCGGACGATACGCTTGTCATTACACAGATCCTCACGACTGTTGTAAGCGATGTCGTGCGTACGCGCATATTCTTCCAGCAACTTATACACGGGCACGATGAGTGCCGACACGAACTTACGCTGGTCGGCAATGATGGCAATCTGGTCGATATACTTATCCACCAGAAGCTTCGACTCAATCATCTGTGGCGCGATATACTTACCGTTCGAGGTCTTGAACAAGTCCTTGATACGCTCCTTCAGGAACAACTCGCCGTCCTTGATATAGCCAGAGTCGCCAGTACGGAAGAACCCATCCTCCGTAAACGACTGACGTGTGATGTCGTCACGGTTATAGTAGCCACGCGTGATGGTGGGACCCTTCAGCAGAATCTCGCCCTCACTGCTAATCTTAATCTTGATGCCCTGGATAGGATGACCCACAGAACCCAGTTGGAAAGGCTTGCCAAGATGGTCACACGACACGGTAGCCAGACTCTCAGTCAGACCGTAGCCCACCACCATGTTGATGCCAATGGCATGAACAAACTCCTCCACGTGGGCCGATACGGTGGCACCAGCCGTGGGGAAGAAGTGGGCATTCTCCAGTCCCAGTTCCTTGCGCACCAGCGAGAACACCGTCTTGTTCAGTAACTCATATTCCAGGTGCAGGCCCAATGGCGGCTGCTTACCAGCTGCCAGGTAGTCGATATTATGCTTACGACCCACCTCGAAGGCATGTCTGAACAGCTTGCGCTGCACGGCACCGCTGGTCTCAATCTTCTCCTGCACACCCTGATACACCTTCTCCCAGAAGCGAGGCACACTACTCATACACGTAGGATGCTGTTCGCGCATCGACTTCTGTACCTCCTGCGGATAGGTGTTCACAATGAGGCGGGCACCCACACTGATACACAGCAAGGCCCAGCCGCGCTCGAAGATATGCGTAAAGGGCAGGAAGTTCATCACACGGTCGTTCTCGTCAACGGGCACATCCTTATGGTTGGCCTCTATGGCCGCATGGAACTGTCCCATGCTCAGGATCACACCCTTCGAGTCGCCCGTCGTGCCACTGGTATAGAGGATATTAGCGATATCTTTCATTGTGGCCTCCTCTTGGCGCTTGGCCACCTCAGCCTGTCGCGTCAGTCCCTCGCCCATCTTCAGGAAGTCGGCAAACGACATCACTGTTGCGTCGTCTTCGGGCAGTGCCACAGCAGGATCGAACACGATAATTCGCTCCAGCGAACGACAAGTGGGAAACACACGGCGCGCTTTCTCATACTGCTCTTTTTCGCCCACGAAGAGGAAGCGAATCTGAGCATCGTTAATCATAAACTGTATCTGTTGCTCACTGCTGGTGGCATAGAACGGAATGGTGACGGCACGAACACCCCATGCGCCGAAGTCGGTGAACAGATACTGCACCGAGTTCTGCGAGAAGATGCCCAAGTTCTCTTGGACGCCAACGCCCAATGCCAAAAGGGCGTCGGACAATTGCTTGACGACGCCAGAGAACTGATTCCACGTACACGATTTCCACTGTTGCCCCCCGAAGTTCTTGTAAATCAGTGCTTCACGGTCGCCATATTTAGCGGCCACGTCATGCACCATTCGGGAGAGATGGCTATTGATTTGCATAGTAACCCATTTTAATTGATGATGCAAAATTACTCAAAATAGGTCAGACTGCCAAATCTTTCACCAACTATTTTGTGGCAACGGCTGCTCAGTCAACGCACGTATTTCAATATGAGCCAGGCACCTACGACCTGCATCAGCAAGCCAGGCCAACCAATGATGAAGTCGGCCATGGTGGCATCAATACCACCCGTCAGCAGCAGTTCGCCAAAACCGCCAATAGCCTTGCTCACCAGCACCACGCCAATCAGCAGCATCATACTCACAGCCTTGAAATGCTGGGCTATCAGACCTGCCACCACAGCCAGCACGACCAACTTCATGGTCATCACGGGCATCACCTCCCATGCTGGCATGCCACTCACCACATGGTTCACCAATGGCGACAGCAAGGCAGCCAAGAGGCCTGTTTTCCAACCAAACTTATAGGCGCCAGCGAGAATCACCAGCGACAGGGGCGAGAAGATGACGCCGCCCTGAGGAATCAGATGAAACAGCTGAGGCAACACCAGGTTACAGGCCACGAACACGGCTGTCCACAGATAGGTCTTCACCTCGTCATAGTTCAATGCATAGAGTTTTACACTTGCTTCCATAGTTTTATGTTTTTATATTATTATGTTATTGTTTCGTTTTTTACTTTTTTACCTTTTTAGAACTTCACGTTCACGCCACCCATAAACGTGGCACGAGGCATGGGATAGCCTGCGTTAATCTCGTACTTCTGTGCCAGCAGGTTCTCGCCGCGTGCCCACAGGGTCACCATCTCGTTGACAGCATAGTTCACAGTGGCGTTCAGCAGTGAGAAGTTCTCCTTGGTCTCGTTGGCACCCACCTCGGTATAGAGGTTCTCCACACGCTGCAAGCCCAGTGTGGCTGCCCACTTGTCCTTGTGGAAGTCGACACCCACATAGGCCGATGACTCAGGCGAAGCAATCACCTTGTTTTTCATGTGCAGATAAGAGGCCGTGCACATCACGTCGAAATACTGATTCACAGGATATCTGAGGTCGGTCTCCACACCCCAGTTCTCAATCTCGCCTGTGTTGATGTTCTTGGGCGTGCCGCCAACGGTCACCGTCTGAATCATGTTGTCGCCCTTGATATAATAGGCGTTGATGCCATAGACGAAACCGTCTTCCAAGCGCTGATGCCACGACAGCTCGTAGTTCCACAAGCGCTCAGGCTCCAGCTCGTCGTTGGCCGACTTATACAGATACATCTCCTTGGGAGTGGCATTGCGGAAGCCCTTACTCACCATGGCCTTGATCTCGCTGGTGGACTCAGGACGGGCAACGACACCCACCTGAGGCACCCACTCACTGCCAGCCACAGAGTGGTGGTCGTAGCGCAGACCAGCATCAAAGGAGAGCCATGAGAGGAGTTCCTGACGGAAGTCCACATAGCCAGCCACCTCGTCGGCATGCGAGTGTGAGCTCTGCACTAGGCGCTTCTGTGTGGTAACCAACGAATCCGTCTGGCGGTCTGTGTAATAGGCACGTCCGTAGATGTGCTGATAGTCGAAACCCACGGTGGTACGGTTGCCATAGAACAGCTGGGCCGACTGATAGACCGACACGCCCGACACGGCATCCTTCGAACGGAAGAGGTCGGTCTGGGGAACGGTATTCCTAGGATCTGGATCAAAAGGATTATAGCCGTCGTTAATCTTATGGCGACCAAAGTTAGAATAAACACTCAACGCACCACTGGTACGGCCGTAATGGTTCGACAGCATGGCCGACACCTCGCCACGCGTGATATACTGGTCGTTCTCCAACTTCGGCTGACTCTCAGTACCTGGGTTCGAGGCATTCCAATGGGTGATATTACCACTTACCCTGGCACTCCACACATTGTTAATGTCATAGTCCAACTTCAGCATGCCGCCATACTGCTCGAAGCCCATGTTGGGACGATGGTTGTCCGAACGGTTATACTGGCCAGCAACGGTGGTCTTAAATCTTCCTCCAAAGGCCGTTGAGTTCGAGGCCTCGGCCTGAACGGTGCCATAGCTGCCAGCACCCACATTGACCTGGGTTGTGCTGCCACCTTCAAAGAACATAGGACGGGTGACGATGTTGATGACACCACCCATGGCGTTTGAGCCGTATATCACAGAGGCAGGGCCACGCAACACCTCCACACGACCTGCGATCAGCGTCTGGTAGCTGTCGCTGAGAGGATGACCATAGATGCCTTGGTACTGTGGATGACCATCGATGAGCACCAGCATCTGACCAGCGCCTCCTGAGACGCCACGCAGGTTGATGCCGCCAGCCGCACCTGTCGATGCGCCATAGCCCATCATGCCACGACTGGTAATGAATAGTCCAGGCACCTGCTGCATCACTGTGGGCAGGATACTCGTCTGGTGTTGTTTGGTCAAGGTCTCGCGATCAATAACGGTCACGGTCATAGGCAACTGACGCACGTCAACAGGGTTGCGCGTGCCTGTCACGACGATTTCGTTCAAGGCCCAAGTTTGCTCGGTCGTCATGCCACCTGCAATACGATGAGATGACACGGAATCATTCTGAGCCTGGCAGACTGCTGCTGCCGAGAGCATCAGAAAAAGTGAAAAGCGTTTCATTCTCCTTTAGTTTTTTATTATTGGTTCATATTCTTTGTACTGTCCCTCAGTTCCAGATTGGCCTTCACGATGATGTGTTGCACGCTGTCGTCGCCATCCAACTGGTCTTGCAGCAGGCGGAAGGCCCTAATACCTATCTCGCGCAGGTTCTGCTTGATAAACGAGAGGCGTGGATGCGACATCTCCGACACCCAGTCGGTCATGTAGGCAATAACGGCCACATCATCAGGTATGCGCAGTCCAAGACTTGTCACGGCCGAGAGCACCGAGATGGCCAACAGGCCATGCGAAGCCACGATGGCATCGGGCGGTTCTGGCAGGCGGAGCAACTCCAGCGTGTCAGTAAGACCAGAGTTATAACTGATGTGATGACACTTCACCAGCTCCGTCCTGATGGGGATATTGTGCTCACGCAGAGCCTCCAGATAGCCGTGTTTGCGGTCTATAGTCTGCTTCACCTGGTTCAGTCCACCCAAGAACGCTATGCGTCTGGCGCCACTCTCTATCAAACAGTTGGTGGCATAACGGGCCGAAGCCACATCATTAATCATCACCGACGAGATGTCAATATCGGGTGCACGGTCAAAGATCACCACAGGAATATGCAACTCTCTTAAGCGCAACAGATGCGTAAAGTCCACCGTATCCTGTGCAGGACAGATGATAATGCCTTCCACATGCATGTTTATCAACAGCTCCACGCAGTTCACCTCGTTGCCATACATATCGTTGGTATCAGTGATAATACTCATATAACCAGCATTACGGGCCTCTGCCTCGATGCGTTTCACTATCTGTGCATAATGGTTAAAAGCCACGTCGGGCACCACAATGCCGATGGTGCGTGTAGTATCGTAGCGCAGACTCACCGCAAAGGGGTTGGGCCTGTAGCCTCCCTCCTCGGCCAACTGCTCTATCTGCTTCTTCAGTTCTGGACTCACGCCGTCCAGTCCTCTGAGTGCTCTTGACACCGTACTCACGTTGATACCCAACTGTCGTGCAATGTCTCGCTGTGAAATTCGTTTCATACTAGTCTAATTTTCCGCAAATTTACAGCCTTTACTTTATATTACAACGCAACAATTCACAAACTGTTGCGCAACGGATTGCGTTTCCAGTCACTCACGTCATAGCCTCGTTTTCGATGGCATTGTTGAAGAGCAACAGGTAATTGATGGGTTTCAAGTTGTTGCGTGGGCTCAGGTTCTTGTTCAGCACCTTCTTGACCCAGGTCTTCAGCAGGTCAAACTGCTCTGGGGTCAACAGGTCGCCAATGGTCTTTCCTTCGGGCAGGAACATATTCTCTTTCTCGACGGCCAGTGCGTTAGCAATCACTTGCGTGGCACTCGTGTCCGACTCGGCATAGAGCTGTCGGCACTTTGCTTCCGCCTCAACGTATTCAGGTATACTGTCTATTTTCACAGAACTTGGCAGTGTGTGGATGGTGCCGAGTATGTATGACGGCTCTTTCAATCCATTGCCGCTGACACGGAAAAGGAACTGCGCATCGGCTGTAATAGCTGTGATGGCGAGGATGATTAATAGGATTGTTTTCTTCATTGTTGGTTGTAATCAAATGACTTTGCGGCGACAAAGATACACAATTTTTGCGACAAAACAATCACTGGAACAGGTTTTTGATGTCTCATTTGTCATGAAATCAAGTGCCTGTCCCGCTGATCTGTGCTCTTCGCAGCGAGGCTTCCAGGTTCAGACTCTTGTTTGTATATTATTTGCATAAGGTAAATATGATGTTTACGAGTGGTAAATATGGTGTTTACGAGTGGTAAATATGATAGTTACATGTGAAAAGTATCATCAATACAGATATACAGATGAAATTTAAAAACTCTACGCGTACATGCGTGCACATGTACGCGAATAACTCTTAGAAAACATCTGTATCATCTGTATCTGTATGTTTGGTCTCCTGCGCATGATGCTGCGAATTACTGTGGCAAGTGCGGTAAGCTGCTGTTTTGTCATTGTCTAAGTTTTGTTAATTTGATTTTTAATATTTTTTCGATGTGCGAAATTAATAATTATTTTTGTGAGTATCTGACATAAGTGACACACAAAGCTAAAAAATGCGAGACAAAACGTAAACAATTAAGATTTTTTAATGGTTTTCGAAGATCAAGTGGACAGGTCTTTGATTCTTCATACATCTACTCACCTCATCACCTTCTTTTTCTTACCACTCTAATCATATTTTATATCTTTATCAAATTCGCCATCCTTGTTCTTTACTGTCACCCATCTGCGATATAATTTCTTCGCACGGATTTCATCCCACGAATACTGCTTCGCATCCTGCCATTTAACTAAAAAGAAATAGCAGGTGTCGTTATCATCTGGAAATAAATAATAATAGTCCATTATGCCTGTGGAATCCGGATAAATAAAAAAATCTTTCCTAAATGAAATATAGACAATACCGTGTTCATATGTTTTCTCAATATTCTTCCATATGGAAACGTCTGCAGTATCTAGGCCGCTATTGGCAAGCATATTATAATGAGGAATTAATTGATATTCTACGCTATCAATATTATCGTAATGAGATGCACCGATAAACAGAGTATCCTCAGTGCAGTTATTGAAAACTGCTGATTTCCCCCAATCAATTATTGGTATACAAGATGGCAACATGCTAAGCACCAAAAAGACACCTAAATAAAAACCGATTTTTTTGTTACTTGCAATCATAAGAGATCATAGGGACAGAGAAATTATAGGGGCAGGTCTTTGATTCTTCATACATCTACTCACTTCATCACCTTCTTCCCATTCTGGATGTACATCCCATGCTTGGGCGAGCCCTGGACTGGGCGACCTTGAAGGTCGAAGAGCTGATAGTTGTAGATGGGAACCTTAGGAGATGTGATTCCATCTATGTCATTGATGGGAACAATATACTTAAAATCTTTCCAAGTGGCGGCTTTTTTATATGCCTCAATTAAGGATGCTGGCACATGAAGTGTCGCCTCTGGATTTGCTCTGCGAAATGCTGTGTCTTCAATATGTGGGACACTCGTTGACCTGCAATAAACATCCATTAGACTTGTGCAATAAGCAAATGCACTCTTCTCAACACTAACGATAGTAGCAGGCAAATCAACCGTAGTCAGACGAGTGTTCGAAAACGCAGACGGGCCAACTGTCTCTAAACTATCTGGCAACTTTACCGACTGCAAATTCTCACAATTTGCAAAGACAGCATTTTCAATAGTCTTAAGTCTGGAAGGTAATACAACTGAAGTCAAATCACTACATCCCCAGAAGGCTTTTTCTCCTATCTTAACCACGCCATCAGGCAGGACTATTGATGTAGGACCGACATGCGGAAAGAGTGAGAAAGCCTCTTTGGCGATTTCATTCACAACATATTCATCTCCCCAAAGATTTATGGAATAGGGAACAACGATATCACCCAATGATGCTCCATAGATTGGCTGACGCATAACAGCTGACAAGGTCGATTTCTCAAGATAATAAACCACAGAATCTACTGCCATTAAGGTTTTAAACTTTGAAGGCTGTCCACTATCTTTCCAGAAATCTTCATTTGTAAACAGACACTCTTCGCCATCGTAACAAGCAACGAATTTTATGCTGTCTTTCAAGATGCCTGTCTGAGTGTCAAGGAATCCTTTGGAACTGCCTATACCATCCACCCAACAATATAAGCTGTCTTTTTCCTTGGGAAGTGCATCATCATATTCTTTATTAACCAATAGCATCCTGGAATACGTATTTTCACCTATAGTCAATTTGTCTGTATTAACAACATAACGCGAAGTTTCACCGCATTTAAAGGTCGACAAACAACTCTCTGTAAAATAATACAATGAGATGTCTTTGGGAGTATCTGGAGTCCTCAGGAATATTGTATCCTGTCTTTCGTTTATCATTCCAATAAAACCAGAGCGCATAATCTTGTTTGTGGCATTATCTATCAATGTCATATAAATCTTAGAGCGTCTATAAGCATTCAACAGGGTGTCTCCCTTAATTGTATATGTCAGTGTTCCCTTCATTTGTCCGTTATCATAGTCATACACCCAGCGACGATTTTGTCTTAACAACTTGTTAGGTGATACCGTTGCATTGTAATCACGTGCAAGAACGGGGGTATACTGCCCATCAGCGCCTCTATGTCCATAGCTGGTAAGCAAGACGGTGTTCTTGTTCCTTGATTTTGGATTCAACCAGAATAGAAGCATCCCTTGAGAGTTCACACATCCCACACCTTCTATCAGTTCATAGCCGTTACTCAGTGTCAGGTGGCGACGTGATATACCATCCTCCGTATTCAGAACTTCGGCCTTGACGACCGTCAGCGCTGTCCCATCAGCCATCTGACAATAGACTTCTCCCTGTTTTTTCGTAAAATCATAAATAATCAGCTCACCATTAACCGTAGTCTCATACGGTAGCGAGTCACTACGAACAAACCAGCTCCAGTCTTCGCACTCTACTATCTGATTCAACAGATTCAGATACTCTTCTTTATCCACCAGAATGCGCCCACCTTCGTCACGAACGCCGACAGTAAATCTTTCTAAAGAACGACGAGGAACACTCTGTCCTCTAGCCCCATCCCAAAACACAGGAGATTCAAGACTCATTACGCCGTATGTCTTGCCATTTAACTCTTTCAAGCCTGTTATCATACACTGCTCGGAACAATAGCGTTCTTCATAAAGCCAACTTAGACCATCGCAAAGCAATTCGCCATAATATGTTTCACCATGTGCTATTATTGGCAGAAAGACCAATATTGTTAATATTCTAAGGGGTCTTAAAAACATACTCATTTTATTTTGTTCAACAATTCTCTTACCCATCTTAAAGTGATATTTTTCTTCATACATCTGCTCACCTCATCACCTTCCTTCCATTCTGGATATACACCCCATGCTTGGTCGAGCCTTGAATGGGGCGGCCTTGGAGGTCGAAGAATTGTGATGGCATGCTCTTGTTTACGGTTGGCTCTGCAACGCCTGCTTCAGTGTCATTCAGCCAGTGGAATAAGCCATCAGAGAACACCAGCACACCATTGTCTGTGCCAATATAGACGGAGTCGCCATCCACATCCACGCAATAGCAGTATCCAGTCTCCACATCCCATTCATAGCGGGTTATCACACCATGGTCGAAGCAGCAAAGGGGACCTTTGGAATATCCACCTATCATTTTATCAAGGTCACCTGGAGCTTGGGGCAGAAACCAGATTCGCCCTTGACCATCACTTTTCATGGACATGGGCACTTCCCACGACGTACCCACATCATAACTTGTATAGTTATTACCATCGTATTTCAGCAATTTGGCTCTCCACTCACTTTTTTCAGCATTAATTGAGTCATAATGATCGCTGCCAAACCACAAATTCCCTTCGTTGTCAAAGGTCATGCCTTGGACATTTCCAGAACTAAAAGGTTGGTTATCTTGACCCATCACCTCTAAAGTCCCACCCACATGATATCTCATCAAACTATTACCTGGAGCCTCCGTAGAACCAATCCAAATGTAGTCATCTTGGTCAACTACCATCTGCCAAATCTCGTTTCCCATATCAGCACTAGGAAAAGCAAACGCAAACCTCTCTCCAGAACGGCGGACAATAGAGAGACAATTGTCTCCACCAATAACGACTGTTCCATTAGAGTCGAACACGATGCTGTTAATGCCGAGTGGTAAGTTTAAAACATGTGCAGCGTATGTATCATGGTCTACATAATGTACCGTAGTGTCGGCCCTGCCATCGGTAATACTGGTCAGCACACCATCATTGCTACCCACCCAGATGGTGTCAGGCCTTATCGCCAGAGCATTCAATCCCACCCAGGCATTAGGTCGTGTCATGTCTTTTATCCGCCACTGATCTTCGAAATAGCCTGTGCTCATGTCGTAGACCGTTATCTTGCCAGTTAACTTGTTGACGACCTTAAGTCCATTAGGCCTTAACACATAAATACTGGTATCATTGTGTTCAATGCATTTCACGGAATGAACTGTTAATACAGGATAATTTCTAGCCTGCAATCCTATAAAAGTACTAGCTATCAAAAGAGCAAGTAGCAGATATTTTCTCATAAATGGTTGAAGTTTAATATCGTTGCAAATATACAATTAATTCTCATTCGTTGATCATCCATGACAAGTCTTTTAAACTAAATTAACGAATAATCTTAACAATAGCGCCTCTGAGATTTAAAAATTCTGAGCCAAAAATTTTTTCTGTGCGTACAGGCGAAATATGAGAGAGTTTGTAAATCACTGAAAATGAGAGACTTACGAAATTGGCTCGAAAAGTGTAAAGATTTAGAAAGCGTTCGAATATTCGTTTAGGTTGCATCGTAAAACAGCCTCCGTTGCATGGTGAAATCGATAGGGGTCCTCCGAAAGGTCGTTTTTGACCCATTTTTGCGTTCTAGTTTGCATTTTTTCAGAACCCTGTTTTTTTGCAGTATTTCTTTACAATGCACAATGAACAATGTACAATGTACAATGAACAAACGATGTGACGTTTGTTTCTCCCAAGGATACAGTTTGTTTCTATAATGGAAACACTTTATTTCGATAATGGATACAAAGTGTTTCCATAGGAGAAACAAAGTGTTTCCAACGTTGAAACAATTCGGAAACATTTTGTTTCCAATATTGAGAAATGACGGAAACAAAAAAGCTCCGAATCGCATGGCGACTCGGAGCTTGGTATAATGAACCCAAAAGGGCCTTAAAATCAGCTTCCTAAGGGGATTAGAACTTATAGTCGATGCCCAGACCAATGACGTGGTTGGTGCGCGAATAGACCTCCTTGGCCGACCAGGACGTGGCCTGATAGTTGGCCTGCTCCTTGGTGTAGTCGCTATAGATAGTGCAGAAATAGCCGGCGTTGAGGCGTACCTTCTCGCTGATGTTCCAGGCGCCACCCAGACCAAACGACCAGCTGTCGCAGGCAAACGAGGTGTTGCTCTGATAGTCGTCGTCCAGTCCGTAGTCGGTACGCTGGCCACCACACGAGATGGTGAACTTATCGTTGATGTCGTACTCAACGCCCAGCAGATACTCATCGGTGCCGTGGGTCAGGTTCTTCTGGCGGTCGCCAGCCATCTTGGCGTGCTTGTCGTCGAAGTTATGATACTCGAGGGTGGCACGCAACTGGGGCGTGAGCTCGTAGCCCAGGGCAATAGACATGAGGGCAGGCATGTCGTAGCGCGTCTTGGCGCCATCCTCATAGGGAGCCACCTTGTCGGCAAACTGCGCCAGGGCATCGGCACCCATCATCGTAGCCGATAGTTCCTTGGTGTCGTTCTCAGTATTGATCTTGGTACGGAACTCATAGCGCAGGGCAACGGTGAGTGGTCCCTCACGATAGTCGAAGCTGACGATAGGCGTGAAGCCCCAACCCTTCTGCAGGCAGTCGAGCTGCAGGTCGATGAGTTGCTGACTGCCCATTGCAGGAACAGAGCAGGAACAATGGGGGCCGACGCCCTACCAGGGTATTTCTTGTTGAAAAAGTCGGGAGCAGTAGCATCGCCCGTCAACTCAATATCGCGGTTCTGCCAGGGCTTCTGGAAGTTGAGCGACAGTTGCCAGCCCTCGTGTCCCCATGCCAAACCAGCAGGGTTACTGAACGTGGCATCGATATCAAACGAGGCTCCACGAGCCATCATACGGTCGAAAGCAATGTGATAGTTTGTGTTGGTCATCAGGCCTCCAGCCTTGATGTTGAGTGCCATGCAAAGCATAGCAACGATGAGAATAGAAATTTTCTTCATTGTATATATATGGTTTATCGGGGTGCAAAGTTACAAAAATATTCGCATAAAGACGTGGTTTTGATGATAAAAATGCGGAAATAGAACAATATTTTGTATGTATAAAGAAAAGACATACATATATATACAGTAATGGCCATCCACCTTCCCAGGCAGATGGCCAAACGAAAAATGCTATGATATTCTATATCCTTTTGTGTTGGATTAGACTTTGCAAAGTTACACCATATTATATATAATGAATGGTCTGACACACTAAAAAACAGACGCAAAGCGTTGCGCATTCAGGATTTTTTTGTATATTTGCGCCCGATAAAACAAAAACTATAAATAACAATCCATTGAAGTATGAAACACGTTTTTCATTTAATGACAGCGGCATTGCTGCTACTTGCGAGTGGCACACAGGCACAGACCGCAAGGGAATTTACCCTGAACCTGACCCAAGACGGCAAGGCACAGATGGTGTGCTTCCTGCCACAGACACCCAACGGAAAAGCCATTATGGGTATTCCTGGCGGTGGCTACTCTATGTTATCGAACACCCATGAGGGAACGCTGGCCCACGAATGGCTGAACAAGCAGGGCATTGCCTATTTCGTGGTGAACTACCGACTGCCCAATGGCGACCGCAGCATACCCATGAGCGATGTGGAGAAAGGTATCCGCATTGTGCGCGACTCGGCCCAGACCTGGGGCATCAACCCCGATAAGGTGGGCATCATGGGCTTCTCGGCCGGCGGCCACCTGGCATCGGTCATCTCGACACACTCGCCCAAGGAGGTGCGCCCTAACTTCTCAATTCTGTTCTATCCCGTTATCTCGATGGACGAGAACGTGAGTCATAAGTGGTCGTGCAAGAACTTCCTGGGCGAAGAGGGACAGAAAGATGCTGCCCTGGTGCACGACTTCTCGACACAGAACGCTGTGAAGAAAGGCGAGACGCCCCCTGCCATCATCATCATGTCGACCGACGACAACCTGGTGCCGCCAGTGACCAACGGTCTGGAATACTATAAGGCCATGAAGGAGGCAGGCAACGAGTGCGCCATGATGATCTATCCCAACGGCGGCCACGGCTATGGCTTCGGCCCTTGGTTCAAATACCACGACGAGATGCTGGCCACGCTTGGCAAATGGCTGAACGCACGATAAACAAAAAGAAATCCTGAAAAGCAAAACGCCTTTCAGGATTTCTTTTTATGAATGTATCGTTTAGAGGTGCCACTCGTCCTGCCAACGAACAACGGGCTTGCCGTTCTCAAACTCGATGGGCAGCCAGATGTAACGGGCATCAATGGGATGACGCGGACGCCAGATGTCGGCCATAAAGATGTGACGACCATCGTCGAGTGTGAGCACATAGGTGCTCTGGCCGTCGAAGGTCTTGTCGGCCTTCGGACCACGACAGGGGTTAGGATGCTGCTTCCAGGGTCCCCAGATGCTGGGAGCCGAGAACATGCGAGCCTCGTTGGGAGCCCAGCCTGTGCAGCCTGAGGTGATCATCCAATAGGTGCCATTGTGCTTGAAGATGGCAGGGGCCTCATTCTGTCCGCCAGGAGCCACACGGGTGTAGCGGCCTGTATGGTGCAGATAGTCGTCGGTGAGCTCGGCAATATGCAGCGTGAGGTTCTCTTCCGACGAGAAGATATGATAGGCCTTGCCATCATCGTCGATATAGAGGGTCATATCGCGCGACATCTGACCAGTGGCGAAGTCGCGCTTCAGGATAAGTCCTTGGTCAACGGCCTTGCGCCAGGTGGGTGTCCACCACTCCTTGAAGTTGTTCTCGTTCAGGGTGTCGGCAGTGGCAATGTCGTTCTTATTGAACTCCACAGGCCAGGTGCCTGCATCGGCACGCTGAGAATAGAGGAACTTATAGGGGCCTTCAGGACGGTCGGCCACAGCCACACCATAGCGGGCAGCATCGTAGCCACGGCCCTTCATCTCGAGATGGAACCACATGCAGAACTTCTTCGTTACAGGATTATAGATCACCTTGGGGCGCTCCAGGATACAGCCACGCTCAATGTCGTGACCACGCTCGTTGCTCACGCTGAGTGCCACGCCACAGTTGCGCCAGTTGACCAGATCCTTCGAGGCATAGCACATCACACCCACCAGGGCATCGCTGGTGCGCTCGCTCTTGTGCTCGCCAAACCAATAGTAGGTGTCGCCATATTTCATCACGCCACCACCATGGGCGTTGATGTGGCGACCCGTATCGTCGCGCCACAGCTCGCCAGAGCGAATGGTCTTCTGCTTTTTGCGTGCCTGCTGGTCGTTCCAATACTGCTCCAGGCGCTTGGCCTCGGCCTTGGTGATGTGGATAACAGAGCCGTGCTTGGGCGATACGAAGTTGGTCATCTTCATCTTTCCCTCGCCAAAGCGGCCCAGAGGCTTGAAGGTCTTGAAGTCGGAGGTCTCGACAAAACCGAAGTTATTGGGACGGATGGTATAGATGTCGTACATCACCACCCATTTCTTCTCGCCTATGCGCTTCCATACGTTGGGTGCCTCGCAGCCAGTGCGCTCTGTGTCAATCTGCTCGGCATGGTAATCGTCGAAGTGGTTGATACGGTCGCTGATCATATACTTGATGCCGCCAGGGTTCTCCTGCGACACGTAGGTCATGAAATAGCGGCCATCGGGCATGGGGCAGATATCAGCATCGAGCACTTGGATAGAGGTATCAGGATACTCAAAGAGCAGTTGTGGCTCAGTCTCGAGCGTAGTAAAATCCTCGTTGGCATAGCTATAGTAGAGCTTGGTGCGGCCACCTGCCTTCTGACGGATGGTGAAATAAACCATCGGTTTGCCCACGGCAGGGTCCCAAATGGTTTGAGGAGCCCAGGCACAAGCCACCTCACCAAACTTCTCAGGGAAGAGTTTATCGATGCGGGCCACATGGTGTGTCCAGTGGATAAGGTCGTCTGAAGCCATCAACACCAAGCCGCGGTTGTTGCCCCAGCCAAACTCGTCGGGGCGCTCCCACTGGGTGGTGCGGATGCCCTTCTGCTTGCCAAAGATATGGAGGTCGGTCATGGCAATATAGAACTTGCCATTGGGCGCACGATAGATATGCGGATCGCGGATGCCATGCTGCTCGGCGATAGAGTCGCCTGAGATGATGGGCTCAGCGTTGTTGACGGCCGTAAAGGTATAGCCATCGTAGCTGATGGCCATGAACAAGCCGTGGGTGGGGTCACTAAAGTAGGTGAAGAGATAGGCGCCCATATCCTTCTCGGTGAGCGCACGCTTGGGTTTCGCCGCTGCCGACAGGGTCATGAGTGCGACAAGAATCAATAAAAGTGTTCGTTTCATTTGAATAGTTATAGTTTAATAATCAGTTTATCGCCACTGAGGTCCACCTCAAAGAGATGGGGAATACGCACCGTACGACCACGGTCGTCCTTGGAATGGTGGTGAACAGACATCATCCACTGGCCATCGAAACGCTGAAAGAGCATGGAATGGCCATAGCCTGGAGGGGTGATTGGCTCTGGTTCCTGAACCCAAGGACCATCGAGAGTGCCACTCTCTGAATAGGCCACGCCCTGGGTATAGACGTCGAAGACCCATGAGGTCCAAAGCATACCCAAGCGACCAGTGCCTGTACGGAAGAGGTAAGGCCCATCGGTCACCTTGTTCCAGGTAATCTCGCCCTTGTCGTTCTTCTCGCGACTCCATGGTGAGTCGCTGGCACGGAAGAGCACCTTTGGTTCGCCAATGGTGCCACTGAGGTCGGGCTTAAGCTCTATCTTTTCCATCGTGCCATTCCAGTTCTGCAGCCACTCGCCACAGAAAACCATATAGGGTTTGCCGTCCTTATCCTTCCAATAGGTGCCATCGAGTGTAGGACGATTGGCTGGCAGATAGGTGGCATCGCCAAAGGCACGATAGGGTCCCATGGGACTATCAGCACGGAGCACCTGCGAGGCACGGCGCTCAATGGCATTGCCGCGAACGGTGTCGATGATGACAGCCTGATTGGTGAACGTGGCGAAATAATAATACCAGCCATCGCCCGTCTGGTGCAGCTCGGCCGCCCATATCATGGGGCGCGCTCCCATCCACGAGTCGGCCTCGAACTCTGTCACACGCATGGGGCCTTCCCACAGTTTCAAGTCGGCCGAGCGCCACATCATGCCGCCCGTGCCTGTCATATAATACATCTTCGTTTTCTGGTCGGCCAGAATAGCTGGGTCACTCAGTCGTATAGAGTCCAGCGGCACATTCTTCCTCACACGCATGCCACGCTGGGCAGAGACAGTTGTCAGGCCAATGGCCATAAGACAGCCCATCACGAAAAGGATTCTTCTCATTGTTTTTACAGTTTTGCATTAATCTTTAACAGAGCGCTGTCGGCACTCGACGAGCCTACCATCAACTGATACTGGCCTGGCACAAAGCGCATGGTGTTGGTCTGAGCATCCCAGCTCTCCAACTGCTTTTTGGGCAGGGTGATGGTAACGGTGCGCGTCTGGCCTGCCTTCAGACTCACCTGCTGATAGCCGCAGAGGGTCTTCATCGGACCTTCCTTATCGGCTGTACGACGGAAATAGACCTGGGCAGTCTCTGTGCCGTCCACCCTGCCAGTGTTCTTCAACGTGAAAGTGAGAGCAACGGCATCGCCCTTCACCTTGACAATGGGTTTCGAGAACGCGAACGTGGTGTAGCTCAAGCCATGGCCGAAGGGGAACAGGGGCTCGCCAGTGAAATAGCGATAGGTGCGATTCTTCATCGTGTAGTCGAGGAAGTCGGGCAGGTCGTCGGTACTCTTATAGAACGTCACAGGCAACTTACCACTGGGGTTATAGCGGCCCGTCAGGACATCGGCCAAGGCCGTGCCACCCTGTTCGCCACCATACCACCACTGAAGGATGGCATCACAGGTTTCAAGTTCGGGCACCATGGCCATGGCACCACCAGAGCAGTTGACAAAGACCACCTTCTTGCCTGCCTCGTGAAGCCAGCGCAGCACATCGCGCTGTGCCTGTGGCAGTTCGATACTGGTACGGTCGCCACCACGGAAACCTGCTTCGCTGACGCGCATCTCTTCGCCCTCCAGACGGGGCGAGATGCCACCAATGAAGATGATGGTCTGGGCATCGCCCACCTGGGCCAGCAACTGCTGGGGCGTGGGGGCAGCCTTATGCTGGATGTCGAAGTTGAGGGCACCATAGCCCGACTCCTGCACATAGTCAATCTGTATGCGATAGTGCTGGCCGGCCTTCACCTGCAGTTCCTTCTGACCGTTCTGGATGCGCTGGCGGGCCTGCCACATGTTCACGAGTGTGTCGCCATTGACCAGCAAACGTATCTTATCGTCGCCACCAACAGTGAAGATGAGGGTCTCATCGCGAGTGGGAATGAGGGTGCCGTCAAGGCGTGCCGAGAAGTTTTCGAGGTTGACACCAGGCGCAAAGACGGTGTTACCACCATTGCTCAACTTGACGGGCTCAGTGAGGGTGACGGTGGCAGCGGGGGTGCCTGTCATCTCTGTATTATTATAATAGGTGGCCTGCATGCCCTGGTTGCCCAGAGGGGCCTTGATCTCGCCAAAGCGACTCTCAATGCTTTCGTTACGAGTCAAGCCGCAGCCCAGCACATAAGGCACATTGCCCAGCTGTTGGCGGATGCCCTCGAGGGCAGTGACGGTCTTAGTGGGATAGCCTGAGTAGTTGCCCCACTGCATCACTGAGTCGTTGGCATTAGGTCCCATGACAAGGATTGAGGAAGGGGATACGGGTTGAGAACCTATAGGCAACACACCGTTGTTCTTCAGCAACACGATGCTCTTGCGTCCCATGTCGAGGGCCAGTTGCTTATGCGCTTTCGAAGCCACCACACTGGCAGGAATCTTGGTCCACGACACGAGGGCATCATCGTCGAAGTCGCCCAACTCGAAGCGGGCGATGAGCAGGCGACGCAACGAGCGGTCGAGGTCGGCCTCCTTGATATCGCCACGGCTGACAGCCTCGGGCAGGTTTCTGTATTCAGAGCCACACTCCACATCGGTGCCAGCCAGCACGGCCTGGGCAGAGGCCTCAGGACTGTCCTTGGCAGTGTTGTGCCAACGGGGCAGGAAGTCGCGAATAGCACCACAGTCGCTGGTGATGAGTCCCTTGAAGCCCCACTCCTCGCGAAGTATCTGCTGCTCGTAGCGGGTTTGACTGCAACAGGGCTGACCGTCAATGCGCTGGTAGGCGCACATCACCTCGGCCACCTCGCCTTCCTGCACCAGTGACTTAAAGGCGGGCAGATAGGTCTCCCACAGGTCGCGCTCGGGCAGGTCCTCCACATTGAACGTATGGCGGTTCCACTCTGGTCCGCTATGCACGGCGAAGTGCTTGGCACAGGCCAACAGTTTTTTATAGGGATGAGGGGCCAGGGGAGATGGATCGGAGATTTGCTTGCCATCGTAGGTATAGCCCTGCAGGCCACGTACCACGGCCAGTCCCATCTTCGACGTAAGGAACGGGTCCTCACCATAGGTCTCCTGGCCACGGCCCCAGCGTGGGTCACGGAAGATGTTGATGTTAGGGGTCCAGAACGACAGACTCTGATAGCGACGGATGTTGCCTGACTGCTTGGCCTGCTGTGCCTTTACACGGGCCTCATCGCTGACAGCCGTGAAGGCACGATGCAGAAGGGCATCGTCCCACGAGGCTGCCATAGCCATGGTGATGGGGAATACGGTGGCATAGCCATTGCGACCCACACCATGCAGGGCCTCGTTCCACCATTGGAACTGCGGCACGTTAAGACGGTCGATGGCAGGCGACACGTCCATCATTAGCTTCACTTTCTCGTCTAATGTCAATCGGCCCAACAGGTCGTCGGCACGCTGCTCGGCACTGAGTTTAGGGTTCTGATACGGCAAGGCTGCTGTCTGGGCCGACAGGGGCAGCACGAAGAGTGCAGCCAAGGTCGATAAAAGGAAAGGTCTTTTCATTTTTAGTTATTTGAATATCTTTTGTGCAAACATTGTCAGATAAATGCGCCAGTTGCGCCAGATGTGGCCACCGTCGTTCTCGTAATACTCATAGGGATAGCCCTTCTGGTCGAGGTATTTCCTCAGGTCTTTGTTCATCTGCATGAGGAAATCTTCCTTGCCGATGGCAATCCAATAGAGCTTTGGCTTTGAGTTGAACAGACGGGCCATCTGCTCGTCAAACTTCGCCTGACTGTCGGAACCGCCAAAGGCCATCCGTGTGGCTGCTGACTGCAGGCCGTAATAGTCGAAGGTATCGGGATAGAGACGAGAGATGCCAAAGGTATGACCACCACCCATTGAGAGTCCTGTAACGGCACGACCTGAGCGTTTGGCAATGGTCTGATAATGCGAGTCAACGAAACGGACGATATCCATAAAACTCTCTTCCATGGTGGCCTTGGCACCACGCTGGTTGAATGCATTGCCATCGGGCGTATACATGCCCTCGTGCCACCAACCGGGAGCGGCATTGCACGTAGGATTACCATTAGGCATCACCACAATCATAGGTACGCATTTTCCCTCGGCAATGAGGTTGTCCATAATCTGAGAGGCTCGGCCCAGGTCGGCCCAAGCTGTCTCATCGCCACCATGTCCATGCAGCAGGTACATCACGGGGAAACGCTTCTTGCCATCATAGGCTGCAGGGAGATAGACGGTCATGCGGCGCTGCTGGCCCAGTGTAGGACTGTCGTACCAGACTCTGGAGAGAGTGCCATGAGGCACATTATTCACCTGATAAAGATGACCTTTATCATCGTTCGACTTCGAAACGATGAAGATATTACTCAGCGTAGAGATGTCGCGGTTTACATAGCTGTTGGCGGGGTCGACAAAACGCTGGCCATCCACGGAAATGCTATAGGAGTAGAGTTCAGGATTAAGCGGCGAGGTGGTTACCGTCCACACACCATTGTCCTGCTTGTTCATCTCTAAGCGCTGGCTGCTGATTTCCTTGAAATCGCCATTGATGCTCACCCGCTGTGCCGTGGGGTCGTAGAAATTGAACGTCACCGAACCATCGGCATTCACGATAGGTGATTTCACTCTGGGACGTTGTCCCAACTGCTGCTGCGCCATGCTACCCAAAGCCATCAGACAGCAACTGGCAAATACGATTAATCTTTTCATTTTGTATCGGTTGTTTTGGTTGTATTAGAAACTTCACTCAGTTCACGCGTCAATCGACTGATATCCTTTGCACTGGAGCGCATGCGGGTCATGATATCGTTCACCTCTTCTTCGGGTAAAGCATGCAGACTGGCAAAGAGCACCTGTGCAAAACCACTAATGATATTCAGAGGCGTGCGGATTTCGTGATACATATCCTGGATAAAAGCTGTCTTACGACGGTTGGTCTCGAGCTTTAGCTGATAGGCATTGGCCAACTCCTCATTTTGCTGTTGCAGTTCTGCATTGACATGCTGCAAATTCTGCACATTATCGGCCAGCGACTGCTGCATGCGGGCAAAACTATCTATGAGGCGACCCAGACTGTCGTGCCTGTTATTCGTAGATAGAGGAACATCAAAATGGCCATTGGAGATACGACGGGCTGCCTTATCCAGCTGCTTAATCGGCAGCACCGCCCGACGTACCGTTTGATAACAGAAGAGCATCAACAGCACAAGACCGATAGAGACAACAAACCACACGATATGCACTAACTTGTTGTAACGAGCAAAGATATCGCTCTCAGGACAGACTATGGCAATACTCCAACCTGTTCGTTCCAACGGACGATAGAAGATGTAGGCAGGAACACCATCGACAATGGTCTTGACCATGCCACTATGTCCGGCAAGCATATCTTTTCCTAAAGCCTCTATCTCGCGGCGAGACTCAGGAGCAGCGTCACTGAAGATTGTCTCGCGATAGAGCTTTGCCGTGTCGGGGTGGACAAGGTAAGTACCGTTGCGACCAATCATAATGGCCGATGAGTTGGGATAGGGTTTCAAGTCGCTGACAGCAGCACTGAGCCATTTCAACGTGAGACTGGCTGTGATGGAACCAATGAAATGACCATCGGCATTGCGCATGGGACAGCAATACGACGTCAGGATATCGGGCGAGGACAGTGTGCCCTCGTTATAATCATCATAAGCATCAATCCACGAGGATGTACCCAAGGTACGCGATGTTTTATACCATACGGCATCGAAATACTCGAACGGTCCTTCGCGCACGGTGGTGATACTGTCTATGGGGTTGTCGTCATCATAGGCCATATACCGTAGCGAATAGGCCGAGTAATAACGTCCCATCTCAGGAAAATAATAGGGTTCCATAGAGATGGCCATGCCTGTTAGGAAAGAATTCTCCTCGATGGCACGACGAGTGAACACAAGGAGTGAGTCGGGACTGAGGTGACGTGGTGTGGTCTGTGCCATGAAATTTGTCACCGTTTCAGTTTCGTCCATAATGCCATTGATACGCTCGGCTGTATTGTCCAGCAACTTCGTGGCACGTTCGATGGCCGCATGCTGGATATAGCGCTTCCCACGATAGAAGAGATTGCCAAACAGCAGGGAGAAAGCGACCGTCACGATAAGGACAATGAGAAGGCCGAGGCGGATGGACAGACGCCGCCGAAAATGATTCAGGATTCTTTTCATGAGCCAGCAGGGTCTTTAATCAGTTGATCTAACAGTTCCGTGATCTCCGTAGTACCACACATGATATCCTCATTCAGGGCTGTCATGTCGTCTTTTGAGAGTTGTGAGTAGTCGCAACAGATGGTATCGGTGCTTCGGCATACCTTATCCACCGGTGCCACCATGCGGTCGGTCATATCGCGCAGAAACCTCGCCTTTTTCTCTTCGTAAGCCTGCGCCTCGTCATAGGCTGCTTTCAGTTCTGCGTGTTGCACATTCAGCTTCACCTGTTTCTGCTGCATCTCGTCAATATAGTCCTTCTGCGCGCTCTGCATCTTTTTCAGACTCGACTGCAGTCGGGCAAATTCGTGTTCATAGCGCGTATCTGGAATAGGCGTCTCAAGATTTCCTTCGGCAATACTCTGGGCAGCATCGGCAAGGATGTGCAACGGACGAAGATGACGGGCGATGACAAGATACAAGATAAAGATGAGGACCAACACGCCGCCAATGCCCCACTCCAACAGCACGCCATACATATATGAGTACTTGTTATAGATATCCTCGGCTGGGCAGACGGCTGCCAAACTGAACTGACGGTCGCCAACAGACTGCGAGAAGACATACATTTCGCGTCCATCGTGCACCAACTGGCGATAGCCACTTTCGGCACCAGTGATATAGGTATCCAGTTGACTGCTATCACGCATGGTCACAAAGAGTTGTGCATGAGGCAACGACTGACGTAACTGTTTCAAGGACCCATTCTTTTCGAGGAGCTGCTCTATCAGTGAGCGGTCCACCTGAAGCGTTCTGCCCTCCAACCGTGCCATCAGTTCTGTCCTTCGCAATGTATTGTCAATACGCAGGGCGGTGTTCTCGAGTGCCTGGAGTGTGGTGTCAATAGACTCGTCGCGGATGACATCCTCCGAGAAGCTGGCCAACAGGCCGACAACCACACAAGAGGTGACAACGACGAAACCGCCCACCCACAGCGCCAGCTGTATGGTGAACGATCTGCGAATCTTCTGGAAAATAGTCATAGGCCTGATTATTAAAAAAAAAGAATGATTATCCGCGTGCCATCTTATAGATCGTCTCCATATCGGCAGCCTGGAGCACCTTCAAGCAGCCGCAGGTGCGCTGATAGTTGCGACTGCACTTGCGTACCATCTCCTTGATTTCCTCGTCGGAGATTTCCTTACCAATCAGTTCCTTGATATTGATTGGCATGCCGATGGCATGATAGAAACGTTCCATGGCCTCAATGCCCTTGAGGGCTGTAGCCTCAGGATTGGTGAAGTCGTTGGGCACATCCATCACATTGACAGCGAAACGTACGAAACGTGAGAGGTTCTCGTGCATCACATAGCGTGCCCAACTGGGCCATACGGCAGCCAGACCGGCACCATGGGTCACGTCGAACATACCACTGAGCTCGTGCTCCAACTGATGGGTAGCCCAGTCGTCGCTAACGCCACAGCCCGTCAGACCATTATGCATCAACGAGCCACCCCACATGATCTGTGCACGATAGCGATAGTCCTCAGGATTCTTAAGCACAGCAAAGATGGCATCTTTCATAGAGCGAAGCATGGCCTCGGCGATGTCTGTAGTCAGGTCCATATCGTCGTCCTTGGTGAAATAGCGCTCCATGGTGTGCATCATCATATCGGTGACGCCAGCAGCCGTCTGATAAGGAGGCAGTGTGAAGGTTCTGCAGGGATTCATGATGGCAAACTTGGGGCGCGACAGATTATTGGAATAGCCAAGTTTCACGTCGCCATCCTCGTTGGTGATCACACTCGACTCACTCATCTCGCTACCTGCAGCAGGGATGGTGAGCACGCAGGCAATGGGCAGCATCTTAGTAGGTGTGGCCTTTCCCAGATAGAAATCCCACACATTACCCTCGTAAGGCACGCCATAGCCAATACACTTCGAAGAGTCGATCACACTGCCACCTCCCACGGCAAGGATGAAGTCGACACCTTCCTTACGACACAGGTCGATGCCCTGCTGAGCCAATGACAAACGAGGATTGGGTACCACGCCACCAAGGGACACATAGTCTACCCCACCCGCTTTGAGCAGGTTGCAGACCTTATCAAGGAGTCCCGACTTCACGGCACTCTTTCCGCCATAATGTACCAGTACTTTGGTGCCACCATATTTCTTGACCAGAGCAGCTACCTGCTCCTCACTTTTCTTTCCAAACACCACCTCAGTGGGTGCATAGTAATTAAAGTCTTTCATAATCTTTAGTTTTTAGTTTAAGTTATTCTATCGACGTCTGTCGTTGTTGCCCCACTTCTTGTCGTAGCGTCCTTCGGTATCGACCTTGCCGCCAAACATATTCAGACGATAGCGCACATGAAGCATGGCATAAGAGTTAATGCTGTTGTATCTAGTGTCGCTACGACCCGTGGCGTTGACCCATCGGTTCTTTCAAATCGGCATCCTGCACATTGCCGCTAATCGTCCGTTCCCGTGGTTCTTGTGCCGTGGCGTGCATCACGCACAAGCCAATCAAAATAAAAACGATTAAGAGTCGTTTAGCCATAAGTTTAGTATTGTATTTGATGTTTAACTCTGGTTTTCTTCGGGTTAGTTCTCTTTTTGACTGCAAAATTAATCATTTTTTCCGATATATCCGCTTTTCTTCTACATTATTTTCTTAATCAAGTTTTTTACGGTAGAAACATTTTTCCGCAACACCTAACCCTGATTGCAGGAAATACCATGCAGCAAAGGGTTTGGGACGAGGTAGGTGTTTGCTATGTTATTTTTGATTGCTAAGTATGTTGTTTACGATGCCTAAGTATGGCATTTACAGGTGCTAAGTGATATACTTATGGACAGTGGACAGTAAATATAGTGAAAAATGAAAAGTTATCGCGTACGTACATATGTGCACGCACGCAAAGAGTATTTTGAAAAACTACTGTTTTTACTGTCCAGTGTCCTTCTGAAATATTTGTTTGTATTTTGGTTGTTAGAAAAATTGTTAGTATCTTTGCATTCGCTAATTTAGAACGACAAAAATTAAATAGATTATATGAAAACAAAGAGTTTTTTGTTAATGCTTCTGTTTGCTTCCATTTTGTTGAGTTGTGGAGGCGGAGTGCAGCGTAGTCAGACAGGTAGTGATAATGAGGCTCAGGGACCTTTGGATTTCTCTGCTGTCTGGATGGCTTATCAAGATAATGTTTATGGCTATGTAGGCGACAATTTTGAGCGTTTCTATTTCTTGATAGACAGTATGCAGGTCGATGCCGAGGATACGCTCCTGTATCATGTCTGGGGAAAATATCGCATCAAATGGGATATTATTGACTATGAAGGACAGGTTCGTGTCATGGATATTTCTGAGAAGGAAACACATTTTAGTCCTGAGTTGGAACACTATGATGCCCAGGTGTATGATTTGATTTCCAAGTGGGAGTTGAAGAGCACGTCAATCTGCATAAGAGAAGGTGAAACCATTAATGGACAGATGGCTTCAACGTTCTATATCCTCGATGGAAAGGCCGTTTTTGACGATATTAACCTAGGGAGCGACCCCTATTGCAACAATCAGTTTACTGGCACCTTAATCTCTCCAGAGTATGGCGAACAAAAGTGCCGTTGGGGTGCGTTCCGCATTCCTGATAGTGAGGATTTGGATATTGGAGCAGCAGAGTTCTCGCCTGCAGATGAGTATCTCGGAAATGGTTGGTGGTCTTATCGTGAGGCTTCCAGAGAAGGAACGGATGAAGGGTGGGAGTATGAGAAACGATGCCGTTGGTCCCTAGGAGAAGATTCTCTGCCTCGGATTCCTGTGCAGGTGAGACCCTTTGTAAGGGCAACAGAAAAAGCCCCTGTCACTGTGAAAGAACTCATGGCAGGCTTCAGATTTGGCATGAACGAAAAGGAGTATACAGCTGCGTATGACAAATTGGAGAGAATAGAGTGTGACCAAATCAAACTGATCGTCAATAACACCTATTTCCAAGCATCAGGTGGCACAGAATATTATGCTAACGGACAACTATATTATAAGAGTTTATATTTGAACTATAAGGGGGTTAGAGGTGACATACTGACGAAAGCAGATTTCGAGGCGGTAGCCACCTATTTCAAAGGCGTCTATGGCGCCGACTCCCTGCATCATATGTATACGGAACTCCCCATCTCAGAGTTTCCTACCCACCATTGGATAAAGGATAATCTGTATTTCTGTCTCACTTGGGTTCCAGAAGGTGAAGTTGAGAATTTTATCGCATTGGAATATATTAATGGGCCTGTATATTGGGAAGTGATGAATAGAAAGAAATGATGCCAGTTGAGAGAATGATGAGGATATGGTGAGGGTTACTCAAAAAAAAACAAAAAACAGCCGAAAGCGAATGCCTTCGACTGTTTTACTTATTGAATGATTGTCACTTACACAAAGCTAATAACACCTTGCTGAGGCTCGGCAGTCTCGGCGGGCTGAGAGTCCTCTACCACATTCTGATTGCCGATGCTGGCCAGAATCTCGCGGGTGCGTTTGTAGGTTGGCGTTTGCTCTACAGCAGAGATAACATCGTCGTTATCCAAATCCTCGGGACCGAAGATATAGATATTGGGACGACGCTTATAGCGCTTGGCAGCTGCGTTGTCGCCATAGAAATGACCACGACGCTCCTCGCGCTTGGCAGCCTGCTCAGCCTCCTCGGCCAGGCGGTTAGCGTCCTCGCGAGTCTGCTGCTTCATGAGACGCTCCTCCATACCATCGATGCTCTGGATACCAAAGCCAGTGGCCAGGATGGTAACCTTGACACGCTTGCCCAACTCGGGATCGACAGCAACACCCCATTTAAAGACGAAGTCGTTGCCAAAGCGGTCCATAAACTCATGAACATAGTTCATCTCTTCCATCATGAAGTTGTCCTTAGAGTCCTTCTGATGTGAGAACGAGATATTGAGCAGAATCTTCTTTGAGTTGAAGATATCGTTATCATTGAGCAAAGGTGAATTGAGGGCATCATCGATAGCCTTCTTCACACGGTCCTCACCTTCGCCATAACCGGTTGACATGATGGCCACACCACCATCCTGAAGTACGGTCTTCACATCGTTGAAGTCGAGGTTCATAGTACCGTGAAGGGTGATAATCTCAGCAATACTCTTAGCGGCAACCGACAGGGTGTCGTCGGCCTTACCAAAGGCATCGAGGAACGAGAGGTCGGGATAGATCTCACGCAGACGCTCATTGTTGATAACCAATAGGGCATCGACATGCTTCTGCATCTCTTCCACACCATCAAGGGCCTGGTCAATCTTCTTATTACCCTCGAAACGGAAGGGGATGGTGACGATACCCACAGTGAGGATGTCCATCTCCTTAGAGACACGGGCAATGACAGGCGCTGCGCCTGTACCTGTGCCACCACCCATACCAGCGGTGATGAAGGCCATGCGGGTGCCATCGTTCAGCATATTGTGGATGTCCTGCAGACTCTCCTCGGCAGCGGCACGAGCCTTCTCAGGACGATTGCCTGCACCAAGTCCCTCGTGACCCAGCTGCAACTTAACGGGCACAGGAGAATCGTTCAGAGCCTGATTGTCGGTGTTACAAACAACGAAGGTTACATCGTGAATACCTTCCTTATACATGTGGTTAACAGCATTGCCGCCACCGCCACCTACGCCGATGACCTTGATGATGCTATGCTTCTCTTCGGGTACGCCGAAATCGAGTATCTCGTTTGTCTTATTGAAGTCTTCCATATCTATTTAAATTAAGAAATGAGTAATGAGAATTGAAAATGAGAAAGAAGGATTACTCTTCAGGAGAAGCGAGCCCTTCGAGCCATTTCTTTGTCTTGTTCCAAAGACTATTCTCCTTCTTGCGCTTACGCTCCTCTTCGGCTTGACGTTCTTCCTCCTCGCGGCGAATGCGGTCTTCCTCTTCTTTCTTGCGACGAGCCTCCTCGGCAGCGAGTTCCTCCTCACGAGCCGTGCGGATGGTGCCAGTTTCGAGATCACCCAACTGACGCGGACGGCGTTCAACAATAGGCTGCTGACCCAGCTGCTCCTGCTCTTCAAACAGATTACCGTTGGGATCTATAAAATTGCCTGCACAGTTGATATCGCCCTTGATAAGCAGACCCAAAACGGTGTTGAGCATACCGTTCTTGGCATTAATCTGCTCGTTGCTTGAGTTGATGGTGGTGGTGACAAACTTAGCCGTACGCACCTTGTCTATATGGGTATACTTTGCAAAGGCCTGCTCAATGTTCTCCATGTTGGAGCCGCCACCTGTCAGGATGATACCACCCAGCAACTTATCATAGTATTCGGCAGGAATCTGATAGCGTACGTTCTCTATAATCTCCTCGACACGAGCCTCAACAATCTCGATAAAACGGCGAGTTTCCACCTGACGCTCGGCATCGATAGAGTATTTCATATCGGGATCGATATCATTATTGTCGGTATAGGCCGAAGCATACTTCAACTTCATCTTCTCGGCATCGCTGTCCTCCATCTGGAGAGAAGCAATATCCTTGGTGACGTTGTTAGAGCCTAAAGGAATAACGGCAAGATGACGTAGTACGTTTTTCCAGAACACGGAAACTGTGGTGGTGTCGGCACCGATATCAACGAGTGCGCAACCTGATCGTTTCTCAACCTCGGTCAGCACGGCGTTGGCCAATGCCAAAGGAGCCAGATACATATCAGCCACCTTGATGTTAGCTGTCTCGAAGCATCTGTTCAGGTTTTGGAAGAAAGCCGTACGCTCCAGGATATTCAGGAAATTACCCTCTAGACGATTGGCACGGATACCAACAGGATCCATCTGAAGATTCGTATCTACACGATACTCCTGTTCGGCCACATCCAGAATCTTCTGATCGGGATAGTCCATACCCCAGTTTGCATCCATCAGTTCCACCACCATGTCCTGCGTGATAATAGTATCGGCCGGCAGATCCTTGACAATGGTATTCTTGACACTACGAATAGACTGTCCGCCTACACCCACAAAAACCTGGGTGATGCGCGTTTGCAACTGGGCCTCCATCTTCTTAATCATCGATGTGAGGCACTGAGCCGTCTTGTCGATGTTGTAAACAACACCCTTACGGATGAACGAAGATGACTCTTCGCGGACCAATGACAACACAGAGATGCTGCCATCAGGTCTCTTTTGTCCGGCAATACCCGTCACCTTAGATGAACCGAGTTCGATTGCCACAATAAAATCCTTTAATTCTGCCATACTCTATTATCTGTTTTTATTTCCTTATGCACACAATTTGATTATCGAATTCCACGCTGACACGCGAGTATTTATTCCATCCGGCCTGACTGAGTCCGTAGCGATAGAACTTGCGAAGGCGGTCTAACTTCTTATCGATATTATTCGGCTGACCTAAGTAGGCAATATGCTCGCCCACTCGAGGAACCAACTCAACGGAGCCATCGCCAAGGACATTCAACTGTTCTATCTGGTTCTGCCAGAAGGGATCCTGAAGGATGATGTTAACCATCGGCACCAGCCATTTCTCGGCATAGGCTTTGGTAATGTGTCCAGTGGCCACAATAAGGTTACAAGGATAATCGGTGCCAGGCATGGGCTTGCCGTGGTTGTCAACATAATAGTTGGCACCATCCTGACTCATCACCCTGACAACAGGTATGCGCTGGTAGATGTCAATGCACACAAAGCCATCTTGCCCTTTGTAACACTCCACGCTGTCGATGAGTTCCTTGCCACGAAGGGTCTCCTCAATGATACGCACGTTGACGTGAGGCATAGACTGGCCCTGAGGATTAATATGATCCACAGTGAGCATTCGCTTGACATCATCTTCGGTCAGGAAGCCCTTCACATGCCCGTTGGCCATGTTGATAGACACGCCCTTACAGATAACCTCCTCATCAGGCGTATTGAAGATGGTCATAGCCATCACCATATAGACAGCCAGGACAATGCCGAAGAATACCAATGCAACCTTTTTCCAGTTCATTATATCTTGTCTTACTTGTTTTTCATCTTGCTACGGAGAATCTCGGCCATCTGGGGTACCTGATTATCCAGATCGCCAGCGCCAAGAACAATGAGTACATCGAACGAACGACTCTTAACCAGCGACAGTACATCGTCCTTCTTGACAAGCTGTTTCTTGACACTGGGAGCCAGACGGTCGTAAATCAGTTCTGACGTAACACCTTCAATAGGTAGTTCGCGGGCGGGATAGATCTCGGTCAGTATCACCTCGTCCAACTGACTCAACGCATCGGCAAAGTCCTGATAGAAATCGCGGGTGCGAGTGTAGAGGTGAGGTTGGAAGATAGCAGTGATATGACGGTTCTTATAGAGTTCACGAATGCTGCGCGCACTCTGATAAATTTCCTTAGGATGGTGGGCGTAGTCGCTAAGGAACACGAGTTCAGGTGTTTTAATAGCGAAATCGAAACGACGGTCTACGCCTCCATAGGTCTTCATGCCATGACGGAGCTCATCGGCGGTGCAGCCATTCAGTTGCGCCATGGCCATGGCAGCAATTCCGTTCTCAATGTTAATGGGAATGGGCTGACCTAACTGCACTTGAGGTACATTCTCAATGGGCGAGATAAAGTCGAAAGTAATCTCACCATTCTCAATCTTGATATTCTCAGCATGGAAGTCACCCTCGTTAAGGGCATAATCATAACGACGAACACCATCCAGCAAATGGTCTTTCATCTCAAGATCACGATGAATGATGAGTGCGCCACCTGGCTGAATAAGTTCAGTATAATGGCGGAAACTCTCCAAATAGGCTTCCTTGGTGCCATAGATATCGAGATGGTCGGGATCGGTAGAGGTAATGACACTCATCCATGGAGAGAGCCAATGGAACGAACGATCGAACTCGTCGGCCTCGATCACCACATAGTCGGAATTACTAACGATATAGTTGGTGCCATAATTTTTGGTGATACCACCAAGAAAAGCATTGCAGTCCAGATGACTCTGATGCATAATATGGGCACACATGCTCGACGTGGTGGTCTTGCCATGAGTACCTGCCACACAAAGACCTTTCATCTGACGGGTCAGGGTGCCCAGTACCTGAGCACGTTTCTGAATATCAAAGCCGTTTTGACGGAAATACTGCAGTTCTTTATGTTCGGTGGGAATAGCAGGTGTATAGACCACTAGACAGTGGTTGGGATCCATACATGCCTGAGGAATCGCGCCAACGTTCTCTTCATAGTGAATAAGGGCTCCTTCCTGCTCCAGTCGACGAGTCAGGTCTGACGGAGTCTTATCATAACCACCGACAACCAAACCACAGTGAATGAAATAGCGCACCAAAGCGCTCATGCCGATACCACCGGCACCTACAAAATAGACGGCTTTAATATCTTTTGCTTCCATTGATTTATTGTTATTCTGCATTTGCTAATTTCAATACTTCCTGAGCAATTATCTTAGCGGAGTTGGGCAGACCCAACTTCAATACGTTCTCGCTGAGGGCCTTCAGACGGGCGTCATCGGCTACAGTCTTGATGGCCAAAGGAATAAGTTGATCCTTAGCCTCAGCATCCTTCACATAGAGAGCAGCATCCTTGTTAACCAGAGCCAAGGCATTCTTGGTTTGATGATCCTCGGCCACATTTGGACTTGGCACCAAGATAACTGGTTTACCAATCAGGCAAAACTCGGAGATACTGCTGGCGCCTGCACGACTGATAACAAGATCAGCAGCACGATAGGCGGCAGCCATATCGCTGATAAAGTCCATGACACGCAGATGCAAGTTCTCGGGCTGTCCTTTTCTCTTCAAGGCCTCTGCGATTTCGGCACTATAGTATTTTCCCGTCTGCCAGATGAACTGCAGACCCGACTCACGGATCTCATCAAGATGATTCAACACGCTCTCGTTGATAGTGCGTGCACCCAGGCTACCACCCACCAGCAGGACGGTTTTCTTATCGGGACTGAGGTCGAAAGTTTTCAAGGCTTCTTCGCGTGTCATCTTAGAATCGAGCAACTGCTGACGAACGGGATTGCCGGTCATCATAATCTTATCAGCAGGAAAGAAACGTTCCATTCCATCGTAAGCCACACAAATCTTGCAGGCTTTAGCTGCCAGGTTCTTATTAGCCAAGCCGGCATAGCTATTCTGCTCTTGAATCAGCGTGGGAATACCCAAACTATTGGCTGCACCAAGGGCGGCACTACTGGCATAGCCACCGACACCTACAGCCACCTGCGGTTGGAACTCTCGCAAAATTTGCTTGGCCATATGCTTACTTTTCAGATAGTCGAGAGCCACACCTATATTTGCCGGTTTCCACAATGGACGGAAGAAACCACGAATGGGCAGACCTTTAATCTCGTAACCGGCCTGCGGCACACGCTGCATCTCCATACGGCCCTGAGCGCCAACAAACAGTATCTGGGCATCAGGACGTAACTCACGAATGGCATTTGCTATGGATACGGCGGGGAAGATATGGCCTCCGGTTCCGCCACCACTGATAACGACTCTTAACTCTTTCATGCTTCAATAGTATTAACTGACTTTTCTTTATGCTTGGCACTACGGCTAACACTAAGTATCATGCCAATATATGCACAGTTCACAATAGTAGAGGTACCACCTTTTGATACCAAAGGTAACGGCTGACCGGTAACAATACCAAAATCGACAGCCACACACATATTAATTACAGCCTGGAACACAAGCAGTAATGTGAGTCCCATCACCAGGAAGGCCGGGAAGTTATTCTCGCACCGACTGGCAATACGGGCCGTTCGGAATAATAATATCACATAAAGGAATACCACGGCAACTGCACCTATGATTCCCATCTCCTCAATGATAATAGCATAGATAAAATCCGAGAAAGCCTGTGGCAGATAGTCACGCTCCACAGAGTTGCCTGGTCCCTTGCCGATAATTCCTGACGTAGCAATAGCCAGATTAGCATGGGTCACCTGGAAGTTCTTGTCGGTAACCTTATACTCCTCAGCTGGCACATCCTTATCGTCCTTACCGGCAATACGGTTTTTCCAAGTCCAGAAACGATGGGTCAGCTTTTCCCATGCTGACTTATCCTTCTTATCGACCTGAACTACCTGCTCGGTCTGGCCATTCAGTTGGGCCTGTTCCATCTCCTGTCCCTCCTTGTCGAGATTGGCCATCCAGAAAACGAGTCCGAGAAACATACCTGCTAGCAACACCAGCACACCTGTAAGCTTACCCATCTGTTTGAGAGGTACGCGGGCCAAAAACATCATCACAAAGATGACACCAAACAAAAGAATGGCTGTTGACAAGTTCTCTAGACCTATTAGCATGGTAGCAGGTACCACCAAGAACAGCACATACTTCATTGCCATGGGGTCGGCACCGCTGTCATCGTCGCGTTGCATAGCACTCAGTATCTGTGCAGCGGTGAGTACCATGGTACCCTTAGCAATCTCTGAGGGTTGGAAAGTAAAACCTGGCAACTGGATGACGCGGTTAGCACCATTGATACTTTCACCCCACAGAAGTACCCACAGCAATGTGGCGTAGGTGATGAGCAGTAGTAGTGGCGTCATCAACTTAAAATAGCGGCATGGGATATTCAGTATGACGATGGCCACAACGACACCCAGAAAAATCATGCCGCAGTGATAGATGAGCGGACTCAGGTAGTTGTGTGTCTTATAGGTCAGCGTGCTCGAAGCCGAAAACACCTCGACAATACTGATAAGACACAGGAACAGAAACACTGTCCATATACCTTTATCGCCTTTGAAAAGATTGCCAATTTTCTTTTCCATTCTTCTTTTTTGTTTCTAGATCACAGTGATTGCTATGAGTCTATTGGGTTTAGAGATTTCTAACCAGTTCCTTGAACTGTTCGCCACGATCCTCCATGTTCTTAAAGAGGTCGAACGAAGCGCAGCAAGGCGACAAAAGTACCGTCTCACCGGGCTTTGCTAGTTCATAGCAGGCAGCTACACAGTCCTTCATAGAGTGGGTATCGCGGACGGGCAGTCCCAGCGCATCGAAGTTGTCGTGCAACTTTTGGTTGTCGGCGCCCAGATACACGATTGCTGAACATTTCTCGCGAATGAGAGGCTTAATGGGCTCGTAGTCGTTACCCTTATCCTTACCACCCACGATGAGCACAACCTTAGTTTTCATGGAGTCGAGTGCATACCAACAGGCATCCACATTGGTGGCCTTTGAATCGTTGACATACTGAACACCACGTACTGTTGCCACTTTCTCAAGACGATGTTCTACACCAGGGAAGTCACTCAGACTCTGACGAATAACGTCTTTTTTAATACCTGCGATATCACCTGCGATACCTGCGGCCAGAGAGTTATAGATATTATGGCGGCCCGTCAGACTAAGTTGTTCCTGCTCCATATTAAATGGCTCGGGTTCCTCAATAGTGTACTCTCCTTCTGAGATATAACCGATAGAGCCCTTTTCACGGAGTTCCGAGAACGGATACTGGATAGCCTGGATATCATATTTCTTCAACTCTTTCTGGATAATGGGATCGTCGTTCCAGTAAATGAAGGCATCCTGTGCTGTCTGGTTACGAATAATTCGCATCTTAGCATCCACATAGTTCTGCATCTCGAAACCATAACGATCCAGATGGTCGGGGGTGATGTTCAGCAGAATAGCAATGTTGGCATGGAAGTCATACATATTGTCAAGTTGGAATGACGACAGTTCAATGATATAATACTCGTGTGGATCTTCAGCCACCTGCAGAGCCAGCGAGTTGCCAATGTTACCTGCCAGTCCGGCATCATAGCCGGCCTTTTTGAAAATATGGTATATCAAAGAAGTTGTGGTAGTCTTACCATTAGAACCCGTTATACAAATCATCTTTGAGTTGGTATAACGGCCAGCGAACTCAATCTCACTGATGATATTGATGCCTTTTTCTTTGGCCTTTACTACCATAGGAGCTGTCTCGGGGATACCTGGCGACTTGATAATCTCATCGGCATTAAGAATCAGCGACTCGGTGTGCTGACCTTCCTCCCATAGGATATGACGGTCATCAAGCATCTGCTTGTAACGTGGCGCAATCTTAGACATATCTGAAACAAACACGTCAAAACCTTCTTTCTTTGCCAGAACAGCTGCTCCGGCACCACTTTCTCCTGCTCCTAAAATAACAATTCTTTTCATTTCTTTTTATCTGATTTTCAATGTAATGATGGTTAGGGCGGCCAGGATAATGGTCACAATCCAGAAACGAATGGTAATCTTCGACTCGTGGAAAGGACGGTGAGGCCAACCCGACAGAATATAACGCGACGTTTGGTCGAGTTGTGAGTCTAGTTTTCTGAAGTTATCGTGAATAGGCGTTGCACGGAACACGCGCACACGTTGTCCCTTGCGCTTCATGAACTTGAACCATTGCGTTTGAATGATGACGCTGAGACTTTCAACAAAGAAGATGCCACAAAGGATGGGCAACATCAATTCTTTGTGGATGATTACCGCACAGACACCAATAATACCACCAATGGTCAGCGAACCCGTATCGCCCATAAAAATCTGAGCGGGGAAAGCATTATACCATAAAAAGCCAATCATAGCACCTACGAAAGCACTGAGGAACACCACCAGTTCTTCTGAATGCGGAATGTACATGATATCGAAATAAGAGGCATACCCGATATGTGACGACACATAGGCAAAGATGCCCAGTGCCACACCGATGATGGCCGAATTGCCCGCACACATTCCGTCCATGCCGTCGTTCAGGTTGGCACCGTTAGAAACAGCTGTCACAACAAAGATGGTCATAATGACAAAGAGAATCCATCCCGCAGCCACCTTATGTTTTCCAACAAACGACATCAAATCTGAGTAGCTCAAGTTATGATGTTTGGTAAAAGGAAGTGTGGTCTTCAGTGACTTATGGGCTTTTGACTCGTGCTTTACGACCTCGGTAGTCTGTCCTTGCTGCGGCACACTGATATTCTCACGCATTACCACATCAGGACTCAGATAAAGCACCAGACCAACAATAAAGCCTATTGAAACCTGTCCTACAATCTTATATTTTCCTTTCAAGCCATCTTTGTTACGACGGAAGATTTTGATATAATCGTCCATCAAGCCCAGGAAACCAAGCCACAAGGTGGTGACAACCATCAGTATCAGATACGTATTGCGGATACGTCCAAGCAAAAGCACTGGAACCAGTATACTTATAATAATAATGATACCACCCATCGTTGGCACACCTTTTTTCTCAACACCAAAGGGGTCGATAGCAGGATCACGTTCCGTCTCAAAGATCTTACGACGTTTCATCCACTTGATAAAGAACTCACCAAACCAAGCAGAGATAAACAACGACAAGATGAGTGCCAACAAGGCACGGAACGAGATATAACTCCATAGGTGCGAGCCTGGGATATTATATTGTTCAAGAAATCGGAATAAATAGTACAGCATAGGTTAACACATTATAAATTAAATATCTCGCGCACCACCTCACGGTCGTCGAAATGATGCTTCACTCCCTTAATCTCCTGGTAATCCTCATGACCTTTGCCGGCAATAAGGATCACATCACCCTTCTGAGCCATCATACAGGCTGTACGAATGGCTTCCTTACGGTCAACAATACTCACCACTTTCTTCATCTGCTGAGGGGTAAGTCCTGCCAACATATCGTTGATAATATCCTGCGGTTCCTCAAAACGGGGATTATCGCTAGTAATAATCACACGATCACTCTGCTTCACAGCCTCCTGAGCCATAAGCGGGCGCTTACCCTTGTCGCGGTTGCCACCTGCACCACATACGGTGATAATCTGTCCTTCCTTTCCATCGAGTACCTCATGAATAGCATTCAGCACATTCTCTAAAGCATCGGGTGTGTGAGCGTAGTCTACCACTGCTGTATAACCCTCTGGCGAGTGAATTGGCTCCAAGCGTCCTGCCACACTCTTCAGTGTACTGAGAACCAATAGCACATCCTCTGGTTTCTGACCAAGCATCACAGCAGCGCCATAGACAGCAAGCAAGTTACTGACATTGAACTTGCCAATAAACTGCACACCTACCTCATGGCCATCAACCTCCAGATACATGCCCTCGAAATGGCACTCCACAATACGGGCTTTAAAATCGGCCATGCTACGAATGCTATAAGTCTTGACAGTTGCTTTGGTGTTCTGCACCATAAACAAGCCATTCTTATCATCGGCATTCGTAACAGCAAAGGCTCCCTTTGGCAACATATCGAAAAACGCCTTCTTGGCATCGCGATAGTTCTCTACGGTCTTATGATAATCCAAGTGATCACGAGTCAGATTAGTAAAGATGCCGCCAGCGAATTTCAAACCACCAATACGCTGCTGGGCGATGGCATGACTCGAGCACTCCATGAAAGCATACTGACAACCTGCCTCTACCATGCGAGCAAGTAAACGGTTCAACTCAATGGGGTCTGGTGTTGTATGACTAGCGGGAACAGCCTCGTCCTCAATATAGTTGCATACTGTAGAAAGAAGACCACACTTATAGCCTAATCGACGGAACATATTATACAATAAGGTGGCAATTGTTGTCTTACCATTAGTACCCGTCACACCAACCAACGTCAACCTCGAGGTGGGGTCTCCATGGAACGTGGTAGCCACAGGACCGATAGCCGACTCCGTCGAAGTTACCTGAACATAGGTCACGTCAGCCTGACGCTCTGCGGGCATATCCTCACAAAGGATAGCTGCAGCACCTAATTCGATAGCCTTTTGGATATACTGATGTCCATCCGTCTGTGTGCCCTTAATGGCCACAAACAGATGTCCAGGTCCAACCTTACGTGAATCAATGTCAACATCCACAATATCCACATTGGCAGAGCCTTCGATGGTCTTAATAGAAATATTCTTGAGAAGTTCTTCCAGTTTCATATCTTTTTTCTTTTTTAATTCAATTCCAATGTACAAAGCATGCCAGGTTTTAGGATTGTACCCGGTGCAATATCCTGACGTCTTACCATTCCTGTGCCTCGCAGTTTCACCTTCACGCCTATACGCTCCAACTGATACACAGCATCACGAGCACCCAAGCCCTTCATATCGGGCATCTTGTTGGGGGTTGACTTACGCTCGGGCAATGAGACCTTGCTGGCATTGATTCCTAATTTTTCCAACACGAAAGAGGTAGCTGCATTATCACCAGCCTTCACTTCGGGAATGAGTACCGACAACGAATCACGCGCATCTTCCACACGAAGTTTCAACTTCTTGGCCATCACACCCTCTGAGATATTATGGAAGATGCCACCCGACATCAAACCACCAGAGGCAGGAAGTCCCATTTTCTTGATACAAACGATGCAAGAATACTTAGGATTGTCTGAGGGGAAATAACCGCAGAACGACAGCCAATACTCTACCGTACCCGACTTATAGCCGCCAGCCTTAGCCACCTGAGCAGTTCCTGTTTTTCCAGACACTTGAAACGAATGCGAACCTGCCTTCTTTCCCAGACCTTGACTGACGACATGACGCAATACCGTCTGCATAGTCTTGATTGTCTGAGGCTTTGCTATCTGTTCCTTGATGACCTCTGGCTGGGTCTCCAGCACCACCTGCCCGTCTTTTACAAATCGTTTCACAAAGCGCGGACGCATCATGCGACCATTATTGGCAATGGCGTTATAGAAAGTCACCGTATTGATAGGTGCAATCTGTGTCTCATAACCAATTGACATCCAAGGCAACGTAGTTTTACTCCAATAAAGCGACCTGTTAGTCGTCTTCGTATCCGGCATACGGATATTGGGAGGCAGATAGCCCACGATTGGAAGCTTCAGGTCTTGTCCGATACCTACACGGTAAAGACCCTCCACATATTTTCTTGGATTATGTCCATAGTATTTATCTATCACGTAACTTACACCAATATTACTACTCACCTCCAAGGCGCGTGCCACATTGATGGGGCCATAGCCGCCATGATGCCAGTTGTGGTCTTTCATATTAGCGCCATGCATCTTCATCACACCACAACCAGTGTTAATGACATAGCTGGTATCAACCACGCCATCGTCAAGAGCCACAAGAAAAGAGGCAACTTTGAATACCGAACCTGGCTCACAACGATAGCTAATGGCATCATTAAAACGCTCGTGATATTCACCATCTTCACCACGTCGCATATTGACAATAGCCTTCACATCGCCCGTCTTCACCTCCATCAAAATGGCAACACCCATTGAGGCATTCCATTTCTTAAGACCTTCTACCACAGCTTGCTCGGCCAGGTCCTGCATTCCTACATCAATAGTTGTCACCACATCGGCGCCATCAATAGGTGGTTTAACTGTGAACGACACTTTTTTATTGAGCACTTTTTCCTTATGCTCTATACCAAATTTTCCACGAAGGATGGAGTCGTACGACAACTCAATACCAAAACGGGCAGTATCCTTGCCACCTTCAAAACTACGGATATCGCCAATGGTACGCTCTGCCAGCGAACCAAACGGACGACGACGAGCCTCAAACTTCTCAGCATGGAAGCCACCCTTATTGGCGGGCATGTTAAAGAATGGCAACTCCTGCACCTCACAATAGGTATTGTAACTGATGCGCTTGGGCCATATTGCCCAGTGACGAGCACCCACAGAGCCGTTTCGCATCACCTTGTTTTTACCTTCCTCCAGACGCTTTTTAAACTGCTCCGAAGTCCATTCTGGGAATATCTGACTGAGTCCTCTGCACAGGCTATCCAAATCTGCATACCAAATACTGTCGCGCTTATGAGTCCAGGCTGTATCCTCCTTGCTTCCAGCCTGATAATCCATAAATATCTTGTATTCCGGAATGCTACTGGCCAGCAATTGACCATCGCTACTCAATATGTTGCCGCGATTAGGTCGCACGCTATCGCTATCGCTTCTCATCTTGCTGGCCACAGTCTCCCAATAGCCTTTCTTTATAGTCATGGTAATACTGGCCTTGGTGATGACAGCCAGGCCAATAATGGTCAGAACCACAGCCAGAAACAGATAGCGGGGCAGAACTTTATCGCTGTTAAACTTACTCATTGTCGACTTCTTCTTTTCTTACTCCTCAGGTACATCAATAATATAGGGCGGTTGGTCACTGAACTGAAGCAGAGTATCCTCATTCTCGTGCAGGACTTTAAGAACATTACTCTGACGACACAACTCTGTTAGGTTACTTGAACTGGACATCGCCTTATACTTGGCATTTACCAGGTCTTTTTCCAATTGATCAATCTCCAGCACATCCTGCTCACACTGATAGCGCACACCCACATAAACAATTGTGATGAGAACAATAAGCATAATAAGCCAAATGTGGTGACGAACCAACGAAAATAGATAATCACCACCCACGATCTGTTTCAGACTAAGTGACCCAACAGGAGCCTCATCGCCCTCACTGGCCGATTCTTTCATGCGTTTCAGTGTCGCGGGAAGTTCATCCTCCGACACTTTCTGCACCTGCTCGTCCATCAGCTCACCATCCATTTCAATGGTCATCTGCGGTTCATTATTCTCGTCCTTCATCATCATTGTTTTTCTCTGCAATTCTCAGTTTGGCGCTTCTACTTCTAGGGTTACGTTCCAACTCGTCATCGGTAGGCACAATCACCCTATTATTAATAAGGTGTAAAGGCGACTTTGTTCTACCAAAGAAGTCTTGTTCCACCTTACCCTCGGCATTACCTGTACGCATCACATTCTTCACGATACGGTCTTCCAACGAGTGGTAGGTAATAACGCTCAATCGTCCACCAGGTCTAAGCATCTGACAGGCGCCATTCAGCATTTCACGCAAGGCATCCATCTCGTGATTTACCTCAATGCGGAGGGCCTGAAATAGCTTCGTCACCTCCTTTTTCTCACGTTCACGGGCAAAGATTTTCTCCGTCAGTTGAAGCAACTGTCCCGTTGTCTCTATGGAGGACTCCTGACGAGCTTTTACCAAAACAGAAGCCAACTTCCTGGCATTCTTCAACTCTCCATAGAGATAGAAGATATCTGCTAGTTGCTCCTCTGTGTAGTTATTCAACACATCGGCGGCCGTCATTCCCGCCCGCTTATTCATTCTCATATCAAGGGGGGCATCAAAACGAAACGAGAAACCACGTGTCTCGTCATCAAAATGATGCGACGAAACGCCCAAGTCAGCTAACAGTCCATCTATCTGCTCCACATTATGGAAACGCATCCAATTTTTCAGATAACGGAAGTTGCTCCTAACAAAAGTGAAGCGGTTGTCGTTCATGATATTCGACTCTGCATCAGCATCCTGGTCAAAGCCAAACAACCGACCATTTTTCCCCAGACGACCAAGTATCTCACGAGAATGGCCGCCTCCTCCAAAGGTTACGTCCACATAAATACCTCCAGGCTGGACAGCCAGCCCGTCAACGCTCTCCTTCAGAAGAACGGAAACATGATATGTCTCAGCTGTTTTTATCATTCGTCATTGGGTTACTGTCATAATAGACTTAAGCTTCTCTGCAAATTCCTCTTGCGACAAGAACGGCTGCAGCGTCTTTTCCACAGCCCATATCTCAATAGCATCATTAATACCGATGAATCTTACGCCTTGAACAATGTCGGCCATCTGAAGATAGCGTTTTGGTATTAAGAAGCGTCCATTTCCGTCAAGTGTAAGGACCTCTGCTTCCGACACATACTGACGCAGCACCTGCTGACCCACATCATCCCACTCATTCACTCTTTCTAAAAGAGCGTCCATTCTACGATTCCAAGTACTCTCCGGATAGAGCACAAGACACTGCTGATGCACATCCTTGCGCATCACCAGCACATCTTCACCTGCCATCTGCAGCACCTTTCTAAAAGTGGCAGGCAGGAAGACGCGTCCTTTCGCATCAGTCTTGGCTTCTATATTACCTAAAAATCGCATACGAACATATTATAAAGAGACTTCGGTGCAAAGTTACGCATTTTCCTCCACAATCCTCCACAATTCCCCACTTTTTTTAGTGAAAAATGAATATTTTCTTTTTTCCATTCATTTTCGCACTTTCCAATTACACATTTCGATCGATTTGTGCAATCGTTTTTTTGTCCATTTCTAACGCATCTTGTCATGAAAAGAACTAAATATGTGTAAAAATGTGCATTAATTTTTTAAAAAAAGATAGAAAAAGAAAGTTTTTCTGTAATTTTGCAGTTCGATTTTACTAAAAGCTATTTCTAAAGTACGGATGGAGAAGGTTATCGATATAGACAAGATTCTCAAAAACAAACTTGGGAAGAAGAGCCGTTGGGTTCCTCGTCCATTGGTTTTGTGGCTGAAGCACATTGTTCATGAAGATCAGGTCAACACCCATCTATGGAATTCGCGCAACTTAAAAGGCACCCCTTGGCTCAAGGCGACATTGGACTATTTGAATGTCCACATCGAAGTAAAAGGCCTTGAAAACCTGCCTGACAAGAATGACCCACGCCGCTACACCTTTGTCAGCAACCATCCTCTGGGAGGTATCGACGGCATTGCCATCGGTTCGATTATTGGCGAACACTACGATGACAATTTCCGCTATCTGGTAAACGACCTTTTAATGAACCTACCGGGTTTAGCGCCCCTCTGTATTCCCATCAACAAGACCGGTAAGAATGGACGCGACTTTCCCGCGATGGTGGAAGCGGGTTTCCATAGCAACGCCCACATTCTGATGTTCCCAGCTGGCCTATGCTCACGTCGCAGGAATGGTATTATTCGTGACCTTGAATGGAAGAAAACATTCATCAGCAAGAGCATAGAAACCCAACGCGATGTTGTCCCCATTCATTTTGAAGGCCGTAACAGCAATTTCTTTTATCGTCTGTCGAATATCAGCGACCGCTACGTCAAGAAAATCAATATTGCCATGCTCTTTCTCTCTGACGAGATGTTCAAAAACACTGGCAACACTTTCACCATTACCATCGGCAAACCCATTCCTTGGGAAACTTTCAGCAAAGAAAAAACACCGATGGAATGGGCAAAATTTGTCAAAGACGAAGTCTACAAACTATCATAACACAAGACAACAAACAACAAACCAATAAAAAAAATGGAACAGCCAATCATTGATCCGATTCCTGTAGAACTCCTAAAAAAGGAACTAACACCCGATCGCCAGTTGCGCATGACAAACAAGAGCAACAACAAGATCTACATCATCACCGCGCATAACGCACCAAACGTGATGCGTGAGATAGGTCGACTACGCGAAATGGCCTTTCGTGAAGCAGGAGGCGGCACCGGAAAAGAGGTAGACATCGACGAGTTCGACACCTGCGAGAACTGCTACAAGCAACTTATCGTATGGAACCCCGAGGCCGAGGAGATCATTGGCGGTTATCGCTATTTGGAAGGAACAAAATGGGAAATGGACAAGAAAGGCCAGCCCATCCTTGCAACTAGTCACATGTTCCATTTCTCTGATAAGTTCATCAAAGATTACATGCCCTACACCATCGAGTTGGGCCGCTCGTTCGTCAGCCTTCCCTATCAAAGTTCTAAGATGGGTGCAAAAAGTTTATTTGCACTTGACAATCTTTGGGATGGCCTGGGCGCACTCACAGTCATCATGCCTAATGTCAAATACTTCTTTGGCAAAATGACCATGTATCCCAGCTATATTCGCGAAGGACGTGATATGATTTTGTACTTCCTTAAGAAACACTTTGACGACAAGGATGGATTGGTCATCCCAATGCACCCGCTGAAGATTGAGACTGATGAAAAAGAATTAGAGGCCATCTTCACTGAGAGCAATTTCAAAGAGGATTATCGCATCCTAAACCAGAAGATTCGCGCACTTGGCTACAACATTCCTCCATTGGTTAATGCATACATGAGCCTTTCGCCCACCATGAAACTATTCGGAACTGCCATTAACTACGGCTTTGGAGACGTAGAAGAAACTGGCATTTTAATAGCCATGGACGAGGTTCTTGAGGAGAAACGCGTACGCCATATTGATTCATTTATCAAAGAGCATCCAGAGGCTCTTAAGATAACCAGCGGAGCCAACAAAGTCATCTACAAGGAAAAACAATAAAAGCACAGTTTTTTACAATACACCCTTGTATTGGACTTGACATAAATCAAGAAAAATAACCGTTTGCGAAAACAATGTAAAGATAATACTATTCTGTTTTCAAGAAATATTACCTTTGCACCGTAGTCGTGATGACTACACACGTTATTCATTAGGTTAGTAGTTAATAGATTTAAGGTAAAGATTATGTTATTAGATTTACAAACAACGTGTGTGTTGGTGTCAGTGGCTATTTCCACTATTCTGAGTGTTATCACTCTGATGCGCACCAACATCCGTTGAAAGGAGCGCGGGGTGAGCGATTCATACCGCGCTCTTTTTATATCCAAGCCAAATATGTCAACAAAAATTATACAATATTCAAGAATTCTATAATGTATAATTAAATTTTACATCATTTCTTACATTGCCAATAAACGAAAGACACTACATCCTTTACCGAAGGACATAAAAGCCAATTTGGCACTATGAAAACACATTTTATAAAGTAGAATAGTACAAAATGAAACATAAGGCATAGCAAGTGAAACATAAGAAGAAAGACTCTTCCAATAATATTAGTACTTTTGCAAAGTCAAAAAAGAAAATAAATCAAACTTAAATATTACAACATGAGAAAAACAATACTTGCGCTCACCCTGGGCCTCACCGCCCTTACCAATCCTCTTACCATCAAAGCAGAAGTGGATCCCAACTTTTACATTTACCTCTGCTTCGGCCAATCAAACATGGAAGGCAACGCAAAAGCAGAGAGCATGGACAATACTGTCGATAAGCGATTCCGTCTATTAGCCACCTGCAACTACAGCAGTCCATCACGCACCTTAGGACAATGGTACGACGCAAAACCACCATTGGTAAACCCAATAGGAGGTCTTGGCCCTACAGACTATTTTGGACGCACCATGGTAGCAGCCCTGCCAGCCAACGTCAAAATTGGAGTAGTACCCGTGGCCATGGGTGGTAGTCCTATTGAAATGTTCGACAAAGACAAATACCAGCAGAAACTGACACAAAACCCCAACGAATGGTGGGCACAGATTGCCAAGAACTACTATGGAGGCAACCCCTATGGACGACTCATTGAAATGGCAAAGAAGGCCAAAGAGGTCGGTGTTATCAAGGGAATACTTCTTCACCAAGGCTGCTCGAACAACGGAGACCCCAATTGGCCTAACATGGTCAAAAAAATCTATAATGACATGTTGAACGATCTCGGACTTTCGGCTGACACCGTCCCTTTGTTTGTTGGAGAAACTCTTAGACAGGAGAACGGCGGTTCATGCTATGGGCACAACACACAGGTGAACCGCATGCCTAGTGTCGTACCCACCTCGCACGTCATCAGTTCCGAAGGACTGCCAGGCAACGGACAAGACCCCTGGCACTTCAGCGCCTTGGGATACCGTATTCTGGGCCGTCGTTACGCTGCAAGTGCACTAGAATTGATGGGTAAGGACCTCATTTGTGACTCGGCTTACCACATCACATATACCTACAAGAACTTCTATACCGTTTCGAAAATCAATGTTCCTTCAAGCATGTCGGCCATGCCCGGCCAGCGCATTCCCGCCACAGTCACATTCAAAGACAATCACACGGAGGACGTATCATCATCTAAATTCCTGACGGTCAGCAGCGAAGACCTCCCAATAGAAAATGGAGCATTGGCTGCCAATTTCCAAGGAACGGGCACCGCAGAAATAACATATACCGACTTCCTGAGAAATGAGAAAAAAGTAACCACCACACTCGACATCAAGTTCTTTCCAATCAAAAAAGAATCTCTCACAGTGTTCAAAGGAGAACCCACTTTCAACGAGTCCGACAGCACCATTATCATGAAGTCAGGAACACAGATTGGATGGTGCTATGAAGCAGGAGCAGACATGTCGAATTACAAATATCTTGTGGTCAAGGTTCAAAAGCCCGAGAAAAACGGTTGTAACATCAGGATCTACGAGCAGAACAAACCTACTTCAAGTGCATACTACAACAAGGCTATCAGCACCAATTCACAAGTTGTTATAGACCTCCATGACATGGTACGTTCTAACAAAACATACGACCCGTCGCATATTTGCATTGTGAGCCTCTATTCAACAACAGCCCTCACCATCAAACTAGAGGACATCTACCTCACCAACGAAGACCTCACTGGCATCAGCACACTGAGTCAAAAAACAGCTGTCAGCAGTCAGTTATACGACCTTCAAGGCCGTCCGATGAAGGAAAACAGAGGGGTACAAAAGGGACTCTACCTAAAGAATGGCAAAAAAGTATTTATCAAATAAACTATTCATCTTTAACTAAAAATCATCATGAGAGCTTTAATCAAGTTACTCCTCGCTGTGGCCCCCATGTCGGCCATGGCACAGTCGGGCAACAATGTGCCCCTTGTTATGAACGCAGAGAACACCTTTGCCAACTACAAAAAACCTAAGTTGCCAAAGGTAGAAGACCTGCCAGTAATCAAAGAGTTGCCCAACCCCTTGCAGGGCGTAAAAAACTACAAAGATTGGGGCAAGCGACGTGCAGAGATTGCCGCACAGATTCAGCACTACGGCATTGGTGAGAAGCCACTAGTAAAACCTGAGCAGGTTAAAGCGCACATGGATGGGGATACCCTGATTGTCGACGTGACCGTAAACGGGCAGACACTGACCCTACGCTCAGAGATCCGTTACCCAAAGACAGGCCAAGCGCCCTATGCTGTAATGATTGGCACCAGCGGCATCTCACTTCCTCGCCAGCTGTTTAACGACCGCCCAATTGCCACAATGGTGTTCCATGAGAAGCAAGTTAACGACTACGGGCAATTTGGCAGACACCATGAACGTGGAGAGCATAATTTCGACCGCCTATACCCAGAGCTCAAGGATAACGGAGCTTATAGCGAATGGGCATGGGGACTCAGCCGTATCATCGACGGTCTTCAACAACTAGGCCCTGAGGTAACCAAGATTGATACGAAGCACATCGGTGTCACTGGTTGCTCATATGCAGGAAAGATGGCACTATACTGTGGCGCTTTTGACGAGCGAGTAGCCCTAACTATCGCTCAGGAGCCCGGTGGCGGTGGAGCTGCCGCATGGCGTGTCTCTCACACTTTGGAAGGCGTAGAAGACCTCGATCACACCGATTACCACTGGTTCAAAGAGAGTCAACGCACCAATTTCGCCGGCGACTCGGTATATCTTCTACCCTACGATCAACATGAACTATGTGCGTTGGTATTCCCTCGTGCCCTTTTGCTCCTAGGAAATCCCGACTACAAATGGTTAGCCGACAAAGCCATGTTACCCTCGGCACAAGCCGCCCGCAAAGTCTGGGAGAAGTTCGGTATAGCCGACCGTATGGGCTGGAGTATCGTTGACGGTCATGGCCATTGCCAGTTGCCAGAAAGTCAGATGCCAGAAGTTCAGGCCTTCATTGACAAGTTCTTGTTAGGTCGCGCAACCGATACGAGTGACATCAGAATTGTGAAAACAGATAAATTCTAAACACAAAAAAATGTATTTTTTGGCAAAAAATAGTGTGCAAAAACTAAAAACAACTTAAAATCAAGCCCATAAAGATATATTTTATTTAATTAAGCGGTCATTTTGGCCGCTTTTTGCTTTTTTGTGCGTAAATTTGCAGCAGAATTTGTTTAAACAAGATCAAATGAAAAGATTTTATCAGTTGCTATGCGCATTTCTCATCATCTCCTTGACGATGACATCATGTCTGAAAGGCGATGAAACGGAAAGCGTTACACCCTCTAACGAAACAGCCATCACCGGCTTTGTTTTAGGAAATATTAATTGCTATACGGAGTCAACTTCGTCTACTACTGGTAACGACACCATCATCAAGACAGTGTTAACCGGCAGCAATTACCCCATGACTATTGACCAAAACAGCAATCGCATTTACAATGCCACGGAATTGCCTGTAGGCACCGACCTTCAGCATGTACTCATCAGCAGTATCTCAACAAGGAACAACGGCATTGCCACAATAAAGCCTCTTGACAGAGACGACTACACACTTATAACCACAAGCGATTCTATCGACTTCTCTCAGCCAAGAGTCTTCCGTGTCTTCTCGAACACTTTTGACTATTTCCGCGACTACACCATAACGCTGACAGTCAGTAAGACACAGAACGCCACTGAGAGCTGGGTAAAGATTGCTACTGACGATTTACTGAAAGATTGGACGAACAAAAGTCTTATAGCTTGGAACGACACCGTACAGTTGGTAGACAAAGGCATCGTGGTAAAAGGCAGCACCGCTTTCAGAATGAAGGACACTACAGTTCAACAGTCCACAGACCTGATTAACTGGAGCGACATCACCACAGCACCCCTAAGTCAACTGTTGGGTACCAATTCTTATGAGATCTACGCCCTAGGCACCGATGGGCAGTTGAAACGTTCTCTAGACAATGGAGTAACATGGATTGACGAGGCCATCGATGCAGAAGCATCATTATTGCCTAAGAGTCAGATTACCACAACCACATGGGCCTACGCTCCACTTAATGATGCTTATTGCACTTTGATGGCCGGACTTAATCAGAATGGCGAGATGTGTTTCTGGCGAAAGATTAGTCAGAAAGATAATGCTGGTCAGTGGGTCTATATGCCCATAGAAAGCAACAACCGTTTTACCATGCCCGCCCAGAACCATCTCTCAATGGCTTATGTAAATGGCAATATCTATGCAGTAGGCGATAACTTGATTGTGTATGTTTCGCGCGACCAAGGTATCACCTGGAAAAAAATTTCCACTTATGCCCTTCCCTCAAGTGCACAAGGTTCAGAATATGCTATAACAGTCGATTCCCTAGGTTCTCTTTGGCTTATTACAAACGCCGGACAAATTTGGAAATGGTAAGAATGATGTACGCCTACAACACCAGCAAAACGTTTGTACTGGCACTGCTCCTGCTGTTGCCATGTTCGCTTTTGACCATTACTTCGGCTGCACAAGACGAGCCCGAGTATAAAATGGAATTGGGCGGTGGTGTTGGACTGACAAACTACCTGGGCGACTTCAACGGCAACCTAACAAGAGACATCCAGCCCATGGCTGGCATCGTTGCAAAATACAAAGTAAACCCTAGAACAGCATGGAGTGCCGTGCTCAACTATGGCACGCTGAAAGGTAACTCAGGAAACGAGAAAACCTACTACCCAGACTATGCAGGAGCCCCCATCAGTTTCTCAACCAAGTTGACCGACTTCAGCATTAGGTTTGAATACAACTTCTGGCCCTTCGGCACTGGCAACGAATACTATGGCGCTAAAGCCATCACACCATTCATTGCCTTGGGAGCAGGATTGGCTTTTGCCAAAGGCGACGAGACTGCCACCGCATTCCAAATGCCCATTGGCTTCGGTGTGAAATACAAGTTACAAAAAAGACTAAATCTCGCTTTGGAATGGATGATGCACTTCTCGGGCAGCGACCGCCTAGACGGTGTTAGCGACCCTTACGGCATCAAGAGCTCCGACCTGTTTAAAAACACCGATTGCTATCAGGGTCTGCAACTCACACTCACCTACGAGTTTATGGAGAAATGCAAGACCTGTCACAACGACAGAGAATAATAAACAAAGATATGAATAAGGAACTAGATATGAAGCGCATCCCTCAGCACATTGCCATCATTATGGACGGCAATGGACGTTGGGCCATGGAACGTGGCAAGGAGCGCACCGTTGGTCATCAGGCTGGCGTAGAAGCCGTTCGCCGCATCACATCAGAATGCACCCGACTCGGTGTTAAATATCTGACACTCTACACGTTCTCAACAGAGAACTGGAATCGCCCCGACGACGAGGTAGCTGCACTGATGGGGTTGGTTCTCAGCTCACTCGAGGATGAGATCTTCATGAAAAACAATGTCCGTTTCCGCGTCATCGGCGATATCAAACGACTTCCAGATGCCGTACAGCAAAAGTTGCACGAAACCGAGGAACACACAGCCAAAAACGATGCCATGACCATGGTGGTAGCTCTAAGCTATAGCAGTCGCTGGGAGATTACCAATGCCGTTCGCCAGATTGTCAACGAGATACACGACATGGATGAACTTCCCAAGAACTTCCTTAAACGCATTAAGACTGGTGGAATCCGTGCCGAAGACATTACCGAGGAATTTATCAGCGAACACCTATGCACCAGTTTCATGCCGGATCCCGACTTACTGATTCGCACAGGTGGAGAACTTCGCATCTCAAATTATCTATTGTGGCAAATTGCCTATTCTGAGTTGTATTTCTGCGACACCTATTGGCCCGACTTTGACGAGGCTGAGTTACACAAGGCCATCCTAAGTTTTCAGAGTCGCCAGCGCCGCTTTGGAAAAACCGAAGCCCAGGTTGAAGAAGAAGGAAAGTAAAAAAGAAAAAAATAATTAGCAACGTGACCTGTAATAACATTATTAATAAGGTAAAAGGATTGGTAAAAGGCATATTTGCCCTTTACCTTCTCGCCTTTTTACCTGGCAGTGTTTCTGCACAGAATAAGATAGTAAACCCCGACATCTCTTATGCCGGCACCCCACGTCAATGCGAAATTGGCGGCATTACTGTAAAAGGCGTAGAAGACTACGAGGACATGATGATTATCAACTTGTCGGGGCTCCACGTGGGTCAGCGCATTGAGGTGCCTGGCAACGAGATAACCGAAGCAGTAAAGCGCTATTGGAAGCACGGTTTGTTCTCAGAGGTATCTATCACCGCCGACTCTATTATCGATTCACAAGTATACCTGTGCATTCATTTAGCAACACGTCCGCGCATCAGTAACATTGAGTATCACGGCGTTAAAAAGAGTGAGCGCACTGATCTCGAGGCAAAGCTAGGTATGACCAGAGGCATGAGTCTGACAAAGAACATCATCGACAGAGCTAAGATCTTAGCCCGCAAATATTTCGACGATAAGGGTTATAAGAATGCAGAGATTGAAATCTCACAACATGACGATGTTACAGGCAAGAATCAAGTCGTGCTTGAGGTAAACATTGATAAGAAAGAAAAGATGCGCGTACGTCGTATCATCTTCGAAGGTAACGAGAAACTGAGCGACAGCAAGATTAAGGGCAAACTGTTCTCAAAGGGTGCTTTCGGTAAAATTCACGAGTCGGGTAAGATATACAACTTCCTCAAAGCCAAGAAATACACCCCTGAGCGCTATGCAGAAGCCAAGCAGGCCCTTCTCGACAAGTATAACGAGTTGGGTTTCCGCGATGCCACTATTGAGGACGACTCCATCTGGACCGTAGACGACAAGCACATCAACATCTATGTTAAGGTAGATGAGGGTGAGAAATATTATATCCGTAATATTACCTGGGTGGGCAACACTGTCTATGAATCAGACTTCCTTGATAAGGTTCTCGAAATGAAAAAAGGTGATGTCTACAACCAGAAGTTTATGAACAAGCGTTTGATTGACGATGACGATGCTGTTCACAACAACTATTATAACAATGGTTACATCTTCTCTAGTGTAGAGCCTACAGATATCAACATCGTTGGCGACTCTATCGACGTAGAGATACGCATTATGGAAGGCACACAAGCACATCTCAATATGGTGCGAATCTTTGGTAACGACCGACTCTACGAAGAGGTTGTAAGACGTGAACTGCGTACCAAGCCGGGTGATCTGTTCTCAAAGGATGCTTTGATGCGTTCTGCCCGAGAGATTGCCTCTATGGGTTATTTCGACCCCGAATCGGTGAACCCCGATGTAAAGCCTAATCTGGAAGATGGTACCGTGGATATCGACTGGAACCTGGAGCAGAAATCCAACGACCAGCTAGAGCTCTCATTGGGTTGGGGTCAGACAGGTGTTATCGGCCGCGTTGGTATCAAGTTCAACAACTTCTCTTTACGCAACCTTCTGGGAAAAAATAAACTGCACCGCGGTTTCCTACCTGCCGGTGATGGTGAGCAGATTGGTTTGAACTTCCAAACCAATGGCCGTTACTACCGCTCATACAATGCCAACTACTCTACTGGTTGGTTCGGTGGCAAGCGTCCCAATGCCTTTAACGTAGGCGTATACTATTCGAAACAAAGTGACGTGTCGAGCACCTATTACAACTCGGCATACATGAACAATATCTATAACTACATGTATGGCTCAAGTTCATATAATAGTGGTTATTATAACAACTACGAAGCCTTCCTCGACGACGACAAATACATCAAACTTCTTGGTGTCTCTGTAGGTTGGGGTAAGCGTCTGCGCTGGCCCGATGACTACTTCCAGTTATCAGCCACTTTGTCATACCAGCGCTACATGTTGAAAGACTGGCAGTACTTCATCATTTCGAATGGTAACTGCAACAATATCAACTTGAATCTGGCACTGACACGTAACTCTACCGACAACCCATTGTTCCCCCGCCGTGGTTCAGAGTTTGCACTTTCTGTCTCGCTCACACCACCTTGGTCGGCTTTCGACAACAAGAACTACTCAAACATGGCCACTCAAGAGACCTACAACAAGGATCAGAACCGTTGGCAGGACGAGCAGGCCAGCAAATACAAATGGGTAGAGTATCACAAGTGGAAGTTCAAGAGTCGCACCTATACTTCTCTCAGCAGTGGTCAGAAGTGTTTCGTCCTGATGACCCGTGTAGAGTTCGGTATCTTGGGATCGTATAACAAGAACAAGAAATCACCTTTCGAGACCTTCTATGTGGGTGGTGATGGTATGAGTGGCTATTCTACCAGCTATGCAGAGGAGACCATTGGCTTGCGTGGTTACGATAATGGTTCTATTTCGTCAACAGCCTATGTACTGGGTGGCGAGTGGACAGGTAGCCGCTACAGTGCCTATGATGCCTATGCTTACGACCGCTTCACACTCGAGCTCCGCTATCCATTCATGCTGGGCAACACCACCATCTATGGACTGGGCTTCCTTGAAGGCGGTAACGCATGGGCCAAGACCCGCGACTTCAACCCCTTCGACATGAAGCGCTCTGCTGGTTTCGGTGTACGCCTTTATCTACCTATGGTTGGTCTGATGGGTATCGACTGGGCCTATGGTTTCGACAAGGTATACAATGGCGGATGGCAGCGTGGCGGTGGTCAGTTCCACTTCGTGCTAGGCCAAGAGTTCTAACCCTGAATAACAACAACATGTCATAACAAAAAAACGAAAGACTATGAAGAAACTATTAGTAATGATTGCAGTACTCGCATCGTCAATATCGATGCAGGCTCAAAAGTTCGCGTTAGTCGACATGGACTATATCTTCAAAAACATTCCCGCCTACGAGCGTGCCAACGAACAACTCACACAGGTATCAAAGAAATGGCAGGCAGAGGTTGACGCATTGAACACCGAGGCCCAGACCATGTACAAGAACTACCAGAACGAGGTGGTGTTCCTATCAAAAGAGCAGAAGAAAGCCAAGCAGGATGCCATCATGGAGAAAGAGAAGCAAGCCAGCGATCTGAAGCGCAAGTACTTTGGTCCTGAGGGCGAGCTCTATAAGAAACGTGCTGCCCTGATGTCGCCTATCCAGGAAGAGGTATACAATGCCATCAAGGATGTAGCCGACCTTCGCGGCTATCAATTGGTACTCGACCGTGCCAGCGATGCCGGCATCATCTTTGGTTCGCCGAAGATTGACATCTCTGAAGAGGTGCTTCGCAAACTGGGTTATGCTAATTAACAAAAACCTTTAACTCATTCAAACAAAGAAGCCCCAAAGGGCTCAGACAGAATTCATAAAAAGCAATAATAAAACAATTAAAACAAAATGAAAAAGTTTATTCTTTGCGCAATCTGCGCACTCTGCGGTCTCACCGCTTCAGCACAGGCCAAGTTCGGCCACGTTAACACTCAGGAAATTATCCAGAGCATGCCCGAGTTCACCGCTGCTCAGACCGAGATTCAGAAACTAGCCGAGCAGTATGAGGCTGATCTGAAGTCAATGCAGGACGAACTGCAGAAGAAAGCAGATGCCTTTGAGAAAGAGCAGGCTACCCTTCCCGAGAACATCAAGACCCGTCGCAATCAGGAGTTGAACGACCTCTATCAGCGTATCCAGCAGACCTATCAAGACAACCAGCAGGCTATGCAGAAGGCTCAGCAGGAGAAGATGCAGGCCATCACCACCAAGGTGCTTGACGCTATCAAAACCGTTGGTCAGGAAGGCAACTTCGTCTATATCATGGAGATGGGCGCTGGCATTCCCTATATCAGCACCACGCTGTCTTCTGACGTGACTGCACAGGTAAAAGCAAAACTTGGTTTGAAGTAATATGATAAAACATATCATTATCGCTATCATGGTCCTCCTCGCTGTGCCCAGTATGGCACAAGGGGAGGACTCTGTTGCCACTCAGGTACGCTTCGGTTATCTAAGCTACGAAGCCGCCTTGACAGCTATGCCCGAATACGAGAGCGCGCAACAACAGTTGAACATCCTGCGTGAGGCTTACGAAAAAGAGCTTCAGCGCGCCGAGGAAGAGTTCAACCGCAAGTACGAGGATTTCCTCGAAGGACAGAAGGACTATCCACGTACTATTCTACTGAAGCGTCAGAGTGAGTTGCAGGATATGATGCAACGCAATTTAAAGTTCAAGCAGCAAGGTAAACTTGATTTGGCCGAAGCAGAGCGCAAGACCCTGGCTCCTTTACGCGCACGTCTCAACGAGGCAATCGCCACAGTAGCCCGTCAGCGCCATTTGGCACTTGTTATCAACACAGACTCCAATGCCTGTCCATTTATTGAGCCGGCTATGGGTGTTGATCTCAATACGGAAATCAAAGAAAAACTTCAAAAATGACCCTCCCGCAGAATCCAGGGCCCATTGGCATCTTCGATAGCGGCTACGGCGGACTTACCATCCTTCATGGAATCCGTCAGCGCCTCCACCAGTACAACTACATGTACCTGGGCGATAATGCTCGTGCGCCTTACGGTCCCCGTTCGTTCGATGTTGTCTACGAGTTCACTCGTCAGGCCGTGCTCCGTCTGTTCGAAATGGGATGCCATCTAGTTATTCTGGGCTGCAACACAGCCTCAGCGAAGGCACTGCGCACCATTCAACAGCACGACCTGCCTCAGTGGGACGCACATCGACGCGTATTAGGTGTCATACGCCCTACAGCTGAGATTATTGGAGAACTCACACATAGTCGCCACGTTGGCGTACTAGCCACCGAAGGAACCATCAAAAGCGAGAGCTACAATATGGAGATACAAAAGCTCTACCCCGATGTCTTCGTTTCTGGCGTGGCTTGTCCCTTTTGGGTACCTTTGGTCGAATACAATGAAGCTGACTCCCCTGGAGCAGACTACTTTGTGGAAAAACGCATTAATCAGATAATGGCACTTGATCCTGCCATCGATACACTCATCCTTGGTTGCACCCACTACCCTCTTCTCATGCCGAAGATACAGAAATATCTGCCGCAAGGCGTACAGGTTGTGTCACAAGGAGAGTATGTAGCCAATAGTCTTGCCGACTACCTTCAACGTCACCCTGAGATGGAACAGCGTTGTGCAAAAGATGGTCAAGTACACTATCTCACTACCGAAAACCCTGACAAGTTTAAGGAGTCAGCGCAGATATTCCTTCACGAGCCCGTTCAAGTAGATAATATCACACTGGGGTAAATAGGCCCTGTGGTTATCATTTCACTAAACACATCCATGACGAAAGCAATAAGAGAAAGTAATATACAGACGCTATGCCAGAGCATGGCAATCAGCAATATCGATGAAGACATCGTACTCATCGAACAGTCATGCACAGCCCCTCAATTAGAGGTACCCCGTCGCATGAATTTCATTCTATTAGGTCTTTGTACCGAAGGTAATGTCAGCTATCACCTCGATACGCAAAAACAGAAAATCAGCGCTGGCGACTTCATCATTGTTTCCGATCACCATGTCGTCGACGAGCTACAAACCTCGCACGACTCAAAGGGACTCTATATCGCCCTTTCCAAAGATTTCTATCACGAAACGATACGTAACGTCAGCGATATATCAACGCTCTTTCTTTACGCACGTAACAACCCCGTACTGGCTCTCTCAGAACAGGAGCAAAAAACCTTTAAAGACTACTTCAACGTGCTTCAGAAAAAGATTAGTGATCCTAACAATCATTATCGTCGAGACTTGGCACGTACCCTGCTACTCGCCATGTTCTATGAATTAAGCAATGTTATCTACAACTATCGCCTACCTTCATCAGGCAGACGTCACATGCGTTCCGATGCAATTTTCACCGATTTCATCGCACTTCTTGAAGTTCACTGTCGAAACGAGCGCCGCGTTGGATGGTATGCCGAGCAACTCAATATCACACCAAAATACCTCAGCGAGTGTATTAAGACAGTAAGTCATCGCACACCCAACGATTGGATTGACTTCTATGTTATTCAGGAACTACGCATTGCCCTCAAAGAAACAACAAAAACCATCAAGGTTATTGCCCAGGAGTTACACTTCCCCAATCAATCGTTTTTGGGAAAGTACTTCAAAGAGCACGTAGGCATGAGTCCAAAAGAATATAGAAATTCAAAATAATATTACACAACAAATAAGCAGACATCATGGAATGGAATCAACTTATTTCTAATTGTCGCCTAGGCCAAGAGAATCGTCATCTGGAACGCCACGACGATCGTACCGAATTCAAGCGCGACTATGATCGACTTATCTTCTCGGCCCCTTTCCGTCGTCTGCAAAACAAAACCCAGGTATTCCCCTTGCCTGGCAGCATCTTTGTCCACAACCGCCTCACTCATTCCCTTGAGGTGGCCAGTGTGGGCATGTCGCTTGGCAACGATGTCTATCAGCACCTGCACAAACGTTATGGCGAAGCACTCAGTCCGCTGGTATCCGAGATTGGACAGATAGTAGCTGCCGCCTGCTTAGCCCACGACCTGGGCAATCCACCTTTCGGTCATAGCGGCGAGAAGGCCATCCAGACCTTCTTCACCGAGGGCAAAGGCAACTATCTGAAAGAGAAAGTTTCGCCCGAGTTTTGGGAAGACATCACCCGTTTCGATGGTAATGCTAACGCCTTCCGCCTGCTCACTCACAGTTTTAAGGGCCGTCGCAAAGGCGGCTTTGCTATGACCTATAGCACACTGGCCTCTATTGTGAAGTATCCCTACGCCTCGTTTCATGCGCCCAAGAACAAGTTTGGGTTCTTCTGCAGCGAGCAGGATAACTATCTCACCATTGCCCACCATCTTGGCATCCCTCAGATAAAGCCAGGCGCTGAGGGACAGCAACGCTGGGCTCGCTATCCGTTGGTCTATCTTGTCGAGGCTGCCGACGACATCTGCTACGAGATTATGGACATCGAGGATGCTTATAAATTGAAGATCTTATCCTGCGATGAAACCGTACAACTGATGCTCTCATTCTTTAATGAAGACAGCAAAAATAGAATTCTGAAACGCATCAGCGACGAAGAACTCACCGACCCCAACGAGAAGATACAATACCTGCGTGCCTGTGTCATCGGCAAACTCGAGTACGAATGTGTTCAAGTCTTCATCAATCACGAAAGAGAGATTCTCGAAGGTTCTTTCATAGGTTCGCTCATTGACTACATCCCGTCCATTCCGAACGAAGCCTACGTCAATTGCACCAAGGTATCCAAGGCTCGCATTTATCGCAGTCGCCCTGTGCTCGATGTCGAGCTCTCTGGTTATCGCATCATGGCCACCCTCATGGAACTCATGGTTGAGGCCATCGAGCATCCTGAACGCTATTACTCTCAGCAACTCATTGGGCGTGTCAGCAGTCAATACGAAATAGATAGTCCTGACCTCGAGACCCGTCTCATGGCAGTTATCGATTATATCAGCGGCATGACCGATGTCTATGCCCTCGATGTCTATCAGAAGATCTGCGGCATCTCGCTACCAATTATCTAATAATTGTATTTTCTATCGTTCATAAACACAGAGAGTTAAAATACATTATAATCCTGTAGAATTAATTTTGAATTTACTTAAAGGTATTTAAAACTTTGCCAGGTAATACTTACTTGGCATCCCCTTTTAGTAACTTTGCATCTCAAATTGAAATTACAATTATCACACAAAACAAATAAAATGGAATCCAAAATGAATGTAAGCATCATCATGAACAAGGATGTGACCATTGAGGCAGAGAGTTTGAGAGAGGCAACAAACAAAGCACAGGAGCTGATGGAGAAGCCTGAGCAAGAGTTGGCAATCACAAAAATTCTTTTCGGTGAGAGAACATCATACAATGTTAGCGGCTTTTAAGGCTTGAAAGATTCTCAGGATAAAACAAGGCGGCACCCCACACACACGGGATGCCGCCTTTCTTATTAACAAAAATACCTTAATAGAGGTAAACCTTGAAGTTCTTCACACTGCCTGGAGCACCCTGCTCTGCACGAGGCAGGTACTCAAGAGCCTTCACGCTCTGCTCTGAGCCGAGGTCAATGACAAGGAGATGAGGAGCCGAGGCACCCTTCTCTGTCTGCCAGTAAGTTGACTCCTGCAGGTCGAACACCTTATCACCCAGGTGGTTGCCACCCTCATCCTCCGAGTTGGCATACTTGGTCTTCCAAGGCTCGCGAGAGAGTCGCTTGCCGTCTTGTCCCTGCAAGTAAAGCTCAGCGATGGCTACACGATCGCCGTCCTTCTGTGTAGAAAGACACTCAATAGCGAGGTAACGACCCTTCGCGGTCTTACCAAACTGGATGGTCTGCCAGCCGTTGCCAGCCTTGAAGGCGCCAGTAGCCACGGGCGTAGCACTGTTCAAGTCGGGCTTATCGCCAATATTATTGTGCTTATTACTCTTTTCCAGCTGCAACTTATTCAGTTCAGGCTCAGCCTGTCCCCATACCACAGCCTCACGAGGACCAACCACGTCAAGTACGATAATCTCGTTCTTGCCCTTCTTCAGCCAGCAGCCAGGCACATAGAGCGTCTGTTGCGGACCAATGCTCCAGATGCGGCCCATGGCATGACCATTCACATAAACCTGTCCTTTACCCCAAGTCTCGAAGTTCAAGAACGTGTCACCCACCTTCTTTAGATTGAAGTAGCCACGATGATAGCCAGCTTTCATGATGTCGCCAAGTTTCTTCGAGCCCTCATAGCCTTGTGTTAAGGCAAGTGCAGGAACACTCCCTTTCACCTTGCCTGCAGTCACCTGATCGTTGACACCTTTCACCCTATCAAGAGCTCTTACTGCGGTCTGATAATCATCGGGAATGGCTACATTCGTCCATTGTTTCGGCGTCAGCATCATCTCTACATTGTCAGTCTCGGTAGTTAGCGTGACGTTGCCAACGATGCCCTTAAAATCCTTGATGGCACGACCGAAGTTGATGCGACCCATACCTTCAACGATGATAATCAACTCGGCACCTTTCTTGACTGCAGGGATGATAAGCGACTTCTCGTTCTTCACACGATCAATCTTTCCAATATACTGCTGATCAATAAACACCTGAGCAAAATCATGGAACTCACCACTGAGCACACTCTGAGAAGTAATCTCGGGCAGACGGGTGGAGTACATCATTGTGCCCCAACCCATATCCATTTCCTCAAAGGTCTTAATTTCACCATTAACGGGCTTGGTTATTGCACTTAAAAGTGGTGCAAACTCTGTCAGCTCAAACTTAGGCACAGTGATGATGGGCATAGGCGCCTTAGGCACATTAGGCATCTTCTTGCCGTCGTTATACTTCTCCATCATCTTACGCAGTTCCCAGAACTTCGGCGTGGCCTGACCATACTCGTTGATGGGGGCGTCATAGTCATACGAGGTAACATCAGGTGCAAAGCCAGGAGAGTTAGCGCCGGCCCAGTGGCCAAAAGAGGTACCTCCGTGAGTCATATAGAGCGAGAACGAGATGCCTTTGCTGAGCATTTCATCCATGCCCTCCACCATATCCTTTGCAGGACGCGTCTCGTGGCGAGCGCCCCACTTGTCGAACCAGCCGCTCCAGAACTCAGAGCACATCTTTGGTGCGTTAGGACGCAACTCGCCAAGACGACGGAACTGATCGTTGATGTTGGCACCCGTGCCGAAGTTCATCGTCCAGGTAAGGTCGTCCAATCCGTTCTTCTCGAAGTTGCTCGACCAGTCGCACTGGAACAATGCCAATTCCTTGCCATAAATACCACGCAGACAGTCGCGAATCTCGCTGACGTAAGGCTTATCCTCGCCATACGAGCCATACTCGTTCTCTACCTGCACCATAATGATAGGACCACCATTCTGGATAGTCAGCGGCTTCAACTGCTCACCCACCTTCTGCTCGAAGATCTTTACGCGTTCCATGAAGTATGGGTCGCGCTCACGCAGTTTAATATCCTTCTTCTTCAGTAGCCACCAAGGCAGACCGCCCATCTCCCATTCTGCACAAACGTATGGTCCAGGGCGCACGATGACATACATGCCGTTCTTCTGTGCGATACGGCAAAACTCAGCCACATCGTTATTACCAGTGAAGTCAAACTGGCCCTCTTTCTGCTCATGGATATTCCAGAACACATAGATACACACCGTGTTCATGCCCAGAGCCTTACACATCTTAATGCGATGATCCCAGTAAGCACGGGGGATACGGGGATAGTGAACCTCGGCTGCCTTCACCACGAAGGGTTTGCCGTTGAGAAGGAACGTCTTGTTGCCCGTGGTAAACGTACCAGGCTTGCTGGCTGCCTGCATCGAAGCAGGTGCTGCCAACAACAATGCCGCGAGGGCAAGATGCTTGAAAATGTTCATAGTAGTAGTGTTTGTTTATTATTAAATGATATTTATTCTTTTCTCATGTTGCCATCCATTCTGTTAAAGACTGGTTTGCCATCCTGAGTCAGTCCAACGGCCGCCACTCTGATGCGTGTCTGCTTGCCATTGTTGTAGAACGAGCAAGAGAAACGACCTTCCTCGTCAAGACGGGCGTTAGGGTTCCAATAGAGCGTGCGACGATAATCCTGCAAACTGTCTGGCAAAGGGCGCTGACTGTAATTGGGATGATAAAACTCATAAGGAGCATACATACCCTGCAAAATAAGTCGACGGTCACGATAAGTATAGGTCTTTCCACCATCTTCAAACAACATGAAGTCGAGTGTCACATCAGGCGCATTGATATTCTGTTCCACACGCTTTTCCTCATTGCGCAACTCAAAATCAGTATACAGACGTATTTTGTCCTGGCGGTTGAGCATGATATCCTGATTTATCAGGTAGTCGCTCTTAAACTGCTCCATCGAAACACCTGGGTCAAAGTTACGATAGAAGACATAAGGCACCAGCATGCCATCATTGTGTCGCGCCAACACATGCATGGGCTCATCACTATTGTAATTACCCAACAGCGCCATGCTCACCTGGAAGGGGAACTCTCGCGCATCGTAATAGCCAAAAGAGAGTCCACGGTCAGTGACCAGGTTATAAAGTTCCTGCGTATCGTAAACACACGCCGGCTTACTATAGTCAATCTTACGACGGCCACGACGGCGACGGCCCTTTACGCTGACATTTTTCAACTTCGTGTCCATCTTCGATATTCTCTCCACCTCAGGCAACTCGCTATCGTCCATCGTAGACATCGAATATTCGTCCTCAGGCTGGTGCACCTGATAGAACGAAAATTTCTTCGCAAAGACTGGATAGAAGAGATCACGCTTCACATAGTACTCAGGAATGGCTGTCTCGTCAAGCACACCCTTGTTCTCAATGCGACGGTGTTTTCTGTCACTGATATCCGTATCATAGGCCTTAATAAAGAGGATAGCCTGACCATAATAAGGTGGCACATTAAACGAGAAACGACCACCATGGTCGGTTTCCATCTGGACCGTTGCCACATCCTTACCATAAACCAACTCAGCCTCAAGGGTCACCTCCTTTTTAAGTCCGCCACGAGCCTGGAATAAATCATATTCACTGTTAATGCCACGGATAGTCAGCGCCGTACCCTCCTTATATAAGGTAGAGACACCGCCTGGAGGTGGAGCCGTTCCACCAGACTCCTCGCTACCACTGGCATCCGACGAAGAACTCTGTGCACTTGCCGTACGCTCGGCCAACTCCTCAAGCAGGTATTTCGGGCCATCAAGTTCGCCCAGCAGCGAAGGACTGTAGCCAAAGACACCTTTGGCCCAATAGCGCACCTCGTCAGGCTGATAGCTTGGCGTTTCTGGCATCGGATAGACTGCACCCTCCACCACCATCTGCTGTTCTGGCGCATAGCGCAAAGGTTGTCCGCTGGTCAACGTCTGATAGTCGTAGCGTCGCCATCCCTGCACCATCAGCAGGAGGTCAAGATGCTGACGATGCGCAGCGTCATCGGCCTCGAAATAGTAGTCGGGATAGGCCACAAAGCCCTTCAGCTCACTACTCAGCAGCAGATCGGTCAGCATATTACCCGTGTCGTAGGTCAATTCGTCAGTAGCGCCATCGCGCACAGCAATAGAGATATGCTGGGCATCACCAGGCGCCTTGAAGTTCAGGTCTATCTGCTCGAATGGCTCGTAGGTCCTGGTGGTGGCATCCACAGCAATAGTTGCGTCGTCGTAGTCATGATGGTTAACAAAGAACAAACGGTCGGCCAGGGGCTGTCCTGTTTCGTCGAATACCACCAGGTTGTTGACACCCGTTGGCAGGTCGGCCTTGTTGATAACGAGTTGCTTACTGCCAGTAATCGTCTCGAAATACTTAAGAACGCCACGACAGAGCACGGCCACGCCATACTGCTGGTCATCGGGCAGTCCACTCAACTTGATATCCGCTTTCAACCGACTGCTCACAGCATCCAGATGCAAGGCGCATCCCAGCTTCTCCGTCTTTGGCAGGTCGATGGAATAACGCTTGCCATGCCACATGAACTGGGCAGAAAGTCGTCCACTATCAGGCACCTTGACAGTGAAGCATCCACGTCCCTGATGTGTCGTACGGATGGCCAGACTATCCTTCCTGTCAGGAATACGTAGGAAGCCGCTGATGTTCTGCTGCTCCCCTTCCTCATCAAGGGCCTCGAAGGCCACCGTACAGGTCTGCCCAGCAATCAGATGTCCGCCTTCAGGATAGAAGTTCACAGTAAGTCTTTCCTTGAGTTCCTTCTCAGCACGCGACTTTGGTCTGCTCACAATATACTTGCCTGAATAGTCGCCAGGCTTCTCTGGTCGTTCATAGACAGGAACCACACGCGAATAGACGGCATCAAACTGACGGAAGAAGTCATGCGCCATCTGGCGGTCGTAAAAATGGACATAGTCCTTATAGCCATATTTATGTTCACTGACACAGAAGTTCAGCATCCAGCGCGTATAGGCCCTTACCTCATAGAAACCAGAATAGATCGAGTCCTCCAGGGCAAAGTTGCCGTCGCCATAGCCCTTTTCCGATGCAATGATGCTTTGGCGTTCCACCACCATGCCATCGGGCGACACCAGTTCCACGTAGAGGATGCGACTCATATTGGAATAGGTCAGATCGTCGGCCCTCATCACATAGGCCTTATACCAGATGGTATCTCCTTTGAAATAGCATTGGTTATCAAGATGTAGATACACCTTCTCCTGCACAGGTGCGTTCATCAGCATACTTTTGATACTATCAAGGGCATGCTGGGCATTGGCCGTGAGACAGAGGCTGAGCGACAGGAGAAGGGTGTATATCTTATGGTTCATTGTTTCGAAACGAATGTAGTGATGCTGCGAGGAGCCAGGGTGGTCTCACCGCTGCATGGGGTTAATGGTTTAAGTGTCTCTCCATCGGCATCGCTGGTGCGATAGGGCTGCCAGCTGCACGCCGCAACATCGTTGCGGCCCACTGTGAAGGAGAAGGGCTGACTGTTCTCGCTATAGTTGATGGCCACAACGACCCACGAGCCGTCTTTGTTCTGATAGGCCGAGACCATCACGCCATAGGGGTCTTCCTTCTGTTTTGAGTCAACGTCGTAGCGCACGGCACCAGGACGCACAAAGCGACTATAGTTACCCAGTGCCCACATCAGGCGACTGTCTTGGGCACGATGCTGGCGGTCATACACACGGATAAGACCGTCCTTATAGTTACCACCACAGGCACGCCACCAAGACCAGCTCTCGGCATTGGCATAGCAGAGGTCGTGATGAATGACGCGAGCCACATAGAGGGCGGTTTTCATCGTAAAGTCATAACCACCGCCACCACCAATCTCCTCGTCATTACTCATAATACAGATCTCCGACTGCCAGAACTTCACGCCATATTTCTTCAATGTCTTACGCAGGTCCTGACGGATACGCTTCATATAACTGACAGGCGTGTTAGTCCAATAGCTGTGTGCCAGCATCAAGTGGGGCACCAATGGCGTATCGCCCAGATAGGTCTGTGTACTGTCCTTCGACCAGAACGAGGCAATGGCGTTGCCACGCTCCCAAGACGTCTTATAGACGCCCAGAAGACAGCGCAGGTCGCTCGACTCGTTGACCATGATTTGCGTCTTGAGTCCCTTTTCTGTAAAGGCCTTACTCGTCTTGCGCGCCACCTCGGCTATCTCCCAATTGGTGGCAGGCGAGCCCTCCTGCTTGGGGCCCTGCCAGTTCCAGTGGCCATCAGGCTCGTTGACAGGCGATATATAGTCGATATGCACACCATGCTCGCGCTCCAAGCCGCTGACCGATTCGGCCATGAACTTGGCAAAGTCATCGTAGCACTCATAGCGCAGGTTCAGCGTACCATCACGACCAGTGTTGGTGGCCAACTCATTCTCAGTGAAATACACAGGGGGTGAGTTGAGGAAGGCTAGGATATAGGGCACACCACGCTGCTTGGCCATCTTGAGAAACTTCACCTGACCAGCCTGACGAGACCAGTCGTAGGTACCGTCAAAGCGCAGGAAGCACTCCGTACGAGTGTCCCTATTAATATACGAGGAGTCGCCCTGCTCAGCACTGCCTGCCCCCAGGTTGAAGCGCCACAATGAAAGACCTATGCCACGAGGCTGTCCATTAGCGTCGTTCTCTGTAGAAAAGAGCCAATCGGCAATCTGCTGTTGGACATTTTCTTCAGGCCATAGACCGATGTTCTGCATAGACCACGCGTCAGAAGCTCCGAAATGCTCGATGGTCTGCTGCGGGCTTTTCGGATTAATCGTGTAAGTCTGCGCCTGAACGGCGAGGGCGCATGTAAGAAACGCCAGAGTCAGTACTTGTTTCATAAGTAAGTTTTAAATGTTGGATTGTTGGATGCAAAGATAAGAAAAATATCTGGAAAAGTACGCTGATATAAAAACTTTTTCGTAACTTTGTACCAACAAACAACCAATAAACTCATAGACGATGAAAGCTATACAGTGTTTTGATGAATTGGCCGAACATCTGAAAGCCAGTGGCACTAGGCGCAGAGTGGCCGTAGTTTGCGGACAAGACGAAAGCACGAAGGGTGCTGTGATGCGAGCCAAGGAGGCTGGTTTCGCAGAGCCTATCTTCGTTGACGATGACGATGTGGACGTGGCGGCAGCCAAGGCTGTGGCGCTGGTTCGCGAAGGTCAGGCCGACGTCATTATGAAGGGTCTGCTCAACACGGACAACCTGCTGAAGGCCATCCTCAACAAAGAGACGGGCATCCTGCCCAAGGGACAGGTGCTCACCCACCTTACTTGCGCCAAACTTCCCATGTACGATAAGTTACTGTTCATGACCGATGTGGCCGTGATTCCCTACCCCACCAAGGAGCAGCGCGAGCAGCAGCTGCAGTATCTGCTGACCCTATGCAGAAAGATGGGCGTTGAGGAGCCGCGTATTGCCCTTATCAGTTGCTCTGAGAAGGTGAACCCCAAGCATTTCCCTTGCACCGTGGAGTATCAGGAGCTGGTAGAGAAGACCAAGACAGGCGCTTTTGGTCCATGTATCGTGGACGGACCGCTCGACCTGAAGACATCGCTCTCGCCTGCTGCCTTGCACAAGAAGGGCATCCAGTCGCCTCTGGAAGGAAAGTCGGACGGCCTTATCTTCTCGGATATCCAGGCTGGCAATGTCTTCTATAAGACTATCACGTTGTTCTGCGAAGCTCAGACAGCTGCCATCCTGCAGGGTCCTCAGGTGCCTGTGGTACTCACCTCGCGTGCCGACTCGGCCGACAATAAGTTCTATTCGCTGGCATTGGCCTGCGTATAGCACGTTCCCATTAAGCATTCAACATTTTTTTGCCTATGTATATATTGGTCATTAATCCTGGTTCCACATCCACGAAGATGGCTGTCTTCGAGGACGAGAAGCCAAGGATATTGCGTGGCATCAATCATACCAACGAGGAGTTGGCGAAGTTTGGCGACGACGTACTGAACCAATTGGAGTATCGCAAACAGTTGATACTCGACGAACTGAACCGCATGAACGAGCCGATGCGCTTCGATGCCGTGATTGGTCGCGGCGGATTGGTAAAGCCTATTGCGGGTGGCGTATATGAGATTAACCAGCAGATGCTGGACGACACACTCAACGGCATTGCGATGCACAACCACGCCTGCAATCTGGGATGCCTGATTGCGCACGAGATTGCTCAAACCATTCCTGGTTGCCGTTCATTTATTGCCGACCCAGGCGTGGTGGACGAGTTGAACGACTATGCTCGCATCAGCGGCTCACCCTTGATGAACCGCATCTGCATCTGGCATGCCTTGAACCAACGCGCCATCGCACGACGCTTTGCCAACGAGATTGGCAAACGCTACGAGGACCTCGACCTGATTATCTGCCACTTAGGTGGAGGCATCTCTGTGGCGGCCCATCAGCACGGAAGGGCTGTCGATGCCAACAACGCACTGGATGGCGAGGGACCGTTCTCGCCTGAGCGCGCAGGCAGTCTGCCTGCTGCCGACCTTATCCGACTGAGTTTCAGTGGCAAGTATTCTGAGAAGCAACTACTCAAGCGCCTGGCTGGCAAGGCCGGACTAAATGCCCACCTGGGCACCAGCAACGTGAAGGAGATAGAGCAGCGCATAGCCAATGGCGACGAGCATGCTGAGATGATTCTGAACGCCATGATCTATCACGTGGCAAAGAACATCGTGGGACTTGGGGCTGTGTTCTGTGGCAAGGTTGATGCCATCCTGCTCACTGGCGGACTGGCTCGCTCGGAATATGTGATCAGCCGATTGCGTCAGCGTATTGAGTTCCTGGCACCCACCTATTGTTTCCCTGGCGAAGATGAAATGGAAGCCCTGGCTCTGAATGCGCTGGCTGTGCTGCGAGGGAAGCGAGAAGTGAAGATATACGAATAAAAATAAAGGCTGACCCGTTGGTCAGCCTTTATTTGTTATATTAAGCGTCGATATTAGCATAAGTAGCGTTCTTCTCGATGAACTCACGACGTGGCTCCACATCGTCGCCCATCAGCATTGAGAAGATCTCATCAGCCTCAGCAGCATTCTCGATGGTTACCTGCTTCAGCAGTCGGTTCTCAGGATTCATTGTCGTCTCCCACAACTGCTCTGGGTTCATCTCACCCAGACCTTTGTAGCGCTGTGTGTGCAGGGCAGAAGAGTTCTCGTCGCCAGCCACATACTTGTCGATGAAAGCCTGACGCTGCTGCTCAGTGTAGCAGTACTCAGAGACCTTCTTATAGGTGCACTTGTAAAGGGGAGGTGTGGCAATATAGAGGTGACCACCCTGAATAACCTGCGGCATAAAGCGATAGAAGAGCGTCATGATCAGCGTGTCGATGTGCGAGCCATCGACGTCGGCGTCGGTCATGATGATAATCTTGTCGTAACGCAGCTTATCGATATTGGCATCCTTTGAGTCCTCGCCGTCAACGCCGAAGCGCACACCAATACTCTGGATGATGTTCATCACAGACTCGGCCTCGAACACACGGTGCCACTGTACCTTCTCAACGTTCAGGATCTTACCACGCAAGGGCAGGATAGCCTGGAAATGACGGTCGCGACCCTGCTTGGCAGAACCACCGGCCGAGTCACCCTCGACGAGGAAGATCTCACATTCCTTAGGATCCTTGTTCGAGCAGTCGGCCAACTTACCAGGCAGGCCACCGCCAGTCATAGGATTCTTACGCTGTACGCTCTCACGTGCCTTACGGGCAGCAATACGGGCTGTGGCAGCCAGAATCACTTTCTCGCAGATGGTATGAGCCTCCTTGGGGTTCTCCTCCAGGTAGTTGGTCATAGCCTCGCCTACGGCCTTCTGTACAGCACCGTTCACCTCGCTGTTACCCAGCTTTGTCTTGGTCTGACCCTCGAACTGAGGCTCGGCCACCTTTACTGAGATGATGGCAGTAAGACCCTCGCGGAAGTCGTCCTGTGCCACCTCAATCTTGGCCTTCTCAATCTGCTTGCGCAACTGATCGTCCTCGTCGGCATACTTCTTCAGTGTACGGGCCAGGGCAATGCGGAAACCTGTCAGGTGGGTACCACCTTCAATGGTGTTGATATTGTTAACGTAAGAGTGGATATTCTCTGAATAGTCGCTATTATACAGCAGAGCCACCTCGATGGGCACACCGTCCTTCTCGGTCTTCAGACAGATAGGGTCGCCGATGATAGAGGTACGATGACGGTCCACGTAGCGCACAAACTCCTTCAGGCCTTCCTTGGCGTGGAACACCTCGGGCTCGCGCAGCTTACCCTCCTCATCAGGACGCAGGTCGGTGAGCGTGATGGTGATGCCGGCATTCAGATAGGCCAGCTCGCGCATACGCTTGGCGATGATGTCGTACTTATAGAGGGTGGTGGTGAAGATAGAGCCGTCGGGCCAGAACTGCTGACGGGTACCTGTCTTGTCGGTGTCGCCCACAATCTTCACGTCGTACAGGGGCTTACCCTTCTCGTACTCCTGCTGATAGATATGACCATTACGGAACACCTGCGACTTCATATGAGTAGACAGAGCGTTCACACAGCTCACACCCACACCATGAAGACCACCAGAAACCTTATAAGAGCCTTTATCAAACTTACCACCAGCGTGAAGCACCGTCATAACCACCTCAAGGGCGCTCTTGTGCATCTTCTCGTGTTCGTCTACAGGGATACCACGTCCATTATCCTGAACGGTGATAGAATTATCTTCGTTAATGGTCACTTCGATGTGCGTGCAATAGCCTGCCATAGCCTCATCGATAGAGTTATCGACAGTCTCGTTCACCAAGTGGTGCAGACCTTTTTCACTGATGTCGCCGATATACATAGCAGGGCGCTTGCGCACGGCTTCCAATCCCTCAAGTACCTGAATGTTACTCGCGGAATAATTTTGTTCTGTTTGGTTCAGTTCTTCTGCCATTTTCTTTATTGTACTAAATTGGTGCAAAGGTACAAAATAAAAGCGAGAATGACGAATTTTTTCGTGCGAAAAAAACGATAAAAAAAGCCGCCCAAGCGAACTTGAGCGGCTTTGTTGTATTTTTGAGGCTTATTAAGCCAGCTTATTCACGTGCTGAGCGAGGCTTGACTTCAGGTTAGCAGCCTTGTTCTTGTGAATAATGTTGGTCTTAGCCAACTTGTCCAGCATCTTCTGAACTTTGGGATAGAGAGCAGTAGCCTCTTCCTTGTTTGTCATAGCGCGCAGCTTGCGAACAGCGTTACGCATGGTCTTAGCATAGTACTTGTTGTGCAATGCCTTCTTCTTGTCCTGGCGAATTCTCTTCACCGATGATTTGTGGTTTGCCATTTTTTAATTAATTTTTTGTTGTTAAATTTAAAGCTTATGGGTCTTGCTCCTCAAGGGATGCCCTGGGCGGACCTTTCAGAAGAGTGGCCTCTTCAAAAAAAATCCTCCGCCACCCCTTCCCAACTCCTGCTGGTAGCGCACCACTGCGCAGATGACGGATTTTAATTTTGTAGTCCCTAGGAGAGTCGAACTCCTCTTTAGAGAATGAAAATCTCTCGTCCTAACCGATAGACGAAGGGACCATCGACGCTTAAAGCGGGTGCAAAATTACTACTTTTTTCTGGTTTAGCCAAATTTTCCCAAAGAAAACTGCTCTTTTTTGTGTTTTTTTTGCTAATTTCGCAGCCATGAAGGTTAAGACTGAGGCAATTATACTGCATACTTTCAAATATGGCGAGTCGAAATTAGTGGTCGACACATTCACCAAAAGTCATGGGCGTCTTTCGTTCATGGTTCCCATGCCTCGCAGCGCTCATGGCAAGATCAAGAAGCAGTATTTCCAGCCACTTACCTTATTAAATATAGAGGCCGACGTCAACCTACAGTCTCAACTGCAGAAGATTAGCGAGGCCTCGCTGCTGGCCCCTCTGCCCTCGCTACTGAGCGATCCTTCGAAGTTGGCCATCGGACTTTTCATCTGCGAGTTTCTTTATCATGCCTTGCGTGGCGAGCAGCAGAATGAGCCTTTGTTCGAGTATGTCTGCACCAGCATTCAGTGGCTGGATCAACGCGAGAGCGACTTTGCCAATTTCCACCTGGTGTTCCTGATGCACCTCAGTCGTTTCCTGGGCTTCTATCCCAACCTGGAGGCACCAAGGCATGAAGGCGAAAAGGCCCAACGAAGCGAGGACAATCTGTATTTCGACCTACGTGCGGCCTGTTTCTGCGAGCACACACCGCTGCATCGCGATTTCCTGATGCCCAACGAGGCCAGTCGCATCCGCCTGCTCATGCGCATGGATTTTTTCTCTATGCATCTTTTCCGCATGGGTCGTGCCGACCGCAACCGCATCCTGGAACTTATCATCCAGTACTATCGCCTTCACATTCCCCAATTCCCTGAACTCCGTTCTCTCCCCGTTCTGCAGGAGTTGTTTCAGTAAACCGCAAGGCTTTTTCCCCGTTTAACAAAGGCTTTTTCTCCTTTAATTTTTGTTTGTCTTGTTTTAAATAAGGTTGACACCAAAAGTTCAACATTATGGTGAAACAACCCAAAGAAAAATGTTATTCTAGAGATGTAAATCTGATTAACGAGATGAAGGATGTCTTTGATATGCGTTATGTCCAGCACCTCCGTGAGAGTGAAATTTTATCACGTACAGGTCTAAATAGAACTCGTTATTACAAAATTCTTCGTACCTTTGCTGCGGAATATCCAGATTTAGCAGATCAAATGAAGAAAAAAGGCAATGATGTAACTCCGGAGGACTACAAGAAGTTACTTGAGGAGGTGTCAACCCTGAAGTCTCAACTGAAGAAAGAGAAGCTTCGTGCAGACTTCTATGAGGAGATGGTGGCTTTTGGCAAGGAAGTGTACGGCATTGACTTAAAAAAAGCTGGCACCAAGTAGTGAGTAGGCTTTACACTCGCGACGCGAAGGCTTATCCTGTCACGTCGCAGTGTGAGCTGCTTGGTGTGAGTACACAGGCCTACTACAAACACGGCAACAGTCAGATGCGTAAGCTCGCAGAAGAGACATTTGTAGTGGAGTTTATCAAGAATATCCGCAAGAAGGACCGCGGCATGGGCGGTGGTCCGCTGTGGCATAAGTATACAGATACATTCGGCGAGGAACACAGTGTGGGCTACAACCGTTTCTACGACATCATTGACAAATACGGCTTGAAGGTGCGCAAGAAGAAGCGTCGTACCAGGACAACGGACTCCGACCACGACCTGCCCTTGTATCCCAACCTTGTGAAGAAGCTCATCCCGTTACGTCCCAACCAACTATGGGTGAGCGACATCACCTATATGGTCGTCTATCTCAATGGCCAGACTGGCGAGTACGATTTCTGCTACCTGTCGCTGGTGACGGACTACTATACGAAAGAGATTATCGGCTGGTGCGTGGGCGATACGCTGGAGGCCAAGTTTGCCATTAACGCGCTCAACATGGCTTTGAAGCGTCTTGGCGGAAATCCTGCCCATGACCTCATCCACCACTCTGACCGCGGCGTCCAATACGCCAGCTACGCCTATACGGATATTCTGAAAGCAAACAATATCAAGATCAGCATGACTGAGTGTGGAGATCCCAAGGAGAATGCAGTAGCCGAACGTGTCAACGGCATTATCAAGAACGAATTGCTTATGGACATGTCGTTTTTCTCTATTGATGAGGTAAAAAGAGCCCTGAAAGTAGCTATTGACTTCTATAACAACGAGCGTCCACATATGAGCCTTGACTGGAAAACACCAGCTCAGGCTGCTCTCTGTACTGGCGAATTGAAGAAGAAATGGAAGAGTCACAGAGAAATTGCACTCAAAGCTTTGGCTGCATAAAATTAAATAGGTATCTTTGCATCAGAATAGGTGTAAACCCGATTTATAACTAATTCCAAATAGAGTCAACGTGAAATAAAAATTAAGTTTAATTGAGTCAACTCTTATCATTAATAAGACTGGAAGTAGTCAACTAAAATCGTTAAACTACAGTTTCCACTTTGTTTCCATAAGCGAAACACTTTGTTTCCTTTATAGAAACACTCTGTTTCCATTATGGATACACTTTGTTTCCATTATAGAAACACTCTGTTTCCATTATGTTTTCAGTCTAAGAGCGTTGTTGTCTACTCAAACGATATACTACAGGAAAAACACGAAGATTTTGAGATTTTTGCGAAATACTGCCAAATAAATTTTGAGAATTTTGTGGTTTTGCCCCTAAAAAATTTTGAGGAAAGAAAATAATTCCCTATATTTGCAACGTCAAAACAAGGAAATTATGGAGCCTAAGAGACTTTTCAAACGTAAAATATACGACCAGCTACTCAAGTGGAAGCAGCAGAGCAATGGAAACAGTGCTCTCCTCATAGAAGGTGCTCGTCGAATCGGCAAATCAACTATCGTTAAGAGCTTTGCCAAGAACGAGTACAAGTCCTTCATCTTTATCGATTTCACCAAATGCTCAAAGGAAGTCAAGGATCTCTTTAACGACATATCTGACCTCAATTATATTTTTCTGAGGCTTCAGCTGATTTATGGTGTGCAATTAATCGAACGAGAATCCCTTATTATTTTTGATGAGGTGCAGTTCCAGCCTCTTGCTCGTCAGGCAATCAAGTCGTTTGTGGAAGACCATCGTTACGATTATATAGAAACTGGCTCCCTTATTTCTATTCGAAAAAACACAAAGAACATACTCATTCCCAGCGAAGAAGAACGCATCTGTATGTATCCAATGGATTATGAAGAGTTTCGATGGGCCTTAGGCGATACGGCAACTATCCCATTACTCCGTACTATCTGGGATAATCCATACCCATTAAAGGAAGCACATAGAAAACTGATGCGAGATTTCCGTCTCTATATGCTTGTTGGTGGTATGCCTCAGTCTGTTGATGCCTATTTGGAGACAAACAACTTTGAAATGGTAGACCGAGCCAAAAGGCTTATTTTGGACTTATATGACGAGGATTGGGGAAAAATCGACCCATCAGGAAAGGCTGCACGCATATTTGCAGCTATACCTGCGCAACTCAACAGCAATGCCTCTCGCTATAAGATTTCCAGTGTTATTCCAAAGGCAAGGACTGAAGATTACATAGAACTTATCTCAGAGATGGAAAAGACAAAAACAGTGAATATCTCACACCACTGTGATGATCCCAATATAGGTCTTGGAAGTACAGAGGATTTGGAGTCGTACAAAATGTTTGTTGGTGACACAGGTCTCTTTGTAACGCTGGCATTTCGAGACAAAGCATTTACAGAAAACGTCATCTACGAAAGACTTCTCAGCGACAAGCTTGCCACTAACCTTGGCTACCTATATGAGAATATTGTGGCTCAGATGCTTACAGCTTCCGGCAATAAACTATTCTATCATTCATGGCCAACAGAAAGTGGGAAACACAATTATGAGGTCGATTTCCTGTTGTCTCGCGGGACTAAGATACTTCCAATCGAGGTAAAGTCCTCTTCATACAAAACACATGCATCCATAGATGCATTTTGCAAGAAATTCTCGTCACGTATCACCAATGAGCGTTATCTTATCTATACCAAAGATTATGCACGAGAAGAATCCATGAAGTATCTACCTGCATATCTAGCATATTTCTTATAGATAGCAAACAGATTACAGACAGATACGCCAGTATTCCCACGAGGCTGGCTGGAACGGCGACGTCCTTTTCGATGGGTTCGTCGAGGATTATGAGTGGTAAACAAAAATCGCAGGCAGTACTTCTGTTGGTACTGCCTGCTTCTTATCTGAGAAACAACAAGTATATTCTATTCCTTTTCATAAATCAATCATTCAGAAACAACTTCCAAAAGTTTCTTGGCATACTGATTAAATCTATCTTGATTGTCTATTGAGCGAGTCTCTCTAGATTTCGCTGAACTTACGGGAACGTAAATCGTTGTTATATAATTCGCACTTGAAACCTCCATTCGAATAAAGGTAGTTGATGTTTCTGATGTCAGTCCATCGATTCCGATAAAATAGGATTTGCTACCCTCATAGTATGTCGTCATAATATAGCGTTCAGCCAAATACTTCCCATAAGTAGAAGCATGATTTGTACTAACTACAGCTCCTATACTAGCTAATTTACCATTTTCAAACATATAGACTAAATAACTGGCACCACCAGCATTTTCATAAGTCAACGTTGTTTCTGTTGACTTGTCGCTTAAAGTACCCTGAGTCTGATGGCTCTTAACGTAATCCACAGTGCATCCCCAATTATTGACAGGATCATCATAGAGATTATACAATGGTTTTACTTTTATCGATATAGTATGTTTACCATTCACCAAGAGACTTGTTTCACCAACATGGAAAGCAGATACTTTATTTCCCGTTGCATATGCTACAAATGGATTTGAAGATGTAATAGTATCAGCCCATTCGATTACCTTTTCACCGTCAGAGTAGATGGAAATTGGGGATGTATCCACATTGTCTTCATCGTTATCGTCGCTTCCACAAGATGTAACAAATGGCAAGGCCAATACAGCGAGCATCATGCTCCAAAATCTAATTGTTTTCATAATTTTTAGTTTTAATTTATTAATTGGTTATTTGAACTAGATATATACAAAAAAACGTGGACAAATTACTCTGTCTACGTCTCCCAAGCGTCGCCAAACGCCTAACAATCTAAACGAGTAAAAGTCCACGCCATCAGGCGCGAACCCCATCTTTCGTTCTTGATTGTCTCATATATTTGGCGATATTAGGGAGACAAGAATCAAAAAGTGGATGTTCTATCCTATATGTCCTTGTTATACTTTATCTTTTTTTTCAGCCCATAGGCATCAATAATTAATGGGTTCTACATTATTATATCTTATGCTTCTACATAATCCAATGGATTACGTTTGATGACTAGCGGATAACGGTCTGGGTGACGCAGACTTTCAATCTCAAGGTCCACGTCAAGATCCGGCCATTCTATAGCTTCCGAGCCAGACATCTGCACATTTAGCACACTACTAATAGGTGCATCTTTCATCCAGGGTATACGATTATAAGAGAGGAAGTAATCGTTACCAAGCACGGATAGCATAATGCCTTGCGCATTAATCATCAATACGCTTGCCGATGTGCTGCTACCTTCGCTTTCGCGTCTAAAGACTGGACTCATTACAAATATTACATTATTTGGCGCAAAGATAAGGAATATAAATGAAACTTCCAAGAAAAACAAAAAAAAATCTCCGAGTCGCTTGTCGGCTCGGAGATAATTGTTATTTCGTCTTTACCAAACGCTTGGTTTCTACGACCTCTCCATTAACAAACATCGTGCATAGGAAGATTCCCTTATCCAAAATGCTGCTATCGATTGTGGCACTTGTATCGGCTGGAGAAAGTGGTACTCTTGTCATCACACGACCAGCCATGTTTGTAACAAGAAGATAGGCATTGGAAACATCTTCTGCCAAAAGATATCGCACAGTGGCCGGCTCATTGACAGATGAAGGTACTGCTGAGATAAGCGTATTGCCCATAATCGAACGAACGGAACCCACGTCAGTAGCATCACCACCACGTGCCATCATGACATCAACAAACTTTTCCGTACGACTGTCAATTTGCACTTTCAGTTCCTGAATACAACTGATCAAGATGGGAATAAGATCAGTATAATTGATTCCAAATCCATCTGGAATCTTCACAACTAACGAGGGAAATATTGCCTTAAGTTCCTCAGGCAATAAGCCGTAACGCAACTTTGAGCGCATCTCCTCATTCATCTGTTCCAAATGATGAATATAGGCCTCTCTCTCTTCCTCACTCAGATAACTGAGGTCTTCTTCTGACATTCCAGAATTAGGCTTCATAGTGTATTCAACCACATGCAAGCCCAGAATATTATCCAAGATAAACTGCTGAGGCGTATCGCTTCCCAAGAGTTTGATATTCTCCCAATTGGTATTCTCTGTTGGAATGCTGTCCTGTCCACTGATTCGCTTATCTAACGTGACATAGCCGTAATAATAATAGTTATCGGCACAGAGACGCACTTCATAGTCACCATCGATTGTCGTAGGCAGATAAACTGGCTGACAGCGTTTGCAAGGTACTGCGTATACACTTTCATCACCCTTGAAGAGCATGAATGTCAAACTATCTTCAGATTCAGGAAGGATGAATTTATGGTCATCCTGTGTAACGAACAATGTATTAGCCAATGTTTGTGTTGCATCTGTCGAGTCTGTCTGAGTGACTACAAGATAGAGGGGAACATAGTTTATTTTCGCCTCAACAGAAGCCAAGCTGCCAAAAAGGGCTGCAGCAACAATAAGCAGGTATTTTTTTAACATGACAAAATATTTTAAATTTGATGCAAAGTTAAAAAATATTCCTTTTTCATCCAAATAATAATAAGAAAAAGTACAATTGCCATGATTAGTACCCTTTTTATAGACCAAAAAGAATTCTTTTTAGAATAAAAAAGTGTAATTTTGCAGACGAAAGTATTAAAAAACAATGTCGATATGGGTATTGAGGATAAAAGCAGATATGTGAACGATGCAGTGGAACTGCTGAAGGAACTGATTGCCACACCACGCGTGAGCAGAGACGAGACGGCCGCTGCCGACTTGATGGAAGAACGCATGAAGCAGTGGGGACTGAACCCACAACGCGAGGCCAACAACCTGTGGGCAGTATCGGACAACTTCGACGAAACCAAGCAGACCATCCTCCTCAATGCGCATATCGACACTGTGAAACCTGTAAGGACATGGACACGCGACCCTCACGAGCCTGCCATCATTGACAATTGCCTCTACGGCATAGGTGCCAACGACTGCGGCGGCGGACTGGTGACCCTCTTACAGGTGTTCCGTATCTTAAAAGAACGTGAGTTGCCCTTCAACCTTGTCTATCTGGCTTCGGCCGAAGAGGAAGTATCTGGAAAAAACGGTGTTGAGCGCGTATTGCCACTGTTGCCCAAGATTGACGTGGCCATCGTTGGCGAGCCTACTGGCATGCAGCCAGCCATAGCCGAAAAGGGACTGATGGTGATTGACGGATATGCAAGGGGGGTGAGTGGTCATGCTGCAAGAAACGAAGGTGTGAATGCTATCTACGAAGCTTTGGACGACCTTGTCTGGCTGCGCGATTATAAGTTCAAGAAGGAGAGTCCGCTGCTGGGATTCAGCAAGATGACCGTGACACAGGTAGAGAGTGGCACCCAACACAACGTTATTCCAGACGCACTACACTTCGTGCTCGACATTCGCACTAACGAATACTATCACAACGAATTCGTCTTCAACTTCCTTCAGAAGCATATGAAGAAGTGCATCCTGAAGCCACGTTCATTCCGTCTGCACTCATCATGCATCCCCACAGACCATCCGCTGGTGAAGCGCTGCATAGCATTGGGACTCAAGCCTTTCGGCTCGCCCACCCTATCGGATCAGGCCCTGATGCCCTTCCCCTCGTTCAAACTGGGTCCTGGTGAATCGTCACGCAGTCACAGCGCCAACGAGTTTATCCGCATTGACGAGATAGAACAAGCCCTTGACACCTATCTGAAGATTATCCTCTGAGCCAAGGACGAGGATTGAGCAATTCGGTCCAGTTACGCAATTGGAACTGCATGGTGTTTGATGCACCCAGTCGTCCAAGTGTCTGATTGGTGGATACCTTCTGTCCTGCCTTCACTGAGACGCTGGCCAAGTCGCAATACACAGAGATGTATCTGCCATGGCGCACCATCACCACATAAGAAGAACCAGAATAGAAGATCTTACTCACCTCGCCATCGAACACACAACGAGCCATGGCGCCTGGCTGTCCTTTCAAGTGCAAGCCCTTGCTGCTCAAATGAACATTACCCAAGCCCTCGACAACGTTGGAACCAAAGCCACGAACAACCTGGTAAGGACCTGTGATGGGCATAGGCAACTTACCCTTGTTGCTGGCAAAGTTGCCAGTGAGTTTCTTATCTGGATCGGCATTGACAAAGCTGTCAATCTCCTTTTTAGTCTCTTCCACATGGCGCTCGGCCGTCACACGATCCTTCTCGGCAGCCTTTGCACGCTGAGCAGCCTCAGCCTTTTCACGTTCAGTCTTGGCCGCACGCGCCTGAGCCTTGGCAGCCTCCTCCTTCGCTCTTGCCTCAGCCAGTCGCTTCTCGCGCTCCTTGCGCTCACGCTCCTTGCGTGCCAGTTCCTCAGCCTTGCGTTTCTTCTCAGCCTCGATGCGCGCCTTCTCGCGAGCAATCTCCTCGGCAATCAGCTTTTCAATCTTAGCATTCAGCTCAGCCTCCTGCTTCTGTTCCTTCTTAATCAGTTCCTGAACTGTTCGCTGTTCCTTCTGCAGCTTCACCACCATCTGTTTCTGCTCAGCCTGCTTACGCTCCAGGTTCTGTTGCTCCGTCTGGCCCTCTCGCAACTTGATATTCTTCTCCTGACGGTTACTCTCAATCTCCTGCTGCTTGGCCGTGATCTGTGCCTGCTTCACCTTCACTGCCTCGCCCTGCGCCTTTTGATAGGTGGCATACTCCTTCATAAAACGTGAGCGACGATACATCTGGTTGACGTTCTTGGCACTGAACACAAACATCATCTTGCTCTGCGAGTTGCGATTGCGATACATATAGCGCATCGACTTGACATAACGCTGCTGGCGGTCGGCCAGTTCCTTCTCGAGCACCTTCATCTCGGCATTGAGCGTGGTGAGCGCACTGTCCAGCGTAGCGATATGCGTGCGAATCGTATCAATCAGTCGTTTCTTATCGTCAATCTCGCCTCCAAGTACCAGCACATCCTGCATCTGCTGCTTCACCCTGCGGTCCAGCTCTGCCTTCTGTTTTTTCTTCTTCTCGATATCCTGACGCAACTGCTTCTGCGAAGCCTGCATCTTCTCCCTTTCAGTCAGCGGTTTCTTGGCCGCAGGCTTCTTGGTTGTTGTTTTCTTTGTTTTTTTCTTATTCTGTACCTGTGTTGTGGTCTTCTTACGCTGTGTGGTCTTCGACTTCTGAGCCGGAGCCATCACACAAACAACAAGAGCCAAGAGCAGGACAATGAGTCTTCTCATACTTTATCTTTATTCTTTTATAGAGCCATGAAGCGACGCAGAATCTGGTCAACCGTCACCTCGCGATATTTATCAGAAACCTTTGTACGAGTAGCCCAGTCGCTCTCGTTCTTCAGATAATTCAAACGGATGCCCAACTTGATCTCGCTTTCAGGAGTTGTCAAGGAGATACCCATGTTGCTGGGGAAGGCAATGCTGCCCATTCTTGTAAACTCCTTGTAGTCCCAGTTCAACTGGGTGTTGCCCTTCAACTGATCACGATAGGCAATGTTCGCCATCTTGATGCGGCCCGACTTGTTGTTGGCCAGCCAACTGTAGTTCATCTTTCCCTCGTCCAAAGTGATGACCACATCCTCAGCATCCATGTTCGTAGAGAACTTCTCCAAAGCCTCCTTGTCGACACTCTGACGACCAGGCACAAAGAGCTCATTCCAGAACAGAGCCTGCAACGTGAAGAAGTTGATGCCACTATTACGCAGGAAGTCCACATAGTTATAGGGTGCCTTCAGGAACTGCTTGTTGATACGGTCGATGATCAGCACATAGTCCTTGGTAAACTCAATACGTCCTGCTTCCACGAAGCCAAAGGCCATCAACTGCAACTGAATCACGTCGTCACGCTTCATCTTCAAGTTGCCTGTCAACGACACCTGCTGTGGTCCATACTCAATTGAGAACTTCAGTTTCGACGTCACGAACTGTGGCTTCGAGGTGTTATCGTTCACCTTCTCCAAGAAAGCAGTCTGTTGCTGTGTCTCTGCAGAAACAACAGTCTCTGGCGTGTCTTTAACAGCTTTTTTATGAACGTGGCAAGATGCCATAAACAATGGAAGTGCCAATACGGCAACCTTTAAGATAGACGAGATTTTCATTGCTTAATATATTTTTTTCGTTTAATCTTCTTCATGAGTAGCTTATTACCAGGATCCAATCCCAAAGCCTGCTGCCACAGATTGACAGCCCCCTCAGGATCACCTGCCATCATATAGATATCGCCAGCATGCTCAATGACCACAGAGCCAGGCGTAGAGTCGTTCTGTAAGGCCTGATCGATATAGACGCGAGCCTCAGCATAGCGTTTCTGCATAAACAGAATCCATGCATAGGTGTCCAGATAAGTGGCGTTTCTTGGTTCTGCCTTGATGGTCTTGAAACTCATCTCCTCGGCCCTTTCCAGGTTGTCGCCCTTCAGACTGAGATAATAAGCGTAGTTATTCAAGCAGCCAATATTATCGGGCTTCCACTGCAAGCACGAGTCATAGGCAGCATAAGCCTCCTGCTCGCGATCCTTCTGGAAAAGCAGATCGCCCAACACGGCATAGAAATCGGATACGATCTCTGGCGAGCTCTCATCATTGATCACACTGATACCATTCTTGAAGGCATCCAAGGCATGATCCTTGTCGTCAATACGATAATAGGCCATGCCCTGATAGTAATAAAAAGCCATCTCCTCAGGGTTATACTGACGAGCAGCCTGACACAATCTGATGATACTGGCATTATCCTCATCCTCCCAAGCATACTGCACCAACTGCAGGCGCGCAGGTGCATAGTCGGGAGCCATCTTCAGCACCAGTTTCAATGCAGAGGCAATGCTATCTTTAGGCATCTTCTTCAGGTCCATATAAGCCGCCTTCAGCATGGCCATATCAACATCAGGCTCTGGCTGTGCCAGCAGTTTTCCGAAGACGTTCAGGATTTCAGTACTATCGCCACCCTCACGTTCATTCTCGCCTATAAGCTGGCGCATCATGTTGACACGCTCCTCTGTGGCAGTATGTTTATTCAGCAGAATGCAGTAGGTCAGAGAGTCGACAGCCATATCATCCCCCATATGGATATAATACGAACGGAGCGACAGTTGTGCCTTCGCATTATCAGGCTCCTCGACCAAGATCTTCTTCAGCACATCGTAAGCCTCGTCCAACTCGTCATTTCCCATCAGTGTGTTGGCATAAAGCGTACGATAGTCCATATCGTAAGGATGTTCTTCAGACAAAGACTTCACAGCCTCTACAGCACTCTGATGGTCGCCCATCTGCACGTAAAGAGCACTCTTAGCCAGCGAGATACGCTCATTTTTGCCATCAATCGTCTCAATCCTGTCGAGTACGCCAACAGCCTTCTTATAGTCTTTCTCCTGGATATACAGTCGATAGATGGTCTCGAGCAGTTCTTCACGACTCTTGTCCTGCTCGTACATCTTCTCGAACACAGGAATAGCCTCTGCATACTGGCCTTTGCCGATATAGGAACGACCCAACGTCTCCATGTAGGTCATGTTATTCGGACTCAACTCTGTGGCTCTCTTAAAGAGTTCCAGAGCCTTATCCGTGTTCTTCATCTCTGAATAATACTGAGCCAGGAAGAAGCAAGACTCCGACGCATCAGGTTTCAGTTCCAGACAACGCGTCAGCAAATCGAACGAAGCGTCGTGCTTTCCACGCTGTCTCTGCAGCATGGCCTCATTGAAAAGGATGTTGTATCTGCGCTGCACATCCTCTGGTTCCTGAACAGCCGTCTGAGCGTTGACAGTCAAGCCAACAAACCAGAGCAGCACGATATAGAACCTTTTTCTCATCATTTCACACCTGTATGACCGTAGCCACCTTCGCCACGTTCCGTTTCGTCAAGTACTTCCACCTCAACGAACTCAGCCTGTTCATGGCGTGCAATAACCATCTGAGCAATGCGTTCGCCATCATTAACAACAAAATCTTCCTGCGACAGATTAATCAACAGTACACCCACCTCCCCACGATAGTCTGCATCAACAGTTCCTGGCGAGTTCAACACGGTGATACCCTTCTTCAGGGCCAGGCCACTGCGTGGACGCACCTGTGCCTCATAGCCGGCAGGCAGAGCAATATGCAAGCCTGTGGGAATGAGTCGGCGCTCCAGGGGTTTCAACACGATGGGTTCATCAATATTGGCACGCAAGTCCATGCCAGCACTTTGCACGGTGGCATAAGCAGGCAGGGGTTGGTGTCCTTTGTTAACAACTTGAATTTTCATCTTAATAGTGTAATATTAAGGTGCAAAATTAGCGATTTATCTTGAAAACACCATAAAAAATATGCTAAAATGTGTTGTTCAAAGAAAATTCGCAGAATGACAAATAGTCATCACTGTAGATAGCCCTGCGATTGTAGCTCTCGAGCCATCACACACAACTCCTCATACCAGGCCTCACCAAAGCGGCGAACAAGCGGTCCCTTGAGGAATTTATAAAGAGGCAGATGGAGCTGACGACCTTTCTCACGGCCGCAACGACAGATATCCCATTGATGATAGTTAAGGGCAATGGTACCATCAGAGAACACCTTTTCGCGAATGGGGTAAAGGGCGCAACTGATGGGCTTCACAAACTGTGTCTTACCAACACGGCAAGCTTTTTCCAGCGCACAAAGACAGCAGTTCTTAACAACAACAGGCGCAGCCTGATCTGCATCCTCTGACAGTTCCAGATCATCGTAACATGTAAAGACACAATCCTTACCTCCTACGATGCTCGTCACCAAATCACCTTCCTCGTCGGTATAGGCCACTCCCTGACGATCAATAACCGCCTGCGCAGAGGCACTCAGGTCATGCCACACAGCATCGACACTGTTCTCTATCTCCATGACCTCGTCGAGGGTAACAGGTGCGCCTGCATCGCCTTCCACGCAGCAGATGCCATGACACGCCTCCAAATCACAACAGAACTCTTCTGTGAGGATGTCTGACGATATTAACACATCTGCCACTTGCAATATGGGAGGAAGCTTACTCATACAATTCTGACTCTACCAACGAATTGGCTCAATCTTATTCTGTTTCAGATATTCATTACAACAAGAGAACTGATGCTGGCCAAACCAGCCACCACGATTAGCCGACAGGGGCGAAGGGTGTACAGACTCGAGCACCAGATTCTTCTGTTTATCAATCATATAGGCCTTAGAACGGGCAAAACCGCCCCAAAGCATATACACTAAATGCTCACGCTCTGTGGCCAGAGCCTTGATGGCTGCATCCGTGAAGTTCTGCCATCCCAACGAGGCATGACTGTTAGCCTGATGAGCTCGAACGGTGAGCGTAGCGTTGAGCAGCAACACGCCCTGCTCGGCCCAACGTGACAGGTCACCACTATCGGGCATCGGTGTGCCCAGGTCGTCGTGAATCTCCTTGAAGATATTCTGCAGCGAGGGTGGGAACTGCACCCCATCCTGCACAGAGAAACTCAGTCCATGAGCCTGTCCTGGCTCATGATAAGGATCCTGACCGATAATAACCACCTTCACTTGGTCAAACGGACAAAGGTTGAAGGCATTAAAGATCAGCTTCCCAGGAGGGTAACACGTGCCTGCCATATATTCCTGTCTCACCTTCTCTGTGAGTCCAGCAAAATACGGTTTTTCAAACTCCTCCTGCAGATGCCGTTTCCAAGAATCCTCTATCTGTACGTTCATAGCAGTCTATAGATTTCGTCAATCATCACCTGGGGAAGAGCAAAGCGAGGGTCATCGCTATGCGCATTGATAGCTTCTAGGAAATGCGGAAGCTCTTCTTTATATACCAGCCTCATCCTACTATTCAGTCCGTTCTCCTTGGAGCATGAATAGGTGATGTTGGCCAAACGGTCGGCCAGTTTCAGGAACGGTGCATAAGGCGTCTCACGGATGCCAGCATAATAGCGGTCGTTAGCGCGCTCAGCACGCGTACGTCCCTTCTCATTGGTCAGGGCATACACCATCTCGGCAGCCATATATGCCTGCTCGTCGTTCATAAAGTGAGCTGCTCCCTTCTTCACGTCGTTATACGACATACGCGCATCCTCAATACTATCGTGATAGAATGCGCCAAAGAACAGAGGCAGGACATCAGCCTCGTGCTGGCAGACCAGGTATCCATATTTGAACACCGAGTCTGCCACCATGTCGAGGTGATAGCTATAAGGATGATTCATGTCATAACGCTGGTTCACACTGTCGTGCAGCATATGAGCATGATCCTTAATCTCATCAATCTCGTATCGACACTTGTCAATACAAGTCTGAAACTGCTGTTGTGTCATTAGTCACAAATCAAGTTCTCGCCAGTCATATCCTGAGGCTGCTCCAGACCCATGATATGCAGGATTGAAGGAGCCACGTCGGCCAGACGACCGTCTTTCACTGTAGCCGAATTGTTGTTGGTTACATAGATGAAAGGAACGGGATTCAGAGAGTGAGCGGTATTTGGAGTACCATCGGCGTTGATAGCGTTATCGGCATTACCGTGGTCGGCAATGATGATAGCCTCGTAATCGTTAGCCTTAGCAGCCTCGATGACATCCTTCACGCAATTGTCAACAGCCCAAACAGCCTTGGCAATAGCGTTGTAGATACCAGTATGACCCACCATATCGCCGTTAGCGAAGTTCACAACGATGAAGTCGTACTTAGCCTCGTTGATGGCTGCCACCAGTTTATCCTTTACCTCGAAGGCGCTCATCTCAGGCTTCAGGTCGTAGGTAGCAACCTTTGGTGAAGGAACTAAGATACGGTCCTCGCCCTCATATGGCTGCTCGCGACCACCGTTGAAGAAGAAGGTTACGTGAGCATACTTCTCTGTCTCGGCAGTGTGCAGTTGCTTTTTGCCCTGCTTGCTCAGGTACTCGCCCAGCGTATTCTCAACGTTCTCCTTGGGGAAGAGGATGTTCACGCCCTTGAAGTTAGCGTCGTAAGGTGTCATACAGTAGTACTGCAATCCAGGGATGGTCTTCATGCCCTGCTCTGGCATATCCTCCTGAGTCAGAACGATGGTCATCTCCTTGGCACGGTCGTTACGGAAGTTGATGAAGATAACCACATCGCCCTCTTCTACGCAACCGTTAACAGCAGCATTGTGGATAGGCTTGATGAACTCGTCTGTAACGCCATCAGCATAGCTCTCTTCTACAGCCTTCACCATATCAGTAGCCTGCTTACCAGTGCCCTTTACAACCAGGTCGTAACCCTCCTTCACACGCTCCCAGCGCTTATCGCGGTCCATAGCATAGAAACGACCAATGATAGATGCGATAGCAGCATCGTTATCAGCACAAACCTTGCTGATCTGCTCGATAAAGCCCTTACCGCTCTTGGGGTCAGTGTCACGACCGTCCATGAAGCAGTGAACGAAAGTCTGGTTCTTCAAGCCATAGGCTTTACCAATCTCGATGAGCTTGAACAGGTGGTCGAGTGATGAGTGCACACCACCGTCAGAGGTCAGACCCATCAGGTGCAGCTTCTTGTTGTTCTCCTTGGCATAGGTGTAAGCAGCCTTAACCTGAGGATTCTCCATGATAGAGCCGTCCTTGCAGGCACGGTTGATTTTCACGAGATCCTGATAAACGATGCGACCAGCACCAATATTCAGGTGACCCACCTCAGAGTTACCCATCTGTCCATCGGGCAGACCAACATCCTCACCAGATGCCTGTAGCTGAGAGTGAGCTGAAGTAGCTGTTAACAAATCGAGGTAAGGAGTAGGTGTATTGAAGATAACGTCACCCTTACCATGCTTACCGATTCCCCATCCATCGAGAATCATCAATAATGCTTTCTTTGCCATAATATTTCGTATAAAAAATGTGTAACTCTGCTTTTAGGGTGCAAAGTTACACATTTTTAAGGAGTTAACAGGACTTTGTCGAGTTAAAGGGAGTTAAAACACACTTACTTCATATCGAAGCCCATGCGCAGACCATCATAGCTCTTTGAAAGCTCGCCAACGGTCTGTAGAGTCTGATTACCACTCAAGGCAGACATCGTCTGAAGAAGTGTCAGGAGTTTCTTCGACTCGAACAGCAGACCGATACCATCAGAGTTACGCTTTGCGTAGCAGTTGACATTGAGCAACAGTCCCTGCATCGTAATCTTGCTGTTGGCAGCATCAAAGGTATACTTACCACTCCAGCTCTTACCAGCAATCTTCGCAGTGAAAGTACCATCCTCCTTGAAAGTCACCTGAGTGTTATTGGCATTAATTCCTACCTTCTGATAGGTTGGCTGCAACTTCGTTTTAATCTCAGAAGCCACCACTTCACCACCTGCCTGAGCAAGGAGTTTCTCGCTGGTAAAAGCACAACCAGGACGTGTGTAGCTCCAAGTGCCAATCAGCGACTTCTGCGTCACCGCTGTATTAGCTCCCAACACACTCGCCAGGATATTACCTACGACAGCGCCAGTGTTTGTTGCGCTACTACCATTCTGACCACCAGACAGCACGTCTGTCAGCACTGCATTACCAATAGAATCCAAACCACTGTTCGTTCCACATCCGCATACCATCAAGGCTACAGCTACCATTGAGACAAAAATCTTTTTCATTGTTTAATACGTTTAATTAGGTTATTATTGTTTGTTGTTCATTTTTTGAGCCATCATACAGATCTTCTCGCGCAGGAACACGCAGAACTCTTCGTTGTCAACAACTTCGATATCCTCCAACAGTCCCAGCACAAACCTGCCCACGCCCAGATACGAGCACACTGGAATCTCGGCCAGCCAATGATTATCGTCTTCCTGGGTGATATACTGTTCAGAATACGGATATTCCTCACGCAGGACAGCATACGACAATCGGCCTAATCGTAGTTTTACGACGATTGGCTGCTCACCACTGAACATAAACACATCGGTAAACATCTCACGATGATACTGCTCATTGCTCCAAAGCAGGTCCAACACTTGGACGTCACGTACACGTGAGAGTTTAAATGTTTTGTTCATTTTCGTGGATACTTCATAACATCTCACATCCTGATTGCCATTCAGAAGCATGAAAGGCTCAACGGTACGGTCGGAAGTGGTATTGCTATGCGGCGAAGAATAACCTTTGAGTACAACCACACGTTTCATCTTTATGGCCTCATTGATAGTCTTAAAGTTGCGTGCCACCTGCTCACGCATCTCCACCTTCTCTGCGATATCGAGATCATAAATCTTGTTCAACTTATGCAGCAACTGTTGTACATGAGGAATGTCATCGCCCGCCTTTTCCAAAATCTGATGCATCAGCAACGCCTCGTCCTCAGAAAATTGTACTGCCGCATTAAGCTTTCTGAGCCATGGCGAATCCTTACGAATACGATAATAAGGTTTTGTGTTCTCAACCTTAAAACCTATATCACGGAAGAATTCCAGGTAATAATACAGGTTGCGACGCGAGATACCAATACGATCGCATATCTCGGGCACAGTATAGTTGTGATTCTCTATCAAGAGAAGCAGCAACTTTAATTCTCTTTCTAGCTTATCATGTCTCATACAACATATAAAACGTTGAAAACTTGAACTTATTGTGCACCTGTGAGACAAATTCTAAACGATTTGATACTAAATAGGCCAGATGATACATTTTTTTTCGTTGGATGAAAACATTCTGATACAAAGAATAATGGCAATTATATTTTTTTTCTATAACTTTGCAGCGGAAATTACGGAAGTAACCGTTTTAATGGACAACCGAGAAATTATAGAAACCTACTATCGCCTTCATCAAGCAGAACTTCTAACCTTTGTATGTTCCCGACTTGACAACCGCGACTTGGCAGAAGACATCGTTCAGGATGTTTTCCTGAGACTGCTTTGCACCCCCCAACCTATCATGGAGTGCACCTTATCAGCCCTCACTCTCACGATTGCTCGCCATCTCATCAACGACTACTACCGTCGTCGCAACTATCGAATCACGTTCACACAGCAGTTGTCCACCAACCCAGCCACCAGCGAGAAAGAGGCTGAGTCTGTTCTTTCCATTCGTGAGGTGACAGAATTCTTAGAACGCGGACTAGCACGTATTGCTGAGCCCTGCCGCGACATCTATCGTCTGCATATCTATGAAGGCATGAAGGTGAGCGACATTGCCCACCATCTGAACAGCGACTATAAATCTACGGAATATCGCTTAGGTATTGCCCGCAAAGAGGTGAGAAAATACCTCAAGCGCATCTCATAAAAAAATGGATTCGTTTTTCATCCACGAATCCATCATTATTCACCAAAATCTATTGATAGTTGGCCATCACCCAACAAGTTATACGACATTCTGTGGTATGGAGAAGTGCCATACTGCCGAATAGCCTCGCGGTGTTTCTTGGTGGGATAGCCTTTATTTGAAGCCCAATCATAATAGGGGTATTTCTCTGCCAACTCGTTCATATAGTCATCACGATAGGTCTTAGCCAATATCGAGGCGGCTGCAATACTCAGATATTTGCCATCGCCTTTTACAATAGTGGTATGAGGCAAATCCTGATACTTCTTAAAGCGGTTACCATCTACAATAACGGCCTGCGGACGAACCTGGAGTTGATCCAAGGCACGATGCATAGCCAGTATCGAGGCGTTCAGGATATTAATCTTATCTATCTCCTCTGGCGTCACAACACCCACAGCCCATGCCACAGCATCACGCTGAATAATCTCACGCAGCAGGTAACGTTTCTTCTCTGTCAACTGTTTCGAGTCGTTCAGCAGTTCGTTTTCGTAGCCATCAGGCAGTATCACAGCAGCAGCATACACACTGCCAGCCAGACATCCACGACCAGCCTCATCACAACCAGCCTCAACAAGTCCCTCGTAATAATGATTCAACAGCATCGCTTAAAACATCTTAGCCACACGAAGAATTCCTGCAACAAGGATATCTATCTCTTCCTTGGTGTTATACATTGCAAATGATGCGCGAACAGTACCTGCGATACCGAGGCGATCCATCAGAGGCTGGGCACAGTGATGTCCAGTACGAACAGCGATGCCGAGACGATCAAGGAGCGTGCCTAGATCCAGGTGATGAATATCACCAACCAGGAATGATACGACAGCATCCTTCTTGGGGGCCTCGCCGAAGAAACGGATATTAGGAATGGAACGCATCTGTTCCATACAATAGCGGGTCAGTTCCTGCTCGTGGGCCTCAATATTATCAAGACCAACAGACTCCATATACTTGATGGCCGTTGCCAAACCGTGGGTTGCCACATAGTCGGGAGTACCAGCCTCAAACTTAAACGGCAGACGCTCAAAAGTGGTTTTCTCCCACGTCACCTTATCAATCATCTCGCCACCACCCTGATAGGGAGGCAGTTTCTCTAACCACACTTCTTTTCCATAGAGCACGCCGATGCCTGTAGGACCGTACATCTTGTGGCCACTGAAAGCCAGGAAGTCGCAGTCCATATCCTGGACATCAATCTTCATATGAGGCGCACTCTGAGCAGCATCTACCAAGACGGGAATGCCACGTTCGTGGGCCAAGCGAATGATATCCTTCACAGGATTGATAGTGCCCAGCACATTACTCACATGGGCGACACTCACCAGCTTTGTCTTCTCCGTCAGATAGGTCTCTATATCATCGAGGCACAGCAGCCCCTCGTCTGTTATCGGAAGATGTTTCACCACAATACCCCGGCGCTGGGCCTGCAATTGCCATGAAACGATGTTTGAGTGATGTTCCATCTCTGTCACTAACACTTCATCACCAGCCTTCATCTGACTCTCACAGAACGATGAGGCGACCAGGTTAATAGCCTCAGTCGTACCACGGGTAAAGACAATCTCCTCCGTCTTCTTGGCGTTGATAAAGGCGCGCACTTTCTCGCGAGCTGCCTCATGCAGGTCGGTGGCCTGCTGACTAAGGTAATGAACACCACGGTGTACGTTGGCATTCACATTCAGATACTCTTCGCGCATGGCATCAAGCACGCACAAAGGTTTCTGCGTGGTGGCAGCATTGTCCAGATAGACCAATGGCTTACCATATACCTCCCGCTGCAAAATAGGGAAGTCTTCTCGTATTTTATTGACGTCTAACATGTTTTCTCTTAAATTGTGTGCAAAGTTAAAAAATAAATCTCAATTTTCAATTGTCATTTCATAAATATTTTCTATCTTTGCACCCAGACTAAACACTTAAAACATAATAGCGTATGAAACAATTAGTACTTGCAATGATGATGGCAACGGCTATTAGCACATCGGCCTTTGCACAAAACAAAGTGAAGAATGTTTATGCCAGTTCTTCTAAACTGGATGTGGAGATGCTACAGAGTGAGCAGCCAATCCAGTTGAACCGCTATTTCTTTGCTGGCTACAACACACTGTGCCTGCCCATGTCGGTTAGCGCAGAGCAGTTGGGCGACATCAAGGTGGAGCGTTTCCAAGGCATTGAACAGGAAGGCAATATCCTGAACCTCTATTTCGTAGAGTGCACCAACGAAGGTATCCAAGCAGGCGTTCCCTATCTGGTATATTCTCCAAAGAGTCAGTATTTTCGTGTTAAGAACAGCGATGCCATGACCATTGGCAATGAGTTGAAGGTAATCCGCATGAGCGACAAGAATGGCAACACGGTGACCTTTGGCAGCGGATGGGAGACCATCGAGAAGGTGGGTCGCTATGGTATTCCCGCCCAACAGGATGTTACGCCTCTTGAGGCTGTCCTAGTAAGAACAAATGCCGACAAGAAGTTCCTGCCCACCCGCTGTGGCTTCACTTGGAATCAGCAAAACGCCTCAGCCAAGGAGTTGCGCATTGTACACCTCTCACAGGGCGAGCTTACAAAGATTAACAACACGAACATTCAGAACGCCACAGACAACACCTACGACCTCAATGGCCGCAAGGTGAACAAGAGTGCTAAAGGACTCCACATTCAAGACGGTAAGAAAGTTACGGTTAAGTAATATAGAAAAAGCCTGCAAGTCATATAGATTTGCAGGCTTTCTTATATGTTTTAGTGACACAACTTACATCCAGAGCATTTATTAAGCTCCCCACGGAAGCGCTTCTCGACCAGATAATGCAAGCGGTCTCGCAGCGGTTCCAGTTGTATCTTATCAATCACCTCGTTGATAAAGGCGTTCTGCAGCAACAACTTTGCCTCCCGTAGAGAAATACCACGCTGGCGCATATAGAAAAGCGCAGCATCGTTCAGTTGTCCAACCGTAGAACCATGGGCACACTTCACATCGTCGGCATAAATCTCGAGCATGGGCTGGGTGTACATACGTGCCTCTTTGGTGGCAGTCAGGTTCTGATTGGTCATCTGCGAGGTGGTTTTCTGAGCGCCATGCTCCACCAGCACACGACCAGCAAAAGCACCTACAGCCTTTTCATCGAGCACATATTTATAGAGCTCTTGCGAGTTGCAGTGAGGCACCTTGTGAACTATCAGCGTATTGTTATCCACATGCTGCTGCTTATCGGCAATCACACAACCATAGCACTGGCACTCGGCACCCTCACCACTGAAGGTAAGGTCGAGCTTGTTACGGGTAATACCGTTATGTAACGTGATCACATTGTGCTTTACACGACTATTAGCCTGCTGATCAATATATACGTTACTGACACGCACATTCTTATGATGGGTCTCCTCCATGCAATAGAGGTCTAACGATGCATTCTCGCCTACGAAAGCCTCGATAACCTGTGTTGCCAGAAAGTTGCAATCGTCGGCAGAGTGATCACAAAACAGCATCTTTATCTCGGCGCTCTCCTCCAGAACAATCAGTACACGACGGTTCACCATCAAATCGGACACCACATGCTGGGCATTCTTTGGTGTTGCCTTCAGGATGTTAATAACCTGAATGGCACGGTCCACCTTCACATTCTTGGGCACGTAAACCAACAAGCCGTCCTGCGCCAGCATCGTATTGAGTGCCGTAACAGCATCCTCACTGGTTTTAGCCAGCTTCGTGTAGTACTTACTCACCAGCTCAGGGTAATCGCGCATGGAGCCGATAACAACGCCCTCAGGAAGATGATGGTTGGCTTGAGGCTTTCTCTCACCTTTCACCTCTACGCCATCACCTCTATAGAACATGTCGTTAACCACAAAATAGAGGCTTGTGCTCAGATTGGGCACATCGCAATGGAAAGCCTCATAGGGATCGACAGGAATCTGCAGGCGATTCAGGTTTACACCATAGTCGGGCTCAAACAACTTCTGCATATCGGTGTACTTATATCGCTCCACCTTTTTTGAAGGGAAACCCTGGTTACGGAAGTCGTCAAAAGCCTGGTCGCGCACCACGTTCATCGACTCTGGGGCATGCGAGATAATCATCTCACGTGCCTGCTGATAGAGGTCAATATATTGTTGTTCGCTATTCATTATTCCTCGCCTATTTCTTCCTTAATCCAATCGTAGCCATGCTCCTGAATCTGCACAGCCAACTCTGGTCCACCAGTCTTCACAATACGTCCCTTGTAGAGCACATGCACAAACTGAGGTTTGATCATCTCCAGCAGACGGTCGTAGTGGGTAATGACGATGCACGAGGTTTCAGGTGTCTGCAGTTTGTTCACACCCTCGGCCACAATGCGCATAGCGTCAACATCAAGACCTGAGTCGGTCTCATCGAGGATACTGAGCTTAGGCTCCAGCATAGCCATCTGGAAAATCTCATTGCGTTTCTTCTCACCACCACTGAACCCTTCGTTCACCGAGCGGTTTGCCAACTTTGAGTCGAGTTCAACAATCTTACGTTTCTCGCGCTGCAGCTTCAGAAACTCGGCAGCGTTCATTGGTTCCAATCCCTGATACTTACGCTTCTCGTTGATGGCAGCCTTCATAAAGTTAGTCATCGACACACCAGGAATCTCAACGGGATACTGGAACGAGAGGAACAGACCCTCGTGGGCACGGTCCTCAGGCTTCATCTCCAGCAAGTTCTTACCGTTGAAGAAAGCCTCGCCCTCGGTAACCTCGTAGAGAGGATTGCCTACGAGCACGGCGCTCAGGGTCGATTTTCCTGAACCGTTAGGGCCCATGATAGCATGTGTCTCACCGTCGTTGATCACGAGGTCGATGCCTTTTAATATCTCTTTATCGCCAATCTTGGCGTGTAAGTTCTTTACTTCTAACATGTTTATTTTTTTATTCTTCGAACTAAAAAACTATAGGAATGCATATCGGCAAACAAACAATACGGCCAGCAGGATCGTAGCCCAGTTAATATTGTTACGCTCGTCCTTATCTTTGAGTGTGCCTGACAGCATGTGGATGAGTACGTATGAAATAACACCCATCAGGATACCGTCTGATATACTATATGTAAGGGGCATCAGTACGATACACACAAAGCAAGGGATAGCCGTAACATAATCGGTAAAGTCAACCTTGCGGATGTCGTGCATCATCATCACACCTACCAATATCAGCGCTGCGGCTGTAGCCTGGGCAGGGATAGCCAGGAACAGCGGTGCAAAAAGTAGTGCAACAGCAAAACAGAGGGCTGTAGTCAAACTGGTCAGACCTGAACGTCCACCGACATTAACACCCGATGCGCTCTCAACATAAGTGGTAACAGTTGAAGTACCCAGCATAGCACCAACGGTGGTACCAATGGCATCAGCCATAAAGGCCTGATTCAGGTTCTTCACATTACCGTCATCATCCACCATACCGGCACGATTTGATACACCAATCAGAGTACCGATAGTGTCAAACATATCGATAAACAGGAAGGTTAATACAACCACCACCATGTCGACTGTAAAGATGTTGTGGAACTCAAACTGCCAGAAGATAGGGCTGATTGAAGGGGGTGTAGACATAATGCCTGTATAATTGGTGACACCCAGAGGAATTCCCACGATGGTGGTTACCAAGATACCAATAAGCAATGAACCTGTAACCTTTCTTACCAGCAAGGCTGCTGTAAGGATAATGCCAAAGATAGCCAGTAGCACTGCGGGATCGTGCAGATCACCTAAGGTGATGAATGTAGCTTCTGACGCACTCACGATACCAGCTCCTTTCAGGCCTACAAAAGCGATAAACAATCCGATACCAGGACTGATGGCTCGACGCAATATCAGAGGTATGGCATTAACAATATGTTTGCGAAGCCCTGTTACTGTTAGCAGGATGAATATCAATCCCTCTATCAGCACAGCAGTAAGCGCGAACTGCCATGTGTAACCCATGGTAAGCACTACAGTGAACGCAAAGAATGCATTCAATCCCATACCAGGCGCCAATGCAAAAGGCAACTTGGCATAGAGAGCCATTACCAATGTACCAACTATTGCTGAGATACATGTGGTTGTAAACACTGCACCAGCATCCATACCTGTTGCTGAGAGGATGCTTGGGTTAACGGCTAAGATATAAGCCATTGTCAAAAAGGTGGTAATACCACCAATAACCTCCTTGCGCAAAGTCATTGTGGAGGAATCAAATCCGAAAAGTTTCTGAATCATAATATTTATCCTACAGTTCCTTCTAATGATACTGATAAAAGTTTCTGAGCCTCAACGGCAAACTCCATAGGCAACTTCTGCAGCACCTCCTTGGCATAGCCGTTAACAATGAGTCCTACGGCCTGCTCGGTGGGAATACCACGCTGATTGCAATAGAAAAGCTGGTCCTCCGATATCTTCGAGGTGGTAGCCTCGTGTTCGAAGATTGCCGTGTCATTATGTACATCCATATATGGGAAGGTATGTGCGCCACAGTCAGAACCCAACAACAGCGAGTCGCAGCTAGAGTAGTTACGTGCATTATCCGCCGTTGCCGCAGCACGAACCAATCCACGATACGAGTTCTGTGAGTGACCTGCCGAAATACCCTTAGAGATAATTGTCGACTTCGTATCCTTACCCAAATGGATCATCTTCGTACCTGTATCAGCCTCCTGGTAGTTGTTGGTCACAGCCACACTATAGAACTCCGCCTGCGAGCGGTCGCCACGCAGAATACATGAGGGATACTTCCATGTAATGGCAGAACCCGTCTCCACTTGAGTCCATGACAGTTTAGAGTCAACGCCACGCAAATCACCACGTTTGGTGACCAGATTCAGCACACCACCCTTACCATTCTCATCACCTGGATACCAGTTCTGAACAGTAGAGTACTTCACTTCAGCACGGTTCATCACAACAATCTCAACGATGGCAGCATGCAACTGGTTCTCATCACGCATCGGAGCTGTACAACCTTCCAGATACGACACATAAGCATCGTCGTCCGCAATAATCAGTGTACGTTCAAACTGACCCGTATTTCGGGCGTTGATACGGAAGTAAGAACTCAGCTCCATGGGACAGCGAACGCCCTTGGGGATATACACAAACGAGCCGTCGCTGAACACTGCCGAGTTGAGTGCGGCAAAGAAGTTATCCTTGTAAGGTACTACGGTTCCCAGATACTGACGCACCAGATCGCCGTGCTCCTTGATGGCCTCACCGATAGAGCAGAAGATAACGCCTTTTTCGCGCAACTTCTCTTTGAAAGTGGTCTTTACGCTGACAGAGTCCATGATTGCATCAACAGCAGTATTGCCACTCAAAGCCAGACGCTCTTCCAAGGGGATACCCAACTTATCGAAGGTTTTCTCGAGTTCAGGGTCAATCTTACCATCACCCTCAGGCTTCTTGGCCAATGGGTCGGCATAGTAACTGATGGCCTGATAGTCAATCTCCGGCACATGCACATGACCCCATTTGGGTTCCTGCTGCTCTTTCCAGTAGCGGAACGCCTTTAGGCGAAACTCAAGCATCCACTCAGGTTCCCCTTTTTTTGCTGATATCAAACGGACCACATCCTCATTAAGACCAACGGGGATGATTTCCGTATGTATGTCCGTAGTAAAGCCAAACTCGTATTTCTGTTCGGCTACTTCACGGACAAATTTATTTTTTTCTTCCATCACAAATATTTTTCGCGTACAAAATTACAATAAAATGAGCGAAATCTTTGTTTTTTATATCGTTTTATTTAAGATAAGCATCCAATAGTTGCAGGGCATCCTTACTAAGGAAAGGCTTCACCTTGTCGTAAGGAACAACGAAAGCAGGCATACCATCAGCATAGCAAGCAATCTCATACTGCCCGTAACAGAACAGCAGTCCCTCACTGGTAGGACAAGGAAGAGTCGCGGGCAGAGGAATCTGGTCATTTGGACCATCGTAGGGCAGCTGCAAGCGCTCAAACAGCTGGGCAGTGGTCATCGGCTCTTCGCCAGCCTCTGTGTAGTACTGTTTTAATCCCTGAATAAGTAATGGCTGCATTTCGGCCACACGGGTAGTATCCACAAACTGACTAATCATATGACCATCTGTTTTGCTGAACGTGAGATAGCCATCTCCTCCTACCCCACCATGAGCGCCCCCCATGAAGATGTAGTCTTGCGAGAGGAATACCACATAGTCCAAGGTATCAGCCGTCTTAACCAACTTGTATTCATAGCCCCAGCGCGGCATGTCACTTAATGCATTGGCTTTTTGTTCGGCACTAAGTGTAGAATCCTCCTCCAGATAACTGCGACGCTCTCTCATCTCGTTTGTCGACAGTCTGTCCAAGAGACGCATGGTCTCTTTGAAGTAGTATGCCAACTGTTCGGAAGTCTCGTTGCTCTTGCCATGATATAGCGGATATGAGCGTTCCGACTCATAAGAACATACATAACTGAGACGATCTCCCACCAAAGACAGCAGATAGCCACGGATAGCCCCTGCAGCCTCGTTCACAGCCTGAGGCAACTCAACATCTATAGTCAGGTAAGCGTACTTAGCAGAGTCAACACAACCAAAGTGTTCCACGACCAGCGTATCGGTATTCAGTATGCTGTCAGCATCACTGGAAACGGCCTCACCACCCTTCTTCTGTGAACAAGCACATAACAGTACCTGCACAACAGCGAGAAAGACTATCAGAATTGTTTTCTTCATACTACTATCTCAGATGCTAAAAGCGATTAAAATCCCGAACGGCCACGACCATTCGGGATTTTCGTATCGAGTTTCTATTCTTACAGTTTCTGCTCTACCTCAATCTCAGTGAAGGTTTCAATCATATCACCAACCTGAATATCATTGAAGTTAACCAGTGAGATACCACACTCCAGACCTGTAGCCACCTCCTTAGCGTCGTCCTTATAACGCTTCAGGGCATCAACAGGAGCAGTATGAACCACAATACCGTCTCGGATCACACGGGCCTTATCTTTGTTGTGTACCTTACCCTCGGTCACCAGACCACCGGCCACAGTACCCACCTTAGAAATCTTGAACACCTGCTTCACCTCAATCATACCACAGACGATTTCCTTCTTCACCTTGTCAAGCATACCCTGCATGGTGCTCTTCACCTCGTCGATAGCATCATAAATGATTGAGTAGGTATTAATCTCCACGCCCTCGCGATCAGCCAAGCGGCGTGCCTCACTTGAAGGACGCACCTGGAAGCCCACGATGATAGCCTGAGAAGCAGAAGCCAGCATAACGTCGTTCTCAGAGATCTGGCCAACAGCCTTCGAGATAACGTTAACCTGTACCTTCTCGGTAGAGAGCTTGATGAATGAGTCTGACAGGGCCTCGATAGATCCGTCAGTATCACCCTTAACAATGATATTAAGCTCATGGAACTCACCCAAGGCAATACGATGTGAGAGTTCGTCAAGACCCAACTTCGTGGTAGTACGCAACGACTGTTCGCGTTGCAGCTGTACACGTTTGTTAGCAATATCACGAGCCTCCTGTTCAGTCTCCATCACATGGAAAGAGTCACCAGCAGTAGGAGCACCATTCAGACCCAGGATGATAGCGGGCTCGGCAGGACCGGCCTTCTCAATGCGCTGGTTACGTTCGTTGAACATGGCCTTCACCTTACCCCAGGCAGTACCTGCGATAACGATGTCGCCCACCTTCAGTGTACCATTAGACACAAGCACGGTAGACACGTAACCACGACCCTTATCAAGCGAGCTCTCGATGATAGAACCAGTAGCTTTACGGTTGGGGTTTGCCTTCAAGTCGAGCATCTCGGCCTCGAGCAGAACCTTCTCCAGCAGTTCCTCCACGCCAACACCTTTCTTGGCGGAGATCTCCTGACACTGATACTTACCACCCCACTCCTCTACGAGCAGGTTCATGTTAGCCAAGTCCTCACGAATCTTATCAGGGTTAGCACCCGGCTTATCAATCTTATTAATCGCAAACACCATAGGTACGTTAGCTGCCTGAGCATGAGCAATAGCCTCCTTAGTGGTAGGCATCACAGAGTCGTCAGCAGCCACGATGATGATAGCAATATCCGTTACCTGAGCACCACGGGCACGCATGGCGGTGAAAGCCTCGTGACCAGGAGTATCCAGGAATGTAATCTGACGACCGTCCTTCAACTTCACGTTATAAGCACCGATATGCTGGGTAATACCACCAGCCTCACCGGCAATCACGTTCGTATTACGGATATGGTCGAGCAATGAGGTCTTACCATGGTCTACGTGACCCATCACCGTTACGATAGGTGCGCGAGAAATCAGATCGTTCTCGTCATCCACCTCCTCGGTGATTGCTTCCTGCACCTCGGCAGAAACATATTCTGTGGTGAAACCAAACTCCTCGGCAACGAGGTTGATAGTCTCAGCATTCAGACGCTGGTTGATAGACACCATGATACCCACTGACATACAGGTACCGATGACCTTCACAACGGGCACGTCCATCATGGTAGCCAACTCAGACACCGTCACGAACTCGGTGAGCTTCAGCACCTTGCTCTGTGCTGCCTCTGCTGCCATCTCCTCGCTCATACGCTCCTGAACAGCATCGCGCTTCTCCTTGCGGTACTTAGCACCCTTCTTGTTCTGAGAGGTCTTTGAGGTAAGACGAGCCAGCGTCTCCTTCACCTGACGTGCTACATCCTCTTCGTTAGCCTCCAAAGGACGAGCAGGCTGGTGATTCTTGTTCTTATTCTTCTTTCCCCCCTGCTGGTTGTTGTCCTGGAAGTTTTGGTTTCCACCCTTGTTCTTTTTCTTTCCGCCGCCCTGCTGGTTCTGCTGCTGCTTAGCAGCCTCCTCGATGTCAACCTTGCCACCGCGGATGCGCTCACGTTTGCGCTTCTCACCATTCTGTGCGTTATTGGCTCCACCGTGCATCTGGGCAGCCTTCTCCTCGCGCTGTTTACGCTTCTCCTCCTTAGTCTTCTTTTTAGGACGAGTGCTCTGGTTCAGGGTAGACAAGTCTATCTTACCCAACACGTTCACCTTCGGAGTTAATTTCGATTCACTTCTCAGAGTAAAGATCTCCTTGTCGTCCGAGGCAGCGGGCTGATTATCCTTAAGTTCCTCAACAGGCTGAGCAGCCTGAACGGGCTGAACAGGTTCAACCTCCTTCTCTACTTTAGGTTCGGGTTTGGGAGTCTCAACAACCTTCACCTCTTCTTTCTTTGGCTCTTTAGGAGCCTCTACCACTACGGGCTTTGGCTCGGGCTTGGGTTCCTCCTTGACCGGGCTCTCGGCAGCGGGCTCCGGCTTCACCTCCTGGGCAGGTTCCGACTTAGCAGCCTTCGGCTTGTTCAAGGCATCCAGGTCAATCTTACCCAGAGGCTTAAACTGCTGTCGTGGCTGATTCGCAACCGTACTTTCCTCAGACTCTGCTTTGACAGACTTCTCAGGCTTCTTCTCTTTTTTCTTATTGATAAAGAGTTTCTCGGCCTGTGTCTTCACGGCCTTGTCGCCACTGAATGCCTGTACCAAAGCCTCATACTGTTCGTCAGAGATCTTGGTATTGGTAGTGACGTCGTCGCGAATCTCGCCCAAACTATTCTTTTTCTTTAGGAAATCAACTGCCGTTTGAAGTCCTATATTCAGTTCTGTTAAAACTTTATTTAATCTTACTCCCATTTAGTCAAATTGAAAAATTGATAGTTGAAAAATGATAATTACTCAAACTCCGCACGGAGCACATCCAGCAGATGGTCAACGGTCTCTTCCTCGAGGTCAGCCTTCTCAATAAGCAACTCACGGGGAGCATTGAGTACCTCCTTAGCAGTATCGTAGCCAAGAGCCTTGATAGCATCGATAACCCACTGATCAACCTCATCGGCAAATTCATCGAGGTAGATATCCTCATCAGTCTCACCCTCGTTAACAACACGGAACACGTCGATAGTGTGCTCAGTGAGCATAGAAGCCAGCTTAATGTTCATTCCACCCTTACCAATGGCCAGAGAAACCTCCTCGGGCTGCAGATAAACCTCAGCCTTGTGGTTCTCCTCATCGAGACTGATACTGGTCACCTTAGCGGGTGACAGCGCACGCTGAATGAACAGCTGAACATTGCTGGTATAGTTAATCACATCGATATTCTCGTTGCAGAGCTCACGGACGATGCCATGCACACGACTACCCTTCACACCTACGCAAGCGCCTACGGGATCGATACGATCGTCAAAGCTCTCCACAGCCACCTTAGCGCGCTCACCCGGCATGCGGGCCACCTTACGGATGGCGATAAGTCCATCTGCAATCTCGGGCACCTCAGCCTCAAGCAGGCGCTTCAGGAACTCAGGACTGGTACGGCTCAGCATGATGCGGGGGTTGTTGTTCTCATTGTTCACCTCCTTCACCACGGCACGTACGGTCTCACCCTTATGATAAGTGTCAGCAGGAATCTGGTCACCCTTCAGCAGGTGGAGCTCGTTGCCCTCATCGTCCATGAGCAGCACCTCACGCTTCCACATCTGATAAACCTCACCGCTAACGATAGTACCTACCTTGTCCTTGTACTTCTGATAGAGTGCATCATGATCCAATTCCAGAATCTTTGAAGCCAGTGTCTGACGCAGGTTCAGGATTGCGCGACGGCCGAACTTTGTAAAGTCAACGGCCTCACTTACCTCCTCGCCTACCTCGTAGTCGGGTTCAATCTTCTGGGCGTCGGTCAAAGAAATCTCTTTGTTCTCATCCTGTACATCGCCGTCGGCCACCACCACACGGTTACGGTGAATCTCGAAGTCACCCTTGTCAGGGTTTACAATCACGTCGAAGTTCTCGTCAGAACCGAAAATCTTGGCCAGCACGTTGCGGAAGCTCTCCTCAAGCACGCTCACCAGTGTAGTACGGTCAATGTTCTTTGTCTCTTTAAATTCCTGAAAGGTCTCAAACATACTGGGACCCGCCAATTCTTTCTTTGTTGCCATTTGATATCTTTTCTTTTTTACTTTTCCTCTTTGATTGGTTACTTAAAGGTCAGGAGGTATTTGGTCGACTTCACCTCGTCCATTGAGAAAGTCTTATCCACATCCACCTTAACAGGGCGCTTCTTTCCCTCGGGAATCTGCTTCTCCTGAGTGGTCATCACAAACTGACGACCATCAACACTCTTCAGTACACCTGTCATTTTCTTGCCTGTAGCATCAATCACCTCAATATTGTCACCCACATGGTTAACATACTGCTGAGCCACCTTAAAGGGCTGTCCCAAACCGGCTGATCCAACCTCCAGTTCGTAGTCACCCAGTTCCTCGCCTAGTTTCTCTTGCAGGAAACGGCTCAACTCGGCGCAATCCTCAATCCACACGCCATCAGCGTGATCAATCTCGATGACGATACGGTCGTCACCACCATCCATCTGAATGTCTACCAAGAAGTAGTCGCCCTTTGCGAGCCACTCCTCTACTAATGTCTTTAATGTTTCTTTCGTTATCATTCTAACGTGTTTTAATAACAGAAATGAGAGACCCTTTCGAGCCTCTCATTCCACTGAACGGCTGCAAAGGTACAAAATTTCCGTGAACTGTGCAAATATTTGGCTCACTATTTTGACTTTTTAGGTGAAAACGATGGGTATTCGGATTTTTCTAACTACCTTTGCAACAATTATTTTCCAATAAACTAAAAAAGATAATGAACAAAAGAATGACACTTGGCGCTGCCCTCTTGGCAGCCTCCCTGGGCCTCAACGCCCAGAAGCCTATGTCGGCCCCTTCTGGCGGCAAGGCTATCAGTGACGAACTTATCGGCATCTTCTTTGAAGACATCAGCAGTGCCGCAGATGGCGGTCTGTATGCCGAATTGCTTCAGAATGGCTCGTTTGAGTTTAACCCTGCCGAGCGTGATGGTTGGGGTCCTGGCACAGCATGGAAGCAGGTTCGTCCCGGTCACTCACTGGGCACCCTACAGGTACGTATGGACAACCCCATCCACCCCAACAACCCTACCTATATGCGACTGCACACAGAGCGCGTGAAGGAGTTCTACGATTACAAGGGATGGAAAGGTTTCGGCCTGCAGAACGACGGTTTCAACGGCATCAGTGTCAAGGCTGGCGCTAAGTACGACTTCTCGGTATTCCTCCGCAATGTGAATGGTGCTGCTAAGAGCGTACGCGTGGTATTGGCAAAGCCTGGACAGGGTTGGGGTGCAGAGCCCACCGTACTGGCAGAGGCAACCCTTGATATCAGCAACAAATCATGGCAGAAGTACGAGGCTGTTCTCACACCCACCGAAGACTGCAAGAATGCTAACCTCCAGATTCTAGTTCTCAACACCGGCGACATGGACATCGACCAGGTATCACTGATGCCCGAGGATACCTATAAAGGTCACGGACTTCGTAAGGACCTGGCCCAGGCGCTGGCCGACCTACAGCCTAAGTTCATGCGTTTCCCTGGCGGTTGTGTTGTTCATGGTGGCGGCGACGGTTTCTGGGACACCTACCGTTGGAAGAACACCATCGGTCCGAAGGAGCAGCGTAAGAGTCTGAAGAACACCTGGGGTTATCATCAGAGCATGGGACTGGGCTACTTCGAGTATTTCCAGTTCTGCGAGGACCTGGGCATGGAGCCCCTGCCTATTCTGCCTTGCGGTGTAAGTTGTCAGGGCACCAATGGCGGTTGGAGCATGCGCACACAAGCTCAGGACGTTGTTCCCATGAGCGAGATGGACGAGTGGGTAGCCGAGGCTATCGACCTGATTGAATGGGCCAATGGTGATCCCGCCACTAACAAATGGGCAAAGATGCGTGCCGACGCCGGCCATCCCAAGCCCTTCGGCCTGAAGTACCTGGGTCTGGGCAACGAGGAGAAGATCACACCCGAGTTCGCTGAACGTTTCAAATATATCTATGAGCGCGTGACGAAGGCTCACCCCGAGATTGTTATCGTAGGTACCGCCGGCCCAGGTTCTCATCCTGGCAATCCCGACCTGGAGAACGGTTGGAAGTTGGCCGACGAGCTGGGTATGCCCATCATCGACGAGCACTACTATGAGCCCAACAACTACTTCCTCAACAAGCGTCAGTACGACAACTACCCCCGCGACCGCAAGACAAAGGTCTATCTGGGCGAGTACGCTGCTAAGGACAAGAAACTCATTGACGCCCTGGCCGAGGGTCTGTATCTGCTCCACGTTGAGCGTAATGGCGACATTGTATCGATGACTTCTTATGCACCTTTGTTTGCCCGCAAGGACAACACCAACTGGAACCCCGACATGATCTACTTCGACAACGAGCGTGCCTACCTCACCTGCAGCTATTATGTTCAGCAGCTCTTTGGCCAGTCAAGCGGTCAGTACTACTATGGTGACTGCGTGAAGTTCGAAGGCGACGCCAAGGACGCTATCCAGCCCATGGAGAACGTTCACTACGGTCAGTCGGTCATCCTCAATGCCAAGACCCGCAAGCTCTATGTAAAGGTTTGTAACGCATCAGACGAGGCAAAGAAGGCCAACATCAACCTGAGTCGTTTTGGCATCAAGAAGAACGCTGTAAAGACCGTTATTGCCGGTAATGCCAACGACGAGAACAACTACGACCAGCAGCCCATCGTTCCCAAGAAGGAGACCATCAAGGCTCAGAAGAAGTTCACACTTGATGTTGCTCCCTACTCCTTCATCATGCTGGAGTACAGCCTGTAAGAACAACGAAAGTAAAACATAAAAAAAATAGCGCGAGGCATTTCGCTTCGCGCTATTTTTTTTATGCAATTCAGATTAATATCCCACCTTGTTCTTCCACTTAATGAACCAGTTCTGCTGGTTAGCAAGGTTAAAGGTAGTGGGGTTATTCTGACCCTTGCGGGCACCGATAATCTTCATCATCGTAGCACCTGGGTCATCCTGACGCAATGCATAGCGCATAATGTCATAGTAACGTGTTCCCTCGAGTGCGAACTCCAGAGCCGACTCAGTCAAGATGAGCTTATCAACATAAGCCTGATGCTCCTTGATGAGCTGAGCACGCTTCTCGGCATCAAGCTCAATGGTATCGTTAGGCAGCACATAAGTGGTATCCATCGGAGTAAAGCCACAACCACGAGCGTGGATACCCATCATGTTGTGACTCTCAACCGAATACTGGCCATCGCGGATGAAGTCGTAAACATCACAAACCTCATAACGAGTATTGTTGAAGTCGAAGTAGTTCAGGTTGAGAGAGTCCTCCATAGTAGGATAGTAGGGTCTCACCTCATCGTCAATCACATCGTTACTCAGACCCTGAGCCAGGATCTCGTAAGCCATACGAGGATAGCCAGCCATGTTCAGAGCCTCGGCCAGGCGCAGGTAAACCATTGTACGGCGATAGATATGAACGTTACGCTGAGAACTGTACTTATAGATATACTGAGTCTCAATACGCTGACCAGTCACATCATCGATATCCCAGCTCTTTCTATAGTAGTCACTCAGACGCAGGTCACCAGACATATAGTCAGCCAGGCCCTTAGGAGCAAACATCATAGACATACCGTCGTTTCCGAGTACACAGTTGTTCTGAGACTCAGAGATCTCAAACAGACGTGCAGAAGGCTTGATGCTCACCTTGTACTCATTCTCCTCACGAGAGGTGAAGAGGTTACGCAACTCACTGTAGTGACCCTCCGCAGGGATAGAGTCGCCAGGAATCAAGGTAATCAACTCCGTCTCAAGACCAACTCTCTCAGCAACAGGGAAGAGAGAACCAGAAGGGCTAAGCCACTCGGTTGTACCAGGCTTCCACATGATACGCTGAGAGATGGTGGTTGGGTAAGCACTGTTTTCACCATTACGCTGGTTAATGTAGTCATAGTACTCCTTGGCAGCATCCAGATACAAAGCCTTATTATCCTTATGGAAAGAAGCCTTCCAGAGTTTCAAGTCACCACGTACGATGCTCAAGGGGAAGAACATCAAACGAGATTCCACGCCACGGATATCACGATAGCCAGGATATTCGGAGTTATAGCGAATGGGCAGTGAGCTCAAGTCATCAATGAAGTAATCACAGATCTCCTCAAGTGTCTTGGTGGTCTTCTCTGCTTCTTCGGCAGCGTCCTTGGTCAGCAAGGGCTCAGTGAAGAAGGGCACCTTACCATAAACAAGACCTAACTGCAGGTAGGTCCATGCACGGATAGCCTTCACAGCGCAGAACTCCTTCATGAAGATATCCTGGTTACGGTTGCTCTTCAGGGCGGTGTCAGCATGTGCGATGAAATAGTTACAGTTGTTGATAACAGCATAATAGTCACTGGGCTGGTTATACTCGTTATCATCGGTCACATTAAACTCGGCGATTTCGTGCAAGTCCTTGTTAGCAACACTGGTCAGGTCAACCAGGTCGGCACGCAACTCACCAAACAGGATGGTGCGGTCTGCCAGAGTCTGCAGCTTTGCCAGGATACCAGTCACAGAGTAGATCGTATCCACAGCATTATTCAAGTGCTCATTCTCTGCATAAAGCACGTCATCGCTCTCTTGATTGAAAAAGTCCTCGCAAGAGGTGAGGGTTGCGGCAATACCGCAACCAATCACACCTGCGCAGAATATTTTATAAATCTTGGTAATCATAATTATCTTTTTTCTTGTTTCAATATTCACTTTCGATTACAAGTTAAACTTCACACCAGCCACAATGCTACGGCTCTGAGGAAGACGACCCAGGTCGATACCCTGACCAAGAACACTTGAGGTCATGGTAGCCTCAGGATCGCTACCCAGATACTTCGTGAAGGTGAGCAGGTTGTTGCCCTGGATCCAGAACTGAACACCCTGGATATACTCAGACTTCAGAGGCAGGTTGTAGCTCAGGGTAACGGTCTTCAGACGGAGGTATGAGCCATCCTCAATCCAGCGGTCGCTGAAGCGAGAATTACCCTTAGGATCCTGAAAGGCGATACGTGGCATATCGGTCTCCTGACCTTCCACCTGCCAGCGGCGCAGCATAGCTGTGCTCTGGTTCATGAAGCGTGAGCCACCCTCGAGTTGTGAGCGCATATAGTTGTAGATATCATTACCCAGCGAATAGTTGAAGTTCAAATCGAGCTTGAAGTTCTTCCAAGACAGCGAAGTGAAGATATTACCATAGATATCGGGGTTAGGATCACCGATGATGGTCTGGTCGGCCTCATTAATCATGCCGTCACCGTTCAGGTCGGCGAAATGAACGTCACCAGCCTCGAAGTACACACGATCGATACCGTTCTTATCCATGAAGTAGAGACCCTGAGGATCATAAGTAGCAGTACCGGCAGCATGTGCAGAAGCACCCTGAGCCTCAGCAGTTGTTGAGAACACACCGAGAGACTTATAACCATAGAACAGGTTAGCAGCGCTGCCCACCTGTGTGCGAACAGTAGCACCATAAATCTCGTTGTCCAGATAAGTAGCAGCATCAGGCAGAGCAGTGATCTCGTTCTTGTAGTGACCTATGCTGGCACCGAGTTCCCACTGCCAATCCTTCAGGTTCAGCACCTTAGCATTGAAGTTCACGTCGAAGCCCTGGTTCTTCAGCTTACCCTCGTTAGACCAGTTCTCTTTCAGACCGCTGAGGAAGCCCAACTGCTGAAGAGCCAGCAGGTTGTCGGTGTTCGAACGGAAGTAGTTGAAGCCAACGCTCAAGCGGTTGTTCAAGAGGCTGGCCTCCAGACCTACATTAAAGCGGCGAGTGGTCTCCCACTTGATCTTGGTGTTACCGATACCATCGAACGACAGCGTAGAGATGGTATGCAGGAACTGACCAGAACGGAAGAAGCTGCGAGCAGCGTAGTAGTTGATATCGTCGTTACCACTGATGTCATAACCAGCAGAGAGACGCAGGTAATCCAGACCCTTAACACCAGCCATCCAAGGTTCGTTAGTGAGTACCCATGAAGCCTGGATGCCGGGGAACACAGCCCAAGCGGCTTTAAACAGACGGAAGTCACCACCGTCCTGACCGAAGCGTGAAGAACCGTCGATAGTCAGGTTAGCCTGCAGGAAGTAGCGGCTCAAGTAGTTATAGTCAGCCTGAGCATACCATGACAGTGTGTTCCAGTTCTCGTTCACACCCTGAGCATCCTTATCGGCCAACTGACCAGAGATCTGAGGAGTCTTATCACTACCGGTGTTATAACCTACAGAAGAGTTGGTTGAGAAGCTCTCCCAGTTGATGCGGGCACCACCAAACAGATGGAGGTAGTGAGCATCGAAGCGGTTCTCCCAGTCAACACGAGTGTCACTCATCACAGAGTTCTGCTTAGAAGCCAGCGAGCGGGTCTCGTTCTGACGGAAGCCACCCAGACGACTTACATAGTAGTTGTCAGGCGTACCATTGATAGGAATATAGAACAGTTCGTTGGTGTTCACCAGGTTGTAGCTGAAGTGCTCACTCACCGAGAGATTCTGGTTAATCTCATACTTCGGAGTCACAGTCAGGTTCAGCATAGAAGTCTCGAAGCGGTTCTTCGACTCACCCTCAGCATACTCGTTAATAGCAGCGGGGTTACCCAACTTCCAGTTGTATTTGGTGTAGTTGTACAGCGCCTCGGTCAGGTATGTCTCAGGATCGATATCCCAGTGAGAGTCAGAGAAGCGACCGTTACCCTTTCCATCGTGACCATAGCTATAAGGACTCAAGAATGGGCTCTTCACATAAGCCAGGAAAGCGGGCGATGTAGGTGTACCCTCATCATAGCTCTCAGGAGCACCGTCGTTACGGATGTCGCGTGTTTGGTTGGCAAACGAAGCGTCGAAGCGAACAGACAACTTGCGGCTCAGCGAGATATCCGTGTTGAAGCGTACGTTCAGGCGGTCCATATCGTTGTACTTCAAGGTACTCTCAGCACTGGTATAGCCCACTGACAGGTTGTAGTTAGCCACAGCGTCACCTCCCTCAATGTTAATACCATAGTTCTGAGTCATTGCTGTCTGATAAACGTAGTCCTTCCAGTCAGTACTCTGATGATACTGATCATAGTAGTAGTACTTCTTACCCTTCTGGTCGTATTCAGGCATCAAGAAGCTGAACTCCTGCAACTTGGTGTTGGTGGTCTTCAGCATCTCAGATGCATAGCTGCGATACTGACCGGCATCCATCACTGACAGATACTTAGGCTCGAGCACCACACCAGCCGAGATGTTGGCAGTAATGCGGGTAGCCATAGACTTGTTACGGCGAGTCTGAATCAGAATCACACCGTTAGCGCCCTTTGAACCATAGAGAGCCGTACCGTTGCGCATCACCGTCACCTTCTCGATATCAGAAGGGTTCAGGTTGGTCAGCACGTCGTTATAGAAGCCATCGTGAAGCAGCGTACGACCATACTGCTGGTCGATAATCACATCATCGATGACAACCAGAGGCTGTGCGTTCACGTTCAGAGAGTTCAGACCCTGAATGAACATCACGCTGCCCACACCAGGTGTGCCATTGAAGGTAGTGGTATAGACCTGAGCACCCAGCTGCTTCTGAATCTCGTCCTTGATATTCAGTGCATTGGTATACTTAAAGTCCTTCACTTGATAGTCACCACGTACATTGGTCTGCGTGCCATATTCCGACTTAAAGACAGTAGGATACAGATACACATCCTTCTGCTTCTCACCAGCCTGCAAACCAATCTTCACAGGGTTGTGGTCTGGTGTTGTGAAATAGATACCAGAAGCGAAGACAGGCACCTTCACTGTGTAGCTACCATCATCACCGGTCAGCGCACTGTAACCATCGATCTCGGCAGCACGAACAATAGCACCCGAAACGGGCTGCTTGGTAGCAGCATCATAGACGAAGCCCTTAACCGAGCGAGTCTCATACTGCTTGATTTTCTTTACAACACGCTGTACCTGAGCTTCCTCTACAACCTCCTCCTCATCGTCTTCATAATCCTGAGCAGAGATACTCAAGGGGAAAGCCATCAGCAGCGAAAATCCGAATAAGATATATCGTTTCATATCGTTCTTTCTTTATTTATGTGAACATTAGCGTTGCAAATACCAGGCTTTATACGACCTGTCATTGTATTTTCCGTGAGGATACAGCAGAACACCGGGAGTGCCCTGATGCTTGGCAGGAATAGCCACACCAGGATTACCAACCTCACCGGGCAGAGCGTCAACAAGCTCAAGTGTTCCGTGAGGCACCAGAAGCACACAGTTAAAACGCATGGTACGTGTCTTCTTACCGTTACGAATATCTGAGTTACTTACACGTGTCTCAATCTTCAGCAACGCCTGCAGATCTTCATCTGTGACACCATAGGTACAGTTATCAAACTTATAGTTTTCTGCCAGCAAGATATAGTCAACAGCATCGGTAGCCGTTACGAACGACTTGTGAGAGCCATCAGCACCCATCAGCTGCTCCTCACCCTTACCTGGGCTATAAATGTAGCAACGTACTTCCGTTGGCAGACGTTCGTAGTCAGAAGCGGTAGAGTCACCTGCCAAGGCTGGAGCGCTAATCAGGTAGATATCATAGCCCATGTTAGAGAGTACGCTGGGCAGGATATAGGTCACCGTATGGTTCAATGCAGTGGTCTCCTGCTCAAACTCGATATACTGGTTGCCCCACAACTTGTTGTAGAACTTATTGTCAGAGGTCACGTAGTGAACCACGGGTCTAATTGTCTCGATAGAGTCCTTCTCGCTGGTACTCTTCGGGTCTCTGATCTTACTAACCTCCTTGAATCTTGAAATAGAGAACTTATACGTGTTGAACGTATTCAGATCGCTGATGTTCCACTTTGAGGTCTTCAGCACCTGACCGTTACTACAATCCACCTTCTCCACCTGTCCCATAGCGCCATTGGCCTCGAGGGGCTTGTAGTACTGGTAGTACTCAAACGGGCGGAACCAGTCTGACAAACGAGACTGATAGTTGACGGTGCACTCAGTAGACATGGCTGAGTCCTGCAACTGCTTATCAGAGTTGAAGGTACGGCTGAACGAAGAGCCTGCGATGGTATACAGACGCGGCATGGTGTACATCAAAGAGTCGCGCTGAACCAGCTTCTCAGGATAAACGAAGTAAGGCTCATACTTAGCCACAAGCTCCTTCCACGCCTCGTTGGTGGGAGCCAGATACAGGTAAGTACTATCCTCCGAGTTGATGCGGCCAACATAGCTGAACAGCTCATTAACCTGATAGAACACAGAGTCCAGATACTGCATCTTACCATTTACGATACTACCAGGTACACTCTGACCCGGATCAAACTCTCTATAGTAGTAATGACTGTTATAGAGGAAGCTTCTCAAGCTGTCCAACTCAGGATCCTTGGCAATATACTCAAATACAGTTGGCAAGAATTTCACCTTATTGTTCAGCGTAAAGAGCACGCCATTCTCATAAAGCTGGTTCTTGTCGAGCAGCTTCACGTTATTAATAGCGGTATCGCTCAGCACGGCATACTTACCATTCATCAGCACGATAGAGTCTGTTCTCAGGCTCGTTACAGAGTGGTTGTAGAGAGCGATGTGGTTCTGAACGAACTCCTTCAACACCGTATTGTTCTCCTGATTCACGTTAGCAGCCACCTGCTCCTCATAATCTTTAATCAGGGCATTAGCCTGCTCCAGTGTAAACTGATCGTTTGTAGGAGCGAAGACCGTGAACACCTGACTACCGTCCAAGATGGGCTTATACTGGCACTTCTCCAGAACTTTGGCGAAGTTTGACAGGTTCTGATTGTTAGAGATAGCCTGCCACAGAGTACCCTCATGCATGCCATTGGCGCCACCACCCAGGCTCTCATAGTGGTCGTCCCAAGTATCGGTACAAGCCACGAAGGTGAGGGCGGCTACTGCCAGCCCTAACACCTTATTGTATAATAGTTTTTTGGAAATCATAGTTATCAATTTTCAAATTGTCTGTTGTTCTTTTAGAGGTCATCCTCCATCTCACCAGAGCCGTCAACACTGTAGACACTCTTCGGAACCATCTCGAAGAAGTCGAGCATGAACTCGTTATCATTACCTTGCTTACCATCCGAAGCCACACGGAAACGCAGGTAGTGGTCCTTCGTAGCATCGATGTAAGTCTGGCACAGCACACGGCGCATCATGTGAACAATGCCCCATGAGTAGTTCTTCTGCTGACCGTTGTTACCAATGTTGTAGCATGAACGCGGTCCGCGGTAAGCACCCAAGTTCTTCAGCAGTTTCTGCTCAGAAGCCAAATCCTCGATAGAGGTGGTCTTATAAGTACTGAGCTGAGGATCGTCCTTTGCACGGTCACCAAGATACATCTCAGAATCCAGTGTGTTCATCATATCCAAGGGGATACCCTGAGGTACACCATCGAAGTACACCTGCATCACACCACGGGTCTCCAGCGGAGCGAAGCCTAAGCGCAGCTGCCACTCACCGCTATAGGGCACGGGAGGAATACGGAAGATGAAGTCATAGTCACCAAAGAGGTTCACCTCATCACCCTGCCAAGACCAGAACTCCCAGTGAGGACGGCGATAAACCAGGTGACAGTTGGTATTGAACTTCACGTTCTCCAGATAGCCCATGGGGAAGTAACGGTTCTTACCGTTCTTTGGCTGCTCAGAGTCATCAGGCACATCCTGATTATCATCCTGGTCGTAGTTGCCCTTCAGACGCATATCATTGGTCATGATTTCGGGGAACACCGTCGAGAAGTCCATACGGATACGCATGTTCTGTACCACGTCGCGAACCTCCTTACTGAACACCACCAGATCGTCCACATAGAAGTAGTGACCATTCAAGGCATCGTGGTTAGGTGTCTTCTCAACAGTACCATCCACATAAGAGCCACGGTACTCATACTCAGGAGACTCATAGCGGCGGTTCACAAAGTGACCCAGTTTCTTGTCAGCATCAGGACCCCAGATGTCCACAGGCAGAGCCTTACCATTCACGTCCTCACGCTTGTTCTTACTCAGCTGTTCAATCTTCAGCATGGTGTGAGGCAGCAGAGTCTCGTACCAGTCAACAGGGTTCACCCATTTCGTCTCTGTACCGAAAGCCTCTCTTACAGACGCAGCAGCCTGTGGCTTATCAATAACAAGAGCGGTGAGGTCGGCAGTACCGGCCACGTAGCGAGTCATGATATGATACTGGATGAAACGCTTCAGAGGGTTGATGCTGTCTGTCAGGTTCTCAAACTTCCAGCCATCCTTAGCCTCATCGAGCAAGTTACCTTCCTCGTCATGTCCATAAACAGGACCATATACCTTACATGCCAGGTCATAGAGTGCATAGAGATCACCCTTGCTGGTGTCAATAGGCTGACCCTTATAACCATTCTTGAAATACTCTCGATAGATTGAGTCGGGCTCTACGAAAGCTGTGAAGCCATACTTTCTGGTATCAGGCACCCAACCCACCTCTTTTCTGATGTGCGACTTATAGTAGTACTTAGGATACTTCTTGGGATCCCAGTTCTCATCGGCCACCTTCTCAACGAGCAGGTCCTTCAGGCCTGTAGCCTCGAAAGCCTTATAGAACAGACTAATCTTGGGGTTATCACGCAGGATATCAGTCACGGTGCTGTTCGACTTCTCGATCACCATGTCGATAGGCTGAACGATACCATTCTCGACAGAGTCGTTCTGATGAACAATACTTCCGTTGGGATAAGTCTTCTCGAAAATAATATGACTCAGGCCCTCCAGATAAACCACAGCATTGCTGTCGGCATCCACGCCCTGTGAGGTAGCGATATAACGACCCAGCAGGTTGGCATTAGGCAGACGGTCCTGTGTCATCTCAAAGGTAGAGTAGATATTATTCACCAAGTGCGTACGTGCAATGGTGTCGCAGTCTTCCTTTGTCAGCTCCTCAACGCTCTTCATGCCGCGGTCCTGCAGGTACACGTTGATAGCATCATTGTCTGGCAGGAAGCAAGTATACTTACCATAGGTAGACAGTGTTGGCATCAGGCCAGCCTTCTCTACGATGGCAGCAAACTCGCTGTACTGCTCACGGTTTTTCAGATAGTCGCTCATCATTTCACCCGTGAACGCATAGAAATACTCGCTATCGGGCTCATCAGAGCAGCTGGTCAGCGAACCTGAAGCCAGGAGGGCAGCCAGTGCCATGAAAGCAACTCTAATATTTTTCTTGATATTCATAGTTTTCTTATTTTGAGTATTCATTATTATTTGGCTGTTTTCTCCGTGCTTGTGTTCACACCACTTCCGAACGACGGGTTCTGAACCAAGTTGTGGTTCACCTTCAGCTCGTCATAGTTATAAGGCCAGAAAATAGCATCCATCTTTCTGAAGAAGTTCTGAGCGAACGTACCGTTCACATCATCACGCTTACCTACAGCCGACATAATCTCTTGGGTATTGCCGGCACGCATAGCATAGCGTACCAGGTCGTACCAGCGCTTACCCTCGAACATCAGCTCACGGCGACGCTCACGCTTCACCAACTCTGTCATCAAAGTCTTTGATCCATAGTCGGCATACTTAATCGTATCGGCATCGGTCAAGAGCTGGGTCACAGGTTTCATGAGAGAACGCTTGTAAACGGCGTTAACCAACCAGAAGGCCTCCGTTCTCAATGGCTCGTTGATTGCCATAGCCTCCTCATCGGTTCCGTCAACCATCTTCTCACACAGGGCCTCTGCCTTCATCAGCATGATGTCTGCCAGGCGGTAGATGGGCCAGTGGCTACCATTGCTGTTATCAGGATAAACCGACCTTGAGGTTGACTTTGTTGTTCCTGAGCCAGAAACGAGCACCTCTTCACAAGCAAACTTGAGGATGGCTTGCACGTTTGAGCTATAGTAGATGTAACGACGCACATCATTGTCCTTAGATGACTCCATCTCGAAGATTTCCTTAGCCTTAGGCTCTTTCACCTCACCGTCAACATAAGAAGAACCAGTTACCAAGCCCACATCGTTTCTTTCATTACCATAGTACGAAGCGATGGCGCTGTTATTGGTACCTTTTGTTGAATTGGGGTCTCTGTCATAGTTCAACTCAAAGATAATCTCTTTGGCAGCCTCTGTTCTACTTTCAGCCGTAAAGAGTGTAGCATAGGCATCACCAAAGGTTGATCCATTCAAAGTGTGATAAATCAAGGGGAAGCCATTCAGACGCTTATCAACCTGTGTCTGATAGCTGAAGTTACGATAGTACTCCTTGTAGTAATCCTCAGCATAAGCCTTCTTAGATTTAATCACATCGTCTGCTCGGGCAATACACATGTCATAGTTACCATCCCAGAGATACATCTCACAGAGCATGGCATTGATAGCGTCATAGGTGATACGACCCGTCTGATAACGGTCCTTGGTGACAGGATAACGCTTCACGGCATCGCCCTTCACGCTCTCCAGATCATCGATAATATTATGCAGCACATCTTTAAAAGGTGTTGCGGGCAGGTCCATCACCTGATTATCATCCGTATAAGCCTCACGAGAGAAAGGTACGTCGCGGAACGTACGGATCAGGTAGAAGTAACACAGTGAGCGCAGAGCAGTCACCTCGGCGATATTAGCCTTCAAGTCACCCTCCGTATAAGCGGGGTCCTTGGCAGCCACCTCAGGAGCATACTTAATCACGGTGTTACAACGGTTAATCACATCATAGAAATACACCCATTTGGTAAAAGGGTTCTTGGCGGTGATATTCTCCTTCAGCACATTAGCCAGGTTCATATCACTATTGATATTGTTACCCGACATGATGTTATCGCTGCGGAACTCACCCCACACCATCATACGTTTACGGGCTTCGCCATCCTGAAGTGCGGAATAGCAGCCAGAAACGATATTCTCCACGTCGGCCTTTTCATTCCAGAAGTCCTCCAGAATAATCTCACGCTGGTCCTTGATTTCCAAGAAGTCGGCACACGACGTGAGACCGCAGATGACACAGATGGCACTGATTATTTTATAATAATTCTTTTTCATAATCTTCATGTTTCTTTAGAGTTGTCAATCCACTTATTAGAAATCAACAGTTATACCGAGCGTATACGAACGTGAACGAGGAGTCTGTGCACCGTCGGTTGCAGGCGACTCGCCGCCGAATGCGATATCGGGGTCAACACCAGAGTATTTGGTGATGACGAAGGGGTTGTTGATACTTGCATAGAACGAGAGGCGGTTCAGACCCAGCCATGTCAAGTACTTCTTCTTCACGTTGTAGTTCAGCTGAGCATAGCTCATACGCAGATAGCTACCATCCTCAACGAAGCGGTCACTGATCAGCGTGTTGTAGTTACTGGTATTACCATACATAGCGCGTGGGATAACAGTTACGTCACCCTCCTGACGCCAGCGGTAGTTCACAGCTTGGCTCTGGTTGTCGTTACCGATCATTGCCTCGGCATCCAGACGAGCCAGGTTGATGATCTTGTTACCCACACGATAAGTGAACTGGGTTGACAGACGCCAGTCGCCATAGCTGAAGTTGAAGCCGAAACCACCAGTCAGCTTAGGCAGAGAAGAACCCAGGTAGGTAATATCCAGAGCGTTGATCTGACCATCGTGGTTCAAATCCTCGTAAATAGCATCACCACCGTTAAAGCCGGGGAAGTTCTGGTCGTGACCAGTACCATCGATACGATAGTCGTAACGCATACGAACAGGCACGTTGTTACCACTCAGAATCAGGTTGCCATTAGCGTCAACAGCCACAGGAGCCGTCTTGCCCTCTGCGCGGAACTTCTGCCAGTAAGCCTGAATCTCCTCAGGAGTCATACCAGCCACAGCATTCTTAAAGGTGTTGTAGTTATACTGGTAAACACCCAGGTACTTGAAGCCGTAGATAGCGCCGAACGGGTTGTGCAACTGTACGCGCTTCAAGGTCTCACGGTTAGCATAGCCAAAGTCGGGGTTCTTACTTTCAAGGATATTAGCATCCATCTCCAGGATCTCGTTGCGGTTGTTACCGAAGTTCACGTTCATATCCATCTTGAACTTACCAGCCTTGATCAACTGGTTGGTGTTGATGTGGAACTCCCAACCGGTGTTACGCATTCTACCGTTATTATGAGTAGGAACGGTCTCGAAACCAGAGTTTGAAGGAATATGGAAGCCACCGAGCAACATGTCAGAACGTGTAGACTGATAACCCTCGAGGGTCAGGTTCAACTTACCGTCGAAGAAGCCCAGGTCGATACCGAAGTTATAACTCTGAATCTGCTCCCAACGCAAGTCTGACAGGCGGATGTTCAGAGGCTTCATGGCAGGCATATCGATATACTTCGCAGCAGAACCATACTTAGAGGTATAGAGGTAGTTCTGTCCAGGCTGGCTACCATTCAGACCCCAGCTAGGACGGATAGCAAACATAGAGAGCAGGGGCTTCAGTTTCTGCATCCAAGGCTCGTCACTAACAATCCACTTCAGAGATACAGAGGGGAAGTAACCCCAGCGGTTATCAGGGCCGAACTTGGTGGTACCATCGGCACGCAGAGTCACGTCGGCCACGTAGCGTCCCTTATAAGCATAGTGAGCAGAGAATGTGTAGTACATTGAACGCCACTGGCTGAAGCCAGAAGAAGGCGAGTCAATCATACCAGCAGTAGGCGATACGATAACACTACCAGTAGAAGGCAGACCGTAAGCAGAGGTTGACTGCGAGTTGCTTGAACCAGAAGTCAGCTCGAAGCGGCCCATCATCATGGCACTGTGATCCTTGTTTGCAAATGCAGGAATCAAGGTCAGGGTGTGCTTGGTGTTGAACGAAACACTCTTTGAAGAACCAGAAGAAGCGGTGTTCAGCTTATCCTTCCATGACTTAGAAACCAGTTCCTGAGGATAGAAGGCATCGTTATAGCCGTTAGAGATGTTCATGTAAACCGAACCACGCCAGTTCAACTGCCAGTGGTCGCTGTCCAGACCCAACAGGTTGTAGCTAACAACCAACTCAGGGTTCATGTCGTAGTTACGCTGGTTTCTGCGAGCCAGGTTGGCCACAGCCACAGGGTTAGAGTATGTACGCTGGTCTTTCTCGAATACACTTGATCCGATGTAAGGACCACTCTGCAACATATTATAATAGGTGTCGGTGTCCTCGCCTGTCAAAGGATTCTTCTCGTAGATGCTCATGTTAGGCATCTTCTTCAGGGCGATAGGCAGAAGCTCCTCGTAGTTACGCTTATTGTTCGTGTAGGTCATTGAGAAGTTGGTGCTCACACGGATACGCTGGCTGACATTATAGTCCAAGTTCACACGTGTAGAGAAACGACTCAACTTCTGCTTGATAATCGTACCCGTCTCATGGTCGAAACCGGCACCGATACGGAAGCTGGCCTTCTCACCACCACCAGTAATGGTAGCATAGTGGTTCTGACGCAGACCCCACTGAGTAACGGCATCACGCCAGTCAGTGTTGTCGCGATACTGACGCCACTCTGAGTAACCAGAGGTATTGTCCAGGTAGTTAATCTCAGGAATACGGTCACCGTCTGAAGCGTTATCGTCCTGACGGGGGTTGAAGTACGACTCCTTCAGCATCATGGTGTAGTCGTCACCATTCAGCAGGTCGTAGCCCTTAGGCTGATAAGTACCAGTCAGCTTCAGAGAGTAGGTTACGTGAGGCTTACCCTGAGTACCACGCTTCGTGGTCAACTCGATAACACCGTTACCACCCTGTGAACCATAAACGGCACAAGCAGCAGCATCCTTCAACACCGTGATAGAAGCGATATCCTCAGGGTTGATGTTCAGCAACTCAGCAAACTTCTCATCGTTGGCGCCCTGCATATCGAAGTTATCGAGGTTCACCTCGCGGATGTTACCATCGACCACGATCAGCGGGTTAGCGTCAGTCAGTGTTGACAGAGAAGAAGCACCACGCAGACGCATGGTAGAGCCAGAACCCAGGTTACCTGAGTTACCGATAATATCCAGACCTGCAATACGTCCCTGCAGAGCCTCATCCACTGAGGTGATACCCAGACCCTCGAATTCCTTCATGTTAATGGTCTGAGTAGCATAAGAAATCTCTCGCTGAGGGATAGGCAGTGTGTTACCCTGCAGACGTCTTTCACCCTTGATGACAACGGGCTTCAGCACGGTCTTCGATTTCATTGTAATCTTGAAAGAGTTCTTGTTGATGGGCAGCACCACGTCGGTCATACCCACATAGGTAATCTTCAGCTTGTTCTTTGAGTTACCACTCACCTTCATAGTGAAGTTACCGTTCAAGTCTGTGATTGTTGAGTTGATGTTACGATCGTTGGCATCAATCTCTCGTACGGCGGCACCCATCAGAGGTCCCATATCGTCACTTACCGTACCGTGTACAGACGTAATATTCTGTGCGCTCAGTGTTGTTGAGAACATCAGCGCCAGGATAAACATGACTGATTTAAGTATTTTCATACGTTGTTTCCTCCTCTCTTTTATTTAAGTGCTTTCAGTGCTTCAACCACAACCTCACGCCAAGGACGCATGTCAACAGTCTTACCGTCGGCATACTTATAACCGTAGCACATAGCACCGTCAATCTGGTGCAGAACCACGTTACTTGCCATGAACATACGTGAAGTGTTTGTATAAGGCTTGGTCTCGAACCAGTACTCACGACAGATCTTGTTATACAGATTTTTGTCCTTCAGCACCTGGTGGGGCTTACCGAAGGCGTCGGTCACGGTCAGGCTTGTATTGTCATAGACAGCCTTGATAGGATAGTAACGGCCAGTGTTAGGATTACGCTTCATACTCTCGAAAGAGGTAGAGGCATTAGCAGCCTTAGCCAGGCCGATGGCCACTGAGTTATCCTGCACGTGATAGCGAACGAAGTCGTTCACAACGCCACGGATAGCCTCGATAACGGCCTTACGCACCTTCTTCTGGTCAGAGTTGTACTGATACCAGCCCTCAGCCACGCACATGCTGTCAACGGCAGGCTCTTCCTCAGTCACCTCACTGAAATCGCCACGAGAGAGTTCTTCGTCGGTAGGCAGTTTCTTCTCATCCTGCAACTTCTTGATGGCCTCGTTTGTTGGCACATAAACGGTGTAGTTGTAGTTATCGAGGATACGCAGGTTCTCACTACCCTGAGCGGTCTGACCAGCATAGTAAGTGGTAGAACCCTTAATCGTCGTTGCAAGCAGGTCGCAGTAGTCGTTCTTCAAGATATTCAGGAAGCCATGGAATTCGGGATGAGCCTGCAGTGTGAGGTACACAGTAGACTGTGCGCCCATGGGGCACTGGCTCTCCAACTGATAAGAGTTACCATTCTGCTTGTCATAGCGCTGCACACTGGTAATCTTTCTGCCGTTGTGCTCCATCTGCCAGCCACCCTCAAAGCAGAGGCTGTCGCCTTCGTAAGAAGCGCGGATGATAGCACCACCCTTGGTCTTGAAGTAGTTATAGCCAGCCTTCACATAGTCTTCCACAGTCATGCTCTTGTCGGGAATGACAATGATCAGCTGGTCCATCATACCGTCGAACACCGTGTTAATCACGTTGTCGGCCACCTGAAGCTGCTTACGAGTGCCCTTGGTGATGTTACCATCGGCATCCACCTGACCCTCGTAACGGCTAGCCTTCACGCTCTTGCTGGTGAGGTCCCACTTAAACTCGAAGATATCGGGAGTCTCCACAACAACGCTATCGCCGTCGATCTCCATCTTTGTGGTCTTACCATACGAACCCTGGTCCACATAGTTCAGCAGTGCACCGTTGGTAGGCAACAGCAGGGCGTACTTAGAGTCCATAGAAAGCAGATAAGGCAGGAAGCCGCGTGCATCAATACCACCGCGATAGATAATGTTCATGTTTGACACATGAGCCAGAGCGGGATAAGCCACTGATGAGAACTCGGCAGGAGTGAACACCTTATTAGTCTTATAGACAACACCGTTACAGCCCATGTAGGTACCAATCACGTCGGAAGCCTTGATACCCAGAGACTCCTTGGCATCGTTCAGCACCATGTCGAACTTAGAAGGAACAGCCTCCGAGAATGTGGTCAGCATGTTCACGTTGATCAGCTTAGCGATGATATCGTCAGGAATAGAGTCCATCTCCTTGTACTCGTCCTGCAACTCCTTACCAGAACCGTTCCACCAGTCAAGGATAGCCTTATTGGTAGGCACAATCATCACACCGGCATCATAGTGCACGTCGTTATCGTTCTTAGAGTTGTTATCGATATACTGGTTCCAAGCGGGATCATACTTCAAGTAAGCATATACCAAGTTTCCCTCGGGATCGGTAGGCTTGTCAGTATTCTTGTTGGTGTAGTTCACAATACGACCGGTTCTGTGATCATAGCAACGCTGACTGAAGTAGCGCAGCACGAAGGCAGAGTCCTCGGTGTTATAGATACGGTCGTACTCACGGGTACCCACCTCATAGAAGTAAGGAGCCGAGAAGCGGTCCAGCAAGTGACTCCAGATAGAGGTAGACGCATCCTGACGGATAATCTCCGCCATGTTGGGACTTGACTCAATCACGCCGTCCACCTTGTGGATATAACCGTTCTTACAAGTGATATCATAGTCAATCTTCTTACGGTTGGGATCACCAGAGTTCAGCACCTGTATGCCGTTCACCCAAGCCTCGTTCAGACTGCTGGCACGACCATTGGTCAGCACCTTCAAGTCTTCAGCCGTAATGTTGTTGTTTTCCATGTAAGCAGGAAGGAAGTGAATCATCGTAGGCTTGGTAGCGTCCTTGAACAAGGGAACAGCCTTTCCACGCTGACGCAGATAATCCCAATACTTCACTTTAGGCATAGAGTCCAGTGGCATCACATAGACAGAGTCATAGATTTCCACAGAAGACTCGCGGCGCATGGTACGTCCCCACTCAGGTGTGGCGGCATCACCCTGTGCCTTTCCGTTAGACATAAGCTCCAGAAGATAAGCGTTGTTGATCATAGCATTCTTCAACAGCATTTTCTTCTTTGCATCGCTCAGTTCATCATAACTCTTCACGCCCCATTTGTTCGAACCGAACCACGCATTGAATGCGCTGTCTGAGGCAACGAACAGAGTTTTTGAACCAGTGTGGCTAAGGACTTCCTTTTGGCCAAGGTCGTCGATTAAACGCAGCATGGTCTTGTAGTTACCGTCTTCCTGCAAACGCTCATAGATAGAGTTTCCCAGCCAGTCAGGCTGTCCTGTCAGGATCAGATCGTCGTCTTTACACGACTGCATCACGGAGGCCCCTATCAGCAGTGCACAGGCAGCCAGAGCCACGCTTCGTCCTTGCTTTACGATAGTTTTACGTTCCATAAGTTTTGTTAGTTATTTAATATGTAATTATTGTTTATGCTTCTTTCCTTAGTTTCAACGGTTGTTTATGTTTCGTCCGTCGTCTATATATATTGAGTCCTGTTGCCAGGATCATGGTCTTCCATATTTGGGGCTCCATAGAGGAGCAGAGTTAGCAAATTCATTTCTCTGGTGGTTTTGGTTGTCAATTAAATAAACGAAGGAACCGGAGACAGCCTTTTCGGCTGCCCCCAGTCCCTTTTTATGAGAGATTGGTCAGTTTTTTATTTCTGAACATTTCTTTAGTTACGAATCTTCTGAATCAGGGTAGCGCCATTGCTCAGGGTTACCTTCTGGATCATGATGCCCTTATGAGCCTTGGTAGCCTTGCGGCCATCCAGTGTGAAGTACTCAACCTTAGCGGTCTTGCCTTCCACAGTAGCGATACCAGTGAGGTCGGGGCTGCCAGCCTTAGAGCTGTTCTTACCGAGGTAATAGAGCTTGAAGTCGTCAGCAACAACCCAGCTACTTGTCTTTTCCTGAGCCTTCTTGATACCGATGGTCAGCGTCTCGTCGGCCTTCACCTTCACGATAGCCTTATTGGTGTAAGTTCCAGGATTCATCTCGATGAGACCCTTACCGCTTACCAGTGAACCAGGTACATAGTAGGTAACGCCATCAACAGAGAATTCACCCTCACCTTCATAGCCAGTAGACTCGAGCATTGCGTCACCAGCAGCCATCATGTTGGCGATAGGAGCAGTGTAAACAACGCTGTCACCATCAACACCATAGAGCAGAGCCATTGAGTTAGAAGGATCTTCCTTCCAGCCAGTGAAGTTCTCATCGTTTTCACCGTTACGTACCCAAGCGTCAACAGTCAGCTCATAAGTACCCTCGGGCAGACCCTTGATGGTCTGATACATATCGAATGCTGACTGCCAGAACTCGATAGCCAGAGCGCTCTTCTGAGTATCATCATTACCCAGGTTACCAGGATTTGTCCAACCCTCTGAAGAGTTAGCAGTCTCGTCAACGTCAGAGAAGCTTGCAGACTTGATCACTGCAGTAACATCCTTAGGATCATCGTCGCTTGCAGAAGCCCAATCAGAGGGCAACATCAACTTGGTGTACACGACAGCAATCTTCTCAAGGTATTCAGTAGCCTCAGCATCAGTAATAGAGTGTTCCTCAATACCATTCATAATGGTAGTGTACAGATTATTAGCCTCATCCTTAGCATCCTGGTTCTCAGAACTGCTAATAGCCTCATTGAGTGATTCTGCAGCAGAACTCAACTTCTGGAACAGGGCTACAGACTTAATGATAGCAGCACTCAGGTCATAAACCTTAGTCAGCACAGCGAACATTGCCTTACCATCCTTAGCAGCAATAGCGTCCTGAGCCTCCTGATTCAAAGCAGAAGCCTGCTCATAGATATCCTTACCCATAGCCTGGTCAAGGTTCAAACTCTTCAGAGCCTCCTCAAGTACAGGCTGAACCAGCTCAGCTGTGGGCTCGTGGTAAATCAACTTGAAGTTATCCCAGATACACCACCAGTCTTCATTCTTATCCATCTTCACACCAATACGGAAGGTATCGCCCTCCTTGGCAATCAGACCATAGGCAGTTGTCTTATACATACCATACAAGCCAGCCTCCTCGTCAATATGGAAGCACTGAGCAGCGCCACCCATTGAGTTGGGGAATTCATTGCCATTAACTTCCTCCTTAGTCCAGCTCTCAACAATCTGGAAGTTAACACCAGCCTCAGCAGGAATCTCTGAGTAAACACTGGGGAACTGACTCATAGCATTGTTCATATAGAGGTATACAGGAGAAGTATAGGGCTCTACAAGCTCATCACCACGCTGGTATCCACCAACCTCGCAACGAACATAACCCTGAACCTGCAACTCATACATACCTACAGGCAGATTCTTAATCTCCTGCCATACATCCCACTTGTGACAGTGCCAAGACTCGAAGCAAGCATTGTAGTAGCCAACAGTAGACAGGAAGGTATCACCATCGCCATTGATAGGACCAGGAGTTACGTTACCGCCATCTACACGATCAACAGTCCAGCCCTCGCTGGTACCGCTGTTCTCTGTTGTGCTCTTCTCGAAAGTAGGATTGGTAATGAACTTGGTCATGTTCTTGCCTTCGTAAACGCCAAGCTTATCAAGTTCAATAATTTCATTCATCCAAGCTTTAACCTTAGCGATCTCAGCCTCAATTTCCTCATTAGTCAAGCTAAGTTCGTCAATAAAGAACTCATAGCCCTCCTCATCATCTTCAATATAGTCTGCCAAATCCTGTGCAGGTTCCATCTCTTCATAATCAGGATTTACAACCATATTTCTAGCTTCATTAATAACAGAAGTATATTCCTTCCAGAGTTTGATGTTCTTATCCAGAGCAGCCTTGGTCTCGTCAACGCTCTTCAGGATAGCGTTAACCTCAGCCAAAGAAGAAGCAGAAGCGCTATTGTTTGAGTAAGCAGCCTGATAAGCCTCCAAATAAGACTTGGTGTAGAGAGTACCTGGCTCGATTACATAATCACTGTAATCTTCCATAGCCTTTTGCAGGTAGAACTGACAAGCATCGGCAGCCTTACCATAATAAGTCAGAGAGAAGTCATCGAAGATAGACCACTCATCACCAATATTAACATCCTTCTTCACACCGATACGCAGGGTGTCACCAGCGTTAACAGCCAAATAAAGGGTATTCTTGTACTGTCCCAGAGTGTGCATATAATACTCTGCAGCACCCATGTTGTTAGGAACGTAAACAGTTACGCTCTCACCACTTTCAGGATCGTCATATGTTACAGCAACGTCACCAACATTCTGGTTCTCAGCCTGAGCACCGCTAAACACATTAGCAATAGCGGTCTGACGTGTATTGCCACCTGCTACAGCATACAACTTAGCATACTTAGAAGCCTCGTTGTGAGCCAACCAGTTCTGGATGGCGCTTGAGCCATTGCTACCAGCACGATAGAATGCGTTTACGCCCAAAGCATACACACCTTCAGGAAGTTCCTTAATATCCTGATAGGTATTGTAGTTCATGTTCCAGTACTCAGCATTCTCTTTACCACCATTTGCGTTGAACTTAGTGCTCCAACCAGTAGTAAGGTCGTTTCCATCGAAGCTGGGGTTCACAATCTTATTGGTCAAGTCAGCAGGATTCTCCAAAGAAGCATTGGTCTTACCCCACTCTACGAATGCTGCATTCAAATCGCTGATAGCCTTCTCAAGCTCAGCCTTAGTTGCAGCCTCATTAGCATAGATAGCCTCATATGCAGAAGTCTCGGTAAAGCCCTTTGCCTTCACGTCCTCAATCAAGACACGTAATTTCTCGGCAACAACCCAAACATCAATAGCCTCAGCATAGGGAGCATAGTTCTCTTCAGTCACGAAAGCCCAGTTAATGCAGTTACCCTCTTCCACGGGAAGATAAGGTACGCATGCGGTACTTGTGCTGCCGGTCTTCCAACCCATATACATTCCCTCACGATATGCAGGATGTTCAATGGTCTCACCAGTCTCTGCATCGGTAGTAGCATCCCAACCGGGGTTACCATTCTCCTCACTCTGAGCAAAGAGTCGGAATGTCGCACCATTATCCTCAACACCCCAACGGTAGTTAGCCTGGTTGCCAAGGTCAACGAACATAGAATTCTCGTTGTCGAAGAACGTCAGTTTCCATGCGTTCTTAGCAAGAGAGAAGTCGTTAAACAAATAGGTGAGGTCATAATTTCCATCAACCGTGAAAGCGACCTTCAAGCCTTTGTCACCGATACTCACCTGGGTACCCCAAGCATTGCCTTCGGTGAAGAAAGCTTTGGCATCAACATTGTAGAGATAGAAATACGTATCAGTAGTCTCGCTTGCCTCAAAACCCTGGGTCTGAGCAGGAGCGGGCTTCTGACGTACGCCATCTACAATCGTTGCCTGAACAGTTCCGGTTAATCCCAACCAGAGCGCCGACAAAACTAGTAGTCTTGAAATTTTCATAAGCCTTAATTAGTAAGTTAGTAAAAATATAAAGTTAATTAAAAGAGTTAAATTTCACATATTGTTATTGGTGAAAAGACCCACTTTAGGCCAATTCGGGTGCAAATATAGTTATTTTTTTAATAACTCGTATCAAAAATTGAAGTTTTTTTTGAATTTAACAAAAAAATATAGTGTTCATGAAACACTGAGAAAAATGAAAGCCTCGCAACCCGTTGAGGTCGCGAGGCAAAATATGAAAACTTAAAACGGATTTAATTAAAAATCCATGTGGTCCAGCGCGTCGCTGAAGTCCTTCGGCTCCTTACTCTCGGTAGGATCACGATAGGGCTCAGCCTCTTGCTGTTGCTGCTGTTCAGGACGGGGACGACGCTCGCCACGCTCAGGGCGCTCACGACGGTCGCGGCGATCACCACGGTCGCGACGGTCACCACGCTCAGGGCGCTCACGGCGCTCGCCACGGGCAGGACGCTCTACATAATCGGCGGGCTTCTCAATCAGCACGCGGTGTGAGAGCTTATACTTACCTGTCTTAGGATCGATCTCAAGGAGCTTCACCTGGATGTGGTCACCCTCCTTGATGCCAGCCTCCTCGACAGTCTCGAGGCGCTTCCAGTCGATCTCAGAGATATGAAGCAGGCCATCCTTACCAGGCATAATCTCTACGAAGCAGCCGTAAGGCATGATGCTGCGAACCACACCATCATAAACCTCGCCTACCTCAGGAATAGCAACGATAGCCTTGATCTTAGCCAGGGCAGCGTCGATGCTATCCTTATCGGGACCAGACACCTGTACCTTACCAACACCGTCGGTTTCCTCGATGGTGATAGTGGTCTTGGTATCCTCCTGCATCTGCTGAATGATCTTACCGCCAGGGCCGATGACAGCACCGATGAACTCCTTAGGAATCTCGATCTGAACAATGCGGGGAACCTGAGGCTTGAACTCAGCACGTGGCTCAGCGATAGTATCGGTGAGACACTTCAGGATGTGCTCACGACCAGCCTTAGCCTGCATCAGAGCCTTCTCGAGGATGTCGAAGCTCAGACCGTCGCACTTGATATCCATCTGGGTAGCAGTCAGACCATCCTTTGTACCAGTAGTCTTGAAGTCCATATCACCCAGGTGGTCCTCGTCGCCGAGGATATCGCTCAATACAGCGTATTTATCTTCTCCAGGATTCTTGATCAGACCCATGGCGATACCAGAAACGGGCTTCTTCATGGGCACACCAGCGTCCATCAGGGCGAGGGTACCAGCACAAACGGTAGCCATTGATGAAGAACCGTTTGACTCGAGGATCTGAGAAACCAGACGTACGGTGTAAGGGAAGTCCTCAGGAATCTGACCCTTCAGACCGCGCCATGCCAGGTGACCATGACCAATCTCACGACGGCCTACGCCGCGCTGAGCCTTAGCCTCACCAGTACAGAATGGAGGGAAGTTATAGTGAAGCAGGAAGCGCATGTAGCTCTTGTCGAGCACATCGTCAACCATCTTCTCGTCGAGCTTGGTACCCAGCGTACAGGTAGAAAGTGACTGTGTCTCACCACGGGTAAAGATGGCACTTCCGTGAGGCATGGGCAGGGGAGATACCTCGCACCAGATGGGGCGGATATCGGTGGTCTTACGACCATCCAGACGGATACCCTCGTCCAGAATGCAACGGCGCATAGCGTCGCGCTCCACATCGTGGTAGTAGCGATCCATCATAGCGCTGTACTCGTCGTCAGAGATGACCGGAGTTTCTGAATTTTCCGGAGTTTCTGGAGCAGCAGCGCGCTCAGCGAAGAACTTCTCCTTGAAGTCCTCGAGCAGTTTCTCGAAAGCGTCGGCACGGTCCTGCTTGGGCAGAGCCTGCTTGGTGATATCGTATGCGGGCTGATACAACTCTTTATTCATGCGTGCGCGCAAGTCCTCGTCGTTGATCTCATGGTTGTACTCGCGCTTTACATCCTTGCCGAGCTCCTTGCTCAACTCCTTCTGCAGTTCGCACATAGGCTTGATAGCATCCATGGCAGCTTTCAGGGCACCGAGCAGATCCTGCTCAGAAACCTCCTTCATCTCACCTTCCACCATCATGATGTTCTCGGCAGAGGCACCAACCATGATATCCATGTCGGCCTCCTTCATCTGCTCGAAGGTAGGATCGATTACATACTCGCCATTGATACGAGCCACGCGCACCTCAGAGATGGGGCACTCGAAGGGAATATCCGAGCAGGCCAGTGCAGCCGAAGCAGCAAAGCCAGCCAATGCATCGGGCTGATCAACGCCATCTGCAGAAAGCAGCATCACGTTGACGAAAACTTCTGCGTGATAATTGCTGGGGAACAGAGGACGGAGCACACGGTCCACCAGACGACTGGTCAGGATTTCGTTATCAGAGGCTTTACCTTCGCGCTTGGTGAATCCACCGGGGAAACGGCCAGCAGCACTATACTGCTCGCGATAGTCTACCTGCAAAGGCATAAAATCGGTTCCGGGAACTGCATCTTTTGCGGCACAAACAGTGGCCAGGAGCACAGTGTTGTTCATCTTCAGCATGACAGCACCGTCGGTCTGTTTTGCCACTTTCCCGGTTTCAATGGTGATGGTTCTGCCATCAGCCAATTGAATGGTTTTTGTAATTACGTTCATCTTGTTTAAAACATCTAAAAAAATAAAATCGTGCAAAGATACATATTATTTTAGTATTTAGTGCACGAAAAATGAATATTTTACTCTTTTTTATGATTTTAATGGCGTTTCGATTAAAAAAATCCGTTTCTTGTTAAAAAAAAGAGTTTTTTTTTGTTTTGTTGTCGTTTAATCGTAACTTTGCACGCAAAATTTGAAGAAACGATGAAGAATATCTTTGTTTTGGCCATCGCTACATTAGCCTTTGCAGCCTGCGGCGAGAAGAAACCAGTGTTCACTGTCAAGGGCACCGTAGAGGGTGCTCAGGACTCAGTCCTTTATCTCTACAACAACTCACTGAGCGGTCCTGTAAAACTCGACTCTGTGAAGTTGGGCAAGGACGGTGCGTTCTGCTTCGAGAGCGAGGCACCGCAGGCACCCGACCTCTATTGCCTGAACATTGACAATCAGATCATCTATATCGGTATCGACTCAACCGAGACGGTCACCATCAAGGCGAAATATCCCAACATGAGTCAGCGCTACGAGGTAGAGGGCTCGGAAAACTGTCAGAAGATCAAGGAGCTGGCGCTGAAGCAGCAGCAGTTGCAGCAGCAGGCCATCGCCCTAGAGCAAAACCTCGACCTGAGTCGCCAGCAGGCCCTCGACTCTATCCAGACGCTGGTCAAGGCTTATAAATACGACGTGGTGCGGAACTACATCTACCCTGATCCCAAGACCATCTACGCCTACTTCGGTCTATTCCAGACCTTAGGTCAGTGGAACCTCTTCGACCGTCAGGTGGCCGAGGATGTGCCCATCTTTGCCGCCGTGGCCACCAGTTGGGACACATTTTATCCTGAGTCAGACCGTGCCAAGCACCTGCACAACATGGCATTGAAGGGCATGAACGACAACCGTCAGGCCATGGCCCGCGAGATGATGGCCGCCGAGACAGCCGAGAAGGTGGTGACCTCTGGCATCCTCGACCTGGAGTTGCCCGATGCCAGCGGACGCACGCGCACACTCACCAGTCTCAATGGCAAGGTGGTACTGCTCGACTTCCACCTCTTTGGCATGAAGGAGTCGGCTGCCCGCATCCTGAGTCTGCGCGAGCTGTACAACAAATACCATGCCCAGGGCTTTGAGATCTATCAGGTAGGACTCGATGAAAACGAGCATTTTTGGAAGCAGCAGACAGACAATCTGCCCTGGATATGCGTATACGATCCCACCTATGCCTCGGCCCAGCGCTATAACGTGCAGGACCTGCCCGAGTACTTCCTGATTGACCGCAGCAACACGCTCTACAAGCGTTCGTCGCAGATGAACGACGTGGAGGCCGAGATTCGCACGCTCCTGGCAAACCCTACCAGCTCAGCCAAGTAAGCGATAGTCTCTACTGGCTGAACGACTGGCGGCTGCCCTACCCTGTGTACCGTTTCTGCACAGGCGACGTGGATGGAGACGGGAGCCTCGACGCATTGGTGGGCGTCGTCAAAAACACGCGATTCCATCGGGAGGTAGCACGCCGTATCTTCATCTTCAAACAGGTAGATGGCAAGGTGCGCCCCCTGTGGTTAGGCTCGCGCTTGGGAGCCACCCTGGTAGACTTCCGTTTCGTTGATGGCTGCATCAGGGCCCTGGAGACCGATGAAAAGGGCCATTATGCGGTGGTAGACTATACCTGGAAGGACTTCGGACCGGCCTTCAAACGGTTCATCATCAAAGACACCAATAAAAATAACGCCATAAAACAATTTAATCTATGAGAATAATCATTTCCTTGGTTTTCGCCGCCATGCTCCTGGTGGGCTGTGCCACCAAAGACCAGACGGCACCCGTGAGCACACTCGACGTGGAAAGTCTGCGCGACAGTGTGGACCTCGACATGGACATCACGGGTCTGTCACTCAGCGACCTGCGCATCCTGGAAAACGTCTTCCTGGCACAAAAAGGCTATCCCTTTGAAGATGCCTACATCCGCAGTGTCTATGGTTCAACAACATGGTACGACTCGCTGATGTGGGAATTCGACCAGAACGAGCAACACTTCGTCGACGCCCCATACAACGAAAACATGTCGTATCGCGAAAGCTACTATAACAGCATAAAGCCCGAATTCATCGCCTATACCGACGAACAGCGCGCCTTTGTGAACCGTGTGCGACAGCGCGAGGACGAGTTGCGCAAGCTGAACTTCAAGTCAGAGAAGGAAGGCGACAAGGTGAACATCCTCAATATCGTGAACCCTGCCTTGCTGAAAGATCCAGACCAGCAACTATGGGACTACCTGGGACGCAACGGCTTTGCCATCGTACCTGCCCAGCACCAGCAACTGTTCCATGTCTATGAGCAGAACGACTACCACGAGTTCCCTGCCTTCGTCACCACCGACCTCTTCCTACAGCTCTATCACCTCTATTTCGACTGCATGTTGCGTGAGGTAGAGCAGGAGAAGTTCATACCACTCTTGGATGAGTTCTGCAAAGAAGCCCGCAACAAGTTGTCGACAGAGAACGACGACCCAGCAGAACAGTGGCTCTCCACCTACTTCACCGTGGCCAACGCCCTGTTGGACGGATGCCCTTTAACCACCGATGAAACGGCACAAACAGAATATAAAAAGGTGATGGAGAGCGAGGACGCCCCGTCGGAGTTCCTGGGTTATACGGACGTCTTGTTCAACTACAGTCTGTTCCGCCCTCGCGGCCATTACACCCGCAACGAGGCGTTAGGCCGTTACTTCCGCACCATGATGTGGCTGCAAACCGTACCTTTCCAGACCGACAAGGAAGAGGATATGAAAAAGGCACTCATGCTGGCCCAACTCATTGGTCACAACACCAAGTTAACGAAGCTCTACAAGCAGTTGACAGAACCCATGACCTATCTGATGGGACAGCCCGACGACGTGAGTATCCTGCAGGTTTGGCAGTTACACCAGCAAGAGCCCGACTTCAAGAAACTCTGCAAAAAGATCGATGAAATCGCAGAAAAACAAACACGCATCCGTCCGAAGTTCCTGCGTACGAGCAGAAACAAGGTGCGCCTGATGCCCCAGCGCTATCAGCCCGATGCTGAGGTGCTGCAGGAGATGGTGGACTACGATTCTGAGACCACCAAGCGCAAAGCACCCAAGGGCTTGGACGTGTTTGCCGCCATGGGCGTGAGTGCTGCCGAAAAGATTCTCGTTGACGAGTTGAACGAGCCCAATCGCTGGGGCAAGTACACCACCAACCTGAAACGCATGAAGAAGCGCATGAACGAGATCAAATGGAGCGAGAATGCCTCGACCCAGTGGATGAGCGCGCTGAAGACCATCGCCGACAAACCCCAGCATGCACCTTACTTCATGCTCACGCCCGAATGGGATAAGAAGTCGCTGAACGCCATGCTGGGCTCCTGGACAGAACTGAAACACGACGCCATCCTCTATGCCAAGCAGCCCATGGGTGCCGAGTGTGGAGGCGCTGGTCCTCCCGACCCCATCGTCAAGGGCTATGTGGAGCCCAACATCCAGTTCTGGCAGAAGGCCATCGACCTGCTGAAGGAGAACAAGAAGATACTGAGCACCCACGACCTGCTCACAGAAAAGATTGCCAACGCCAACCAGCAACTCATCGAGCAGGCTGAGTTCCTGCTGGCCATGAGTAAGAAAGAACTCAAGGGCGAGGTATTGAAAGACGTGGAGTACGACCAGCTGGAATATATCGGCGCGAAGTTCGAAAACATGTCTTTAGACCTGCTGCGCGACAGCGAGCACGAGTTCTGGAGCTGGGAAGCCATCCAGGGCCCCGACCGCAAGGTGGCGCTGGTGGCCGATGTCTATACCGCCAATGCCGACAACAACCCAGACAAGAGCATCCTCTACGAGGCCATCGGCGATGCCGACGAGATCTACGTGGTGGTGGAGATTGGCGGCTACCTGTGGCTCACCCGTGGCGCTGTCTTCTCGTATCGCGAGTTCGACCGTCCCATCGACGAACAGCGCATGAACGACGAGGAATGGCAGCAGTATCTGGAGCACCACCCCAGATGGGGCGTGCCAGAATGGATGAACCCCATCATTGTGCCGTTGAATCAGGCACCCATAGATAATGAAAGCGTTTTTTATAGCTCTGGTTGCTAGTATAACATGTCTCTCTGGTTTTTCCAAGGAATCCAGAGAGACATGTTTGCTTTTTACTGGCGACATCCTTCTGGACCGAGGGGTGCGCACCGTCATCGACAAGCACGGCATGCATCACCTGTTCACCCCACAGATGGACTCGCTCCTCAGGGCGTCGCAGGTGGTGGTGGGCAACCTGGAATGCCCTGCCACCAAGACGAAGGCTCCTGTACAAAAGCGCTTCATCTTCCGTGCCGAGCCAGAATGGCTGACGGTGCTCCGTCAGCATGGTTTTACACATTTGAACCTGGCCAACAACCACAGCATAGACCAAGGACGCCAGGGACTCCTGGACACGACAGAAAGGATCCGTAAGGCGGGCATGACGCCCGTCGGCGCTGGTCGCAACATGCAGGAGGCCGTGCAACCCGTGCTCCTTTGCTCCCACCCACGCAAGGTATGGCTGGTGCCTTCGCTCCGTCTGGCATTGGAAAACTACGCCTATCTGCCAGAGAAGGCCTGCGTGAGTCAGGAGCCGATGGAATCAGTGATTTTGCGCGTCAGGCAACTCAAAAAGGCCGACCCGCAGGCCGTGGTCATCGTGTCGCTCCACTGGGGTGGCGAGCACACGCTGAAGCCCGTTCCCAGTCAGCGGCTGGAGGCTCACCGACTGATCAACGCTGGTGCCGACGCCCTGATCTGTCACCACACCCACACGCTGCAAACCATCGAGAACTATCGTGGAAAGCCCATCTACTATAGCATCGGCAATTTCATCTTCGACCAGCAAAAGCCACTGAACAGTAAGGCATGCGTGGTGAAGGTCGAAGTGACCAAAAGCCAAGTCAAGACAACAACGATTCCTATTCAGATAAAAAACTGCGTACCCATCCCTATTTTCTAGCTAAATCGTTAAGAAAATAAAAAATCTCCTATATATATAAGGTGGAAACAAACTTTTTGCTTACTTTTGCACCCCAAATTATCATAACAAGCAAAAGTATGCAGAAAAATCTTGTAATTGTGGAGTCGCCTGCCAAGGCCAAAACAATTGAGAAGTTCCTGGGCGGAGACTATAAGGTGATGTCCAGCTACGGACATATTCGCGACCTGAAAAAGCGCGAACTAAGCATCGACGACAACTCGCTGGAACCCGAGTACGAGATTCCCGAGGAAAAGACTAAACTGGTGAACGAACTGAAGGCGCAAGCCAAGAAAGCCGATCAGGTGTGGTTGGCATCCGATGAAGACCGCGAGGGAGAAGCCATCTCATGGCACCTGTGCGAGGTCCTGGGCCTCGACGAGGAGAAGACCAAGCGTATTGTCTTTCACGAGATTACCAAGCCAGCCATCCTCGATGCCATTGAGCATCCACGTACGCTGGATATGAACCTGGTGAACGCCCAGCAGGCACGTCGTGTACTGGACCGCCTGGTAGGTTTTAAACTGTCACCCGTGCTTTGGAGAAAAGTAAAGCCCGCCCTCTCGGCTGGCCGTGTACAGAGTGTGGCCGTGCGCCTCATCGTTGAGCGCGAGCGCGAGTTGCAGGCCTTCAAGAGCGAGACCTACTATAGTGTGAACGGCATCTTCGCCATCACCAACCCTGACGGTTCGATGAGCGAGGTGAAGGCCACGCTGGCCCAGCGCCTGAAGACCGAGGACGAGGTGCAGAAGTTCCTGGAGCTTTGTAAGGACGCCACCTTCACGGTGGAGTCAACCCAGAAGAAGCCCACCAAGCGCACCCCTGCTCCCCCATTCACCACCTCTACCCTTCAGCAGGAGGCCGCCCGTAAGTTGGGCTTCACGGTGAGTCAGACCATGATGGTGGCGCAGCACCTCTACGAGAACGGACGCATCACCTACATGCGTACCGACTCAGTGAACCTGTCGTCACTGTGCGTCGAGGCTGCCAAGGAGGAGATTACCAACCGCTATGGCGAGCAGTACAGCAAGGTGCGCCAGTATCACACCTCATCGAAGGGTGCACAGGAGGCTCACGAGGCCATCCGTCCCACCTACCTGAATCAGGAGAACATCGAGGGCACAGCACAGGAGAAGCGCCTCTACGACCTTATCTGGAAGCGCACGGTGGCCTGTCAGATGGCCGATGCCGAGATCGAGAAGACCACAGTGAATATCACCATCAGCACCAGCACCGAGCAGTTTGTGGCTCAGGGCGAGGTGGTGAAGTTCGACGGCTTCCTGAAGGTTTATCGCGAGTCGGTGGACGATGACGACGACAACAACAAGGACGAGTTCTCGCACATCCTGCCCCCACTGAAGAAGGGCATGGAACTGGTTCGTCGCGAGATCAACGCCACAGAGCGCAACAGTCAGGGCCCCCAGCGCTATACGGAGGCCTCGCTGGTGCACAAGCTCGAGGAGTTGGGCATCGGTCGTCCTTCTACCTACGCTCCCACCATCAGCACCATCCAGCAGCGCGAGTATGTGGTGAAGGGTGATCACAAGGGCGAGGAGCATCAGTATGCTGTTATCAGCCTGAAAGGCAAGCAGATAGCTACAAAATATCGCACTGAGCTCACTGGTTCCGACAAGGGTAAGCTGATGCCTACCGACATCGGTATCGTGGTGAACGACTTCCTCATGGAGAACTTCCCTGGCATCATGGACTACAACTTCACCGCCAAGGTGGAGCAGTCGTTCGATAAGATTGCCGAAGGCAAGCAGAAGTGGGGCAAGATGATGAAGGACTTCTACAAGGACTTCGAGCCCGTGGTCGAAAAAACCCTCAACGCCCGTTCTGAGCACAAGGCCGGCGAGCGCGAACTGGGCATCGACCCCAAGAGCGGCAAGCCCGTGTTCGTGAAGATCGGTCGCTTCGGACCCGTCATTCAGATTGGCTCGGCCGAGGATGTGGAGAAGCCTCAGTTTGCCCACATGCCCAAGGAGCTGAGCATGGAGACCATCACCCTGGAGCAGGCACTGGAACTGTTTAAGTTGCCACGCATGCTGGGTGCCTACGAGAACGAGCCTGTGACCATCGGCACTGGTCGTTTTGGTCCCTACGTGCTCCACAAGAAGACCTATACCTCACTGCCCAAGGGTACCGATCCCATGACCATCACCATTGGCGAGGCCGTGAAGATCATCGAGAGCAAGCGTAAGGCAGAGGCACAGAAGCACCTGAAGACGTTCAGCGAGGACGCTAAGTTGGAGGTGCTCAACGGTCGCTACGGCCCCTACCTGGCCTACGACGGCACCAACTACCGCCTGCCCAAGGCCATGCACGAGCGTGCTAAGGACCTGACCTACGAGGAGTGCATGAAGATTGTGAATAAAGGTCAGAAGCCCGAGGCTTAACCCGTCATGAAAAGAATCATTCTCATAGGCTATATGGGAGCCGGCAAGACCACCGTCGGCAAGGCGCTCTCCAAGGAGCTGAACATCCCCTTCTACGACCTCGACTGGTATATCGAGAGTCGCCGTCGCAAGACGGTGCCCCAGCTCTTTGCCGAGGTGGGCGAAGCAGGGTTCCGCGAGATAGAGCGTAGCATGCTGCACGAGGTGGCCGAGTTCGAGGATGTCATCATCAGCTGTGGTGGCGGCACGCCTTGCTTCTTCGACAATATGGCGTATATGAACCAGCAGGGCCAGGTGGTCTATCTGCAGGCCTCGCCCGAGGTGCTGCATGGTCATCTGCTCATGGGTAAGACGGAGCGTCCGCTCCTGAAGAACAAGAGTAAGGAGGAACTGCTGGACTTCATCAAGGCGCAACTCAAACAGCGTGAGCCCTACTATACGCAGGCGCAGTTCACGCTCAATGTCGACCTGATGGAGAACTACGAGAAGATCCAGATCACCGTCAACAAGCTTCGCTCGCTGCTGGGCATCTAAGGCTCTGTGAGAACAACAATAACAAGCGGTTGGAAAGTGCATGCTTTCCAACCGCTTTTGCTTTGATATTATTTTACAATAGCGCCTCTGAGATTTAAAAATTCTGAGCCAAAAATTTTTTCTGTGCGTACAGGCGAAATATGAGCATGTTTGTAAATCACTGAAAATGAGGGGTTTACAAAATTGGCTCGAAAAGTGTAATGATTTAGAACGCAATCGAATATTCGTTTAGGTTGTAACGGAGCCTGAGTTACACTGCAACGGAGCCTGTTTTGCATGGTAAAACAGCATGAGTTGCATCGTAAAACAGCCTCCGTTGCATCCTAAAATCGATAGGGGTCCTCCGAAAGGTCATTTTTACCCCATTTTTGCGTTCTAGTTTGCATTTTTTCAGAACCCCTTTTTTCGGCACTATTTCTTTACAATATACAATGAACAATGTACAATGAACAATGTACAATGAACAATGTACAATGAACAATGTACAATGAACAATGAACAATGTACAATGAACAAACGCGAGGCGGACGTCGCGCCAGCCGAAATAAGAGACAAGCCGGACCTTTGATGGTCCGAGCCGACGAACGAAGTAAGGGCAGAGTCGAACTTGTTCGAACTATGCCTTACGAGGAGGAGGGGGACCGAAGGTCAACTTACCTTAATGTAAGAGCGACGAGTAGTCGCGGTTGGAGCCCTCCCTGGAAAGGGAGGGGGCCGGGGGTAGGTCGAAGCCCTCCTTAGGCAAGGAGGGTTGGGTGGTTGTGAAAAAAAATAATTCGTTGAAGGTAAGAGAGGGTTGAGGGTTCTTTGTTAAAAAGAAAAAAACATCAAATTCTTATATATTTTGATGTTTTTCTTTATTTTACGCACGTATAAGCAAAAAAAAACTTATCTTTGCAGTCAAAAATAAAACAAAAGATGAAGAAATGGACCTTGGATGATGCCCGCGAGTTGTACAACATCAACGGATGGGGCACAAGTTACTTTGGAATTAACGACAAGGGCGACGTCTATGTGACGCCCAGCAAAGACGATGCACAGATAGACCTGCGCGAGGTGATGGACGAGCTGTCGCTGCGCGACGTGACCGCCCCTGTGCTGCTGCGTTTCCCAGATATTCTGGACAATAGAATCGAGAAGACCTGGAGCTGCTTTAAGAAGGCAGCCAAGGAATACGACTACAAGGCCGAGAATTACGTGGTCTACCCCATCAAGGTGAACCAGATGCAGCCTGTGGTCGAGGAGATTATCAGTCACGGCCGCAAGTTCAACCTGGGTGTTGAGGCAGGCTCGAAGCCTGAGTTGCACGCCGTCATCGCCGTACAGTGTCAGAGCGACTCGATTATCGTGTGCAACGGCTACAAGGACGAGAGCTACATCGAGTTGGCCCTGCTGGCGCAGAAGATGGGTAAGCAGATCTTCATCGTGGTTGAGAAGTTGAACGAGCTCGACATCATTGCACGCGTGGCCAAGCAGTTGAACGTGCGCCCCAACATCGGCATCCGCATCAAGCTGGCATCGAGCGGCAGTGGCAAATGGGAGGAGAGCGGCGGCGACGCCTCGAAGTTTGGACTGACCAGTGCCGAGCTGCTGGAGGCCCTGGAACTGCTCGACAAGAAGGGCATGCGCGACTGTCTGCGCCTGATTCACTTCCACATCGGCTCGCAGATCACCAAGATACGCCGCATCCAGACGGCCCTGCGCGAGGCCTCACAGTTTTATATCCAGCTGCATAAGATGGGTTACAACGTGGACTTCGTGGACTGCGGTGGCGGTCTGGGCGTCGACTACGACGGCACGCGCTCACCATCGAGTGAGAGTTCTGTGAACTACTCTATCCAGGAGTATGTGAACGATTGTATCTACACCTTTGTGGATGCGGCCAACAAGAATAACATCCCCCACCCCAACATCATCACGGAGAGCGGCCGCTCGCTGGCTGCCCACCATTCTGTGCTGGTGATCGACGTGCTGGAGACGGCCTCGCTGCCTGAGATGCCCGAGGAGTTTGAGCCCGATGAAAACTCGCACCAGCTGGTGAAGGACCTGTACGAGATCTGGGACAACCTCTCGCCTCGCAACGTGCTGGAGGACTGGCACGACGCTGAGCAGATTCGCGAGGAGGTGCTCGACCTGTTCTCACACGGCATCGTGGATCTGAAGACGCGTGCCGAAATCGAGGCGATGTACTGGAGTGTGTGTCACGAGATCAACGCCCTGGCGAAGAACCTGAAGCATATCCCTGAGGAGCTGATGAATATTGATAAGCTGCTGGCAGACAAATACTTCTGTAACTTCTCACTGTTCCAGAGTCTGCCCGACTCATGGGCCATCGACCAAATGTTCCCCATCATGCCCATCCAGCGACTGGACGAGCGCCCCACGCGCAATGCCACGCTGCAGGATATCACCTGCGACAGCGATGGCAAGATTGTGAACTTCGTGACCAACCGTCACAACTCACACTCACTGCCCGTTCATGCGCTGAAGAAGAACGAGACCTACTATCTGGGCGTGTTCCTCGTGGGTGCCTACCAGGAGATTCTGGGCGACATGCACAACCTCTTTGGCGACACCACGGCCGTTCACGTATCGGTGAAGGACGGCAAGTACCACATCGACCAGATCTTCGACGGTGAGACCGTGGCCGAGGTGCTGGAATATGTGCAGTATAACCCCAAGAAGCTGGTGCGCCAGCTGGAGATCTGGGTGTCGAAGAGTGTGAAGGAAGGCAGAATCTCGCTGGAGGAGGGTAAGGAGTTCCTGAGCAACTATCGCAGCGGACTCTACGGCTACACCTACCTGGAGCAGTAAAAGCCGCCCTACAAGGAGAAGTAAACACTAAATTATGATAACATGACAAACCAAGAGGCTGACACACGCTATGAGCGCAGTCTGACCCTGCCCAACGACGTACAGACGGTGCCGCAACTGGCCGAGTTTGTAGAGGAGGTATGCGAGACCACAGGTCTGGACATGGGCACGGCCATGAAGATGAACCTGGCCATCGAGGAAGCGGTGGTCAACGTGATGAACTACGCCTATCCCGCTGGCGAGGAGGGCACGGTGACCATCGACGCCAAGGCCGATGGAACGACGCTCACCTTTGTCATCATCGACAACGGTACGCCCTTCGACCCCACGGCCAAGGGAGAGGTGGACACCACCCTGTCGGCCGAGGAACGCGGCATTGGCGGACTGGGCATTCACCTTATTCGTCAGCTGATGGACAGTATTAACTACGAACGCAATAACGGACGCAACGTCCTTACGCTCGTCAAAAAGCTATAATATAAAACAATGTTAAGCGAGTTTATATTCCTAGGATTCAGCATTGAGGCGTGGATCACCCTTCTGACGGTGGTCAGCATCTTTGTGGTGATGGCCCGCT